>SVPQ01000027.1 GCA_015065845.1 Oscillospiraceae bacterium
CAACTTTCAATTATAATTACGGCGTAGCCCCACAATTATTCATTATTCAATATTCATCAGCGTAAGCGACTTCATTATTCATTTCAAAATTTTTAAGAACTCTCCACCACCCAAGGAACATTATAAAGTTTATAAAATTTTACTCGCTTGAAAGTATGCGAAAACTAGAAAAACAACGAAATGGCGGTCCCCCTCTCTTCGAAGAGAGGTACGCTCTTGCAATCACTTTTTCGTGTCATTTATTCTTTATTGTTTCTTCTTCATTCTTTAAAATAAAAAGTTCTATCACTTTCATAAACCGAAAATGATAGAACTTCTCTTTTTTATAATACTAGCCAACCAGCCATACTAGCAACTATTATAATTGCCGACCGCAGGTCCCGAAATTTTGCATTTTGCATTCTGCATTCTGCATTTTAAAGGTCTGCCCCTACCATAGTGAGAGTTAATTTTTCGTTTCATTTTTAATTTTTTTACATTATTTAATTGTGCATTTTTATAATTGCGCAGTTCCAAAACTCAGCACTCGGCATTCAGCACTTTAAAAAGGCGTATCCCTGCAATTTTCAATTTCTAAAACGCGTAGCGAGTACAAAGGTTTTATCAACTCAAAACCTGTTAATTGAATATATCTGAAAACGGAACATCAAAAAAAGCGTTACTTTCAGAAATATGCTTCAATTCTTCGTGTTGTTTTAAAACCTCACTCGCGAATTCTTCTTTGGTCATATTTGTATAATTAGTATTTGTCAGGGTCGCATATGTAGATTTATTGAAATCTTTAACTAAAATGCCGTAATCACCATCTTCTTCAAAAAAGATTACATCTTTACCATTTATATTTATTACTTCCCCCTGTGATACTGCCCTTAATTCTGCCCAGTCCTTCACAAGAGGATTTTCTATTTCCATCCTGAATTTAAAATTCATAAATGGACTTATGCTTTCAAAATATCTTACATCATAACCTTGAGGCATTCCGTAAACTGACACCCCATAAGACTCTAACCAAAAATATTTCGTACCCGTTATATAAGATGCAGAAATATCAAATCTTTCATAATCCTCACCTGTTATATTATGATACGGAAACAGCGTTTGTGTATATTCTCTGTTGTTTTCTGTATATCTTTCAGGTGTGTAGCCATCATAAAAAGCTAAAGCATTGTAACCTACTAACAAGGAACAACCCACAACTATGAAAACACATACACCAATAATTTTCTTTTTTATTTTCTCGCCGTCGAATATCCCTTTAGAAATAAGAATTGCAGACGCAATAAGGATTATTGAAATAATCAATAAAGCTTCGGCTGAAAACAAAAGAATCGGCAAAGCTTCAAACTCGAAAAAGTACATTGGTTGAAACAAAATCGAGCAATAAAATACAATTGATGCTATTACAGTAAAGACAGAAATCGTTATCATTTTACCTTTCATATCTTTCTCCTCCGTTATAAATAAAACCTATAACCTATTTTTTTATATTAAAATAGAACTTCACTCCGTTTTCTACATTTGTACAACCATAGTCAGCCTTATGCATATCGAGAATTTTTGCTGACACCGCAAGACCTACACCGCTTGATTTATCGCGGTCAGTTCGCGACTTATCTGTTTTATAAAGCACAGACCATATTTTATTCTTGTCGGCTTCGGGAATTTGTGAACCCGAATTAAAGACAAGAACCTTTACACCCTCTACACCATTTTTAACGGTAACCTTAATTTCGCCACCATCTTCTGTATGCTTTACTGCATTTGACAAAAAGTTATCTATTACAAGTGAAATTAAGGTTCTGTCACATTTAACCTTTTTATTTGTTTCAATATCAACAGAAACCTGTTTTTTGTGCATTTTAAAATGCTTTTTGTATTTTTCTGTTTCACTTAACACAAGTTCACCTAAATCAGTTTTTTCTAAATCAAGAATACTGATTTGAGAAATTCTGTTGTACTGAAGCATATCTGTAACAAGTTTGTTCATTTTAGTTGCTTCGTCATAAATCGATGAAACATATTCGTTGTTATTCTGTGGTGCAATATTTTCTAAAATACACTCGCATTGATTTTGTATAATCGCAATAGGCGTTTTCATTTCGTGTGCCATTGCAGAGGTAAAACTTGATTTTAGTTCTTCAAAACTTTGTCGTTCACGATATTTTTCCAAGAATTTATCAGGTAAAACAAGCATCAATACATTAAACACCAAAATAACAGTCAACGCTATTGTAAAACAACTTGAATCGTGAAATGCTCTTTCAAATCTATTAAATCTACTTTTAAAAACTAAAATGTAGTTTTCTCCGTCAATTTCTACTACCTTTAAAAGAAAGTTCTGATTGTCCGGTGTACCCATAACATAGTTCGCTACAGGTAAATTTTCAACATTAAATCCGTTTAATTTATAGTCACAACTATAATCACCGAAATTTATATTAGACACCTGCTGAAGACACTCGTTATACATCTTGTAATCATTATTGGGTGCACTGTAATAGAAACTTGTTTTTAAAATCCCCAGATTGGTTTTCTCATAATCTTCTATTGTTACAGTATTTGTTTCACCGCTATAATCTAAAAACTTATATTTTTTACTTTCGGACGCAGCATCTTTTTTGTAATCATAAAAAGAAACTACCATTTCAACAGGTACTACAACACCATTTTGCTCATAGTATGTTAAACTCTCAACCACAATAACATCGCACAGATACCCTTTTTCTTTCATACTGTTAAATTCTGTTTTCTGTTCTTCATTAAGATATTCTTCTATGTAACAATACTTTTCTTCACCATCGGTGTTAAATGACACAATCGTACTATTAGTGTGTAAAAGTTTACCACTCGAATCGTACAATGCCATAGCAAAAGGAAACCCGAAAAAATCGTCACTGTAATATGCTATAAAATTATCTTTTGTTATTTTTTCATCACCTGAAATTCTGTATCCTATCCGCTCGTTATCCATATAATAGCCGACTTCGCTAGAAAATTCACGGGTTACAGCTGGAATGAATATAACTACTGACAAAAGAAGCACTAAAATTTCTAAAATAAAAACTCTACGCTTAACGCGAAAATAAAAACGTCGTTCTTTTTTATCTTCCAAAAAATCAAAGTCCATAGATATCGGTATATCTACTAAATCAGATTCCATAAATAATGAAAAAAGTTTTTTTATCCTACCCAACTTATTTTAACCCCCATTATTTAATATTAAAATAAAACTCCACTCCGTCTTTTATATTGGCGCAACCATAATCCGCCTTGTGTAAATCAAGAATTTTTGCTGACAGCACAAAATGCTACAATTCAGCATTCAAAAGTGTATCCCACATTCACCACCGTCTTAATACACCCTGCTTTTTCCCCTAAAGCTTTACGAATTCTTTTAATGTGTGTATCTACCACACGCGAAGTTCCCTCGTATTCCCAACCCCATATTCTATTGAGAATTTTTTCTCTGTCTAAAACTATATTTTTATTCTCCATTAAATAGCGTAACAATTCATAATCTTTCGTTGTAAGCATAATTTCTTGTGACTCAACAAAAACTTTTCGTTTTGCTAAATCAATTACAATTCCGTTCAGAGAAATCTCATCACGCTTTGTAGTGCCCTTAGACATTGCAATCATAGAAAGACATTTCTGATGCAAAACTGAAAGTGGGAATGGTTTTACTATGTAATCATCACCGCCTGATGAAAAACCTTTTAAATAATCAGTTTCTTCACCTAAAGCTGAAAGAAAAAGAATGGGAACATTGCTATATTTTCTTATTTCTTCACACGCTTTAAGACCATCTTTTTTTGGCATCATAACATCAAGTATGATTAAATCAAATTCCGTTTCTTCTGTTTTTTCAACTGCATCTTCTCCATCACTTGCAGTAGTAACATTCAAACCTTTTGCAGTAAGATAATCTTTTATGGTGTTTCTTATTTTAATTTCATCATCTGCAACGAGAATTTTATACATTAACTCTCCCCCTTGTATTTACACTCTATTATATCCGTGTGTAATTTGTGTGTCAAATTTTTCGCGAAATCGAAAAATTTCAGGAAATAGGAATTAGGAAATAGGGCTTCGCGATAAATAAAATCACCTTATCATTTAAAGTTGATTTATACACCAACAAAAAATGATAAGGCAATTTAAAATTCACAAAACTAATTCCTTGTTCCTAGTTCCTAATTCCTATTTCCTCAAACATTGATTTCTTTCAAGAAATTAATACTCATCTCAGCGCACTCAAGTGGAGTTTTATCCATTGATGGATTATCCTGTTCAACAACTACCCATGAAGCACCTGCTTTTTCTGATGCTTTTAAAATAGCCTTAAAATCCTGAACACCGTAACCTACCGGTCTGAATTCAAATGTCTGTTCTTTAGTTTCAGTTTCTTCTTCCTCAATACCAATAAGTTTGTAAAGTGGGCCACCATTATTTGAACCAACAAAATCTTTAAGGTGAACTACTGGTGCACGACCTGTATATTTTTCAATATAACCTGCAGGATTTTCACCGCCTACATTTACCCAGCAAGTATCAATTTCTGTCTGTAAAAATTCTGATGGTACTTCATTGTAAAGAATATCGAGTGCATATTCACCGTCGATTTTAATAAATTCAAAATCGTGGTTGTGGTAAAGAAGTTGAAGGCCAAGTTCTTTTGCCGCTTCACCAATTTTTCTTATACCTTTGACTGTATCAGAAAAACCATCTGTACCAGGGCGGCACTCTTCTGTAAGGTAAGGTACAACAACATATTTACAACCGATTTCTTTATAATCTTTTAAAACTTCTGTTGGATTTTCAAGCATATCGTAATAAGGCACATGAGCAGAAATCGGTGTTAAATTAAGTTCTGCTAATTTAGCTTTGATATCTTCTGCCTTTTCGCCGAAAAGACCTGCAAATTCTACACCCTCGTAGCCTAAAGCTTTAACTTTTTCGAGTGTGCCATAAAAATCTTTTTCCATGTCATCTCTTACGGAATAGAGTTGTAATGCAATTGGGAATTTCATAAAAATTACTCCTTTAGAAAAATTTAACACTTCAATTATACAACAATAAAAAACATTTTCAATATATTTTTCACATTTTATTGACATTCACTTTAAATAAGTTGTATATTTATATAGTAATTTTTCAGAACAGATATAAGGTGATATTTATGAAATATGTAGTTGTACTTTACGATGGTATGGCAGACTACCCTGTTGATGCTTTAAACGGAAAAACTCCTATGGAAGTTGCAAAAAAACCAAACCTTGATAAACTTGCAAGATTCGGCAAAATGGGTATTGTAAAAACTGTTGGTGATGGTTTAAAACCTGGTAGCGACATTGCGAATATGAGCGTTTTGGGCTACAACCCTAAAGAATGTTACACCGGTCGCTCACCACTTGAAGCAGTCAGCATTGGTGTCGATATGAAAGATACTGATATTATCTTCCGTTGTAATCTGGTTACTCTTAGTGATGAAGAAAACTATGAAGACAAAACAATGGTAGATTACAGTGCCGGTGACATTTCTACAAAAGAAGCAAGAGAAATTATTAAAGATGTTGAAAAGCACTTTGGTAATGATATTTTTAAATTTTACGGTGGTGTTGCTTACAGACATTGTCTTGTGTGGAACAACGGTACTTTAGATTTAGGCAAAATGACACCTCCGCACGATATTTCAGGTAAAGTTATAAAAGAACATCTTTCAACATCTCCTAATGCACAGAAACTTATTAAAATGATGAAAGAAAGCTACGACTTCTTAATGGAACACCCTGTTAATAAAGAGAGAATCAAGAGAGGCGAAAAACCTGCAAACTCAATCTGGCTCTGGGGCGAGGGCACAAAACCTGCTTTACCTGACTTTAAAGAAAAATACAATGTAAGCGGCTCAATTATTTCTGCAGTTGACTTACTTAAAGGTATTGCAAAATGTGCTAATATGTCTGCACCTGAAGTAGAAGGTGCTACTGGTTACATTGACACAAATTTTGTTGGCAAAGCAAAATGTGCTTTAGATGAACTCAAAACTCACGATTTTGTTTACATACATTTAGAAGCACCAGACGAATGTGGTCACAGAAACGAACCACACAACAAGGTAAAATCAATTGAAATGATTGATGAACTTGTTTTGGGTACAATTCTTCCTGAACTCGAAAAACTTGAAGACTATAAAATTATGGTTTTACCTGACCACCCGACACCAATTAAAACTATGACTCACGCAAGTGACCCTGTACCATATATGATTTACCAAAAATCAAAACACGCTGACTCAGGAATTGAAACATTCACAGAGAACACTGCGAAAGAAACAGGAAATTATGTTGATATAGGGCACGAATTGATGAACGAGTTTATTTCAATTCGGAATGCGTAATTCGAAATTGAATGGTCTGCGACACAATTATATATTATTATAAAAACAACTACATTCTTTCATTCAGAATTTAATCTAATGAGAGAATGTAGTTTCTTATTACTAATATCTAACACCTAACACCTAAAACCTAAAACCTAAAACCTAACACCTAACACCTATTTCAAATAAAACTCAGGCACATTTCCGACAAGGACGGTTTCTGCTAAAAGAATTTCGGTTTCTACTGTTTCGGTCTGGTAAAGTGTACCAACATTTATGTTTACATCCACTTTTATTTTTAAGTTTATTCTGTGTAGTGTCTGATTTATCCCTGTGCTTTTAAAACTCGTAGAAATGTCGGTTTCTATAAATCCATAGTCGGTTAATTTGACCTGAAATTCTATACCGATATGGTCTAAAATATAACTATCAAGGAGATTTCCTAAAGATACTCTGATTTTTTCACCACGACTGTCTTTTAAGTCATTGGCAATAGCGTTTGTAATATTGGACTTCAACTTGTTAATTGCAATTGTATCAGTCTCAATTGATACAACCTCTTTTTTATCGTTTAAAGAAATGGTTATTAAGTCGCTGTACGCTATATTATTTTTTGAAATATAATCTCCGACACATTCGTTTATCATAATAGTAACTTCGTTTTTTACTATATATTTTGCGTTTTCTCTTACAACTGGTCTTATAGGCATATCCAAAAAAATAAATAAAATAGCCAAAATTAAAAACACGCACATAAACTTAAAGGTGAGTGCGTGTTTTTGTTTCTTTGGTATATATCTTTTGGCTTTTATATGTATCCGTCGTCGTATTATTGGTTTAAAGTAAAACTTTATCATACACTTCACCAATATCAGTATATGCAGTTGCAAGTTGCAAGTTGCTAGTATGGCTAGTTGGCTAGTTGTTAGGGGCTGGGTGTTAGGTGTTAGGTGTTAGGTGTTAGGTGTTAGATATTAGTAATAAGAAACTACATTCTCTCATTAGATTAAATCCTGAATGAAAGAATGTAGTTATTTTTATAATACTATAATTGCCAACGCAATTCCGAATTACGCATTACGCATTTTGAATTATAATCACACAGCGTTTCCGAAATTTTCAACTTTCAAATTTCAATTATTATAACTTATCAACATCTGCTTCTGTAATAATATGGAAACCGGAAGTTGTTAAAGCCCTCTTTGCCAAATCATTATCTTCGACCCTTAAAACAACATAAGCGTGTCTTTCTGTCCTTGCCATAAAAGCATAAAGATATTCTAAATTAATTTTATTTTCACTGAGAACCTTTAATGCCTCTGTAAGTTTACCTGGTGCATCACCGATTTTAACACCGACAACATCTGTAACTTTTATAAGATATCCCGCTTCTGTAAGAATTCTTTCAGCGGCTTCGATATCGTTTACAATAAGACGAAGAATACCAAATTCCTGAGTTTCTGCAATAGATAATGCTCTGATATTTATATTATTTTTTGAAAGTATATCAGTTATCGGAATAACTGCTCCTTGTTTATTTTCAACAAATACTGTTAATTGCTTAATAGACATAATTCATTCTCCTCTCAAATTTTATATAAGTTTTCTCTTATCAACAACACGAACTGCTTTACCTTCACTACGAGCAATGGACTTCGGTGCAACAAGGTGAACCTGTGGATTGATACCAAGCATAATCTTCATTGCGTTAGCAAGACTTTTTTCCATAGCAAGAATATCGCTGACTTTATCTGTAAATTTCTCTGGTGTCATTTCAACATTCACTTCAAATGTATCATTGTTGTTTACTCTGTCAACAACAATCTGGTAGTTTGGCTCATAGCCTTCTTTAAGAAGAACTGTTTCAATCTGACTCGGGAAAACATTTACACCACGAATTATAAGCATATCGTCTGTTCTGCCCATAGGTTTAGCCATTTTTACAAGTGTTCTGCCACAAGAACATTTTTCACGGCTAAGCACACAAATATCACGGGTACGATAGCGGAGTAATGGGAATGCTTCTTTGTCAAGAGCAGTAAATACAAGTTCACCCTTGCTTCCTTCAGGCAAAACTTCGCCTGTATCAGGGTCAATAATTTCTGCATAGAAATGGTCTTCGTTTACATGCATACCTGTTTGTTCTGAACATTCAAAAGCAACACCGGGACCACTTGTTTCTGTAAGACCATAAATATCATACGCTTTAATACCAAGAGTTTCTTCGATACCCCTGCGCATTTCTTCTGTCCAGGGTTCTGCACCGAAAATACCTGCTTTAAGTGGAATATCTTCTGGTTTATAACCCTGTTCTTTTAAGCTTTCGCCAATATATGCTGCATAAGAAGGTGTACAACAAAGAATTGTTGCCTGAAGGTCTTCCATAAACTGAATCTGACGGTCAGTATTACCTGAAGACATTGGTAATGTAAGGCAACCTACTTTATGTGAACCACCGTGAAGACCTGCACCACCTGTGAAAAGACCGTAGCCATAAGCAACCTGACAAACATCTTTTTTAGTACCACCCGCGGCAACAATAGCACGGGCACAGCAATCTTCCCATAAATCCACATCATTCTGTGTGTAAAAAGCAACTACTCTACGGCCTGTTGTTCCTGATGTAGAATGAATACGAACACAATCTTCAAGTGGCTTTGCTAAAAGTCCATAAGGGTATGCCTCTCTTAAATCCGCTTTTGATAAAAATGGAAGTTTATGCAAATCGTCAATACCTTTGATATCTTCAGGTTTTACACCTTTTTCATCCATAAGATTACGATAGTAAGGTACATTTTCGTAAACATGCTTAACTTGTTTAACTATCTTTTCAGATTGAAGTTTTTTCATTTCTTCTCTGGACATAGTTTCAAATTCTTTTTGATAGTAATTCTGTGACATTTTGTACACCCTTTCTAAGTTTTGTCTGAAAATTTCCAAACTTGTTTTTCGGAATGAGAACAAACAAAAAACGCCCTCCGCATTCCGAAGAATACAGAGGACGAGAAAAATTCCCGTGGTACCACCTCAGTTTGTCGCAACCTCACAGTAACGACCTTATCAGGTACTATCATACCTTAGTTCTGTTACGGGAACACCCGTTGCATCCTAATTGAGAAAACTCTCGTTCAGCGCACTGCTAACAGAAGGAATTCGAGAAGGGAGCTACATTGCCTCGCACCATCCGGCAACTCTCTTGAGAAACTCTCCGACCTACTGGTTTCTGGTCATCGCATTTAACATTTTGAATATACCACTCCAACTAAAAAAAGTCAAGACTTTTGACAATTTTTTATTCAGATTATGAGTTGTATCCGAGTTCAAATGCTTTAAGATTAACATCTAAAAACTTCTCAGGAACATTTTGTTTCAAGGCATCTAACCATATATCTTTTTCAATATCAGTAGTTTTAGCCATAGCACCAATCAAAACAACATTGGCAGATTTCGGGTTACCTGCTTCAACTGCCTTTGAAAGTGCATCAAGTGAGAAAATATCAACACCTGCATTTTTAATTGAATCAATAACACCCTCAGGATATTCTGCATCACCGATAACAACCGACATAGGGTCAATTTTTTGTGTGTTGGTAACTATTTTACCGCCGATTTTAAGGTGATTCAACCAGCGAGCTGCTTCAAGTTGTTCAAATGCTAAAATAATATCTGCTTCACCAGGACCTACAACAGGTGAATAAACTTTGTCACCATATTTTACATAAGTAACAACAGAGCCACCGCGTTGACTCATACCGTGAACTTCAGAAACTTTAACATCGTAACCTTTTAAAAGAAGTGCAGTACCTAAAATTCTGCTTGAAAGAAGTGTACCTTGACCGCCTACACCAACTATCATAATTGATTTAACCATTTTTACTGCACCTCCTTATTCGCAGATTGCCGAGAATTTGCAAAGTTGTTCGCAAACACCGCAACCTAAACATTGTGTAAAGTCGATTTCTGCTTTTCCGTCTTTCATACTTATAGCAGGACAACCGATTTTCATACACGCTTTACATGATTTACATTTATCTTTATCTACCTTTAAAGCAGGTTTATGCTTAACTGTTTTAAGTAAAGCACAAGGTCTTCTTGAAATAACAACTGCCGCTTCATTTAATGAAAGAGCCTTTTTAATGCCCTCTTCTGTTTCTTTCAAATCGTAAGGGTCAACAACAAATACATTTTTTATTCCAACTGCTTCACAAAGTCTTTCAAGACTTACTGCTGTTGCAGGGTCACCCTTAATATTTTTACCTGTTGTTGGGTTCTGCTGGTGACCTGTCATTCCTGTAATACTGTTATCAAGAATAATAGTAACAGAATTTGTATTGTTATAAGCAATATCTATAAGACCTGTAATACCTGAATGGATAAATGTTGAATCACCAATAACCGCAACACTTCTGTTAGCATTTTCCGGGTCTGCTAAATTTCTGCCGTGAAGACCTGAAACACTACCACCCATACAAAGAACTGTATCCATCATACCAAGTGGTTTCGCAACACCCAATGTGTAACAACCAATATCACCACTTACAGTAACATTAAGTCTTTTAAGTGCATAGAAAAGACCACGGTGAGGACAACCTGCACAAAGTACTGGTGGACGAGGTGGAATATTAACATCTGCCGTAATATTCTTAACCTCTTCACCTAAAACAACTTTTTTAATAAGACCTTGTGAATATTCACCTAAAAGTGTAAATGCTTCTTTACCGATAACATTCACACCGATTTTTTTACAATGTGTTTCAATATAATCATCAAGTTCCTCGAGTACATAAACTGTTTCACATTCACTTGCAAAATCTTTAATAAGTTTTTCAGGAAGTGGGTAAACACAACCCAATTTCAAGTAAGATGCATTATCACCTAACGCTTCTTTTGCGTAAGTATATGTAATACCAGATGTAATAACACCGATTTTCTTACTGTTATATTCAACTGTATTAAGACCGATTTCTACTGCTTCTTTTTCACAGAATTCTACCTGTGATAAAATGCGTTTTTCAACTTCAACATGTTTTACTTTTGCATTTGCAGGTACCATTACATATTTCTGGGGATTTTTCTCATAAGTTTTAAGACCACCATCAACTCTTTCGCCAACTTCTGCAAGACTTCTTGAGTGAGAAACTCTTGTAGTAAGTCTTAAAAGAACAGGTGTGTCAAATCTTTCTGAAAGTTCAAAAGCCAATTTTGAATACTCAAGACATTCCTGAGAATCTGAAGGCTCAAGCATCATAATTTTTGAAGCCTTTGCATAGTGACGACTATCTTGCTCATTCTGTGAAGAGTGCATACCTGGGTCATCGGCAACAATAATAACCATACCCGCATTTACACCTGTGTAAGAAGATGTAAAAAGTGGGTCTGCCGCAACATTAAGACCTACATGCTTCATAGCACAGAAAGAACGAGCGCCTGCAACCGCTGCACCAAAAGCAACTTCACAAGCAACTTTTTCATTTGGTGCCCACTCACTTTTAATTTCGTCATAAGTAGCAATAAATTCTGTAATCTCAGTACTTGGTGTACCTGGGTAGCTTGAAGCAACTCTGCAACCTGCTTCATAAAGACCGCGTGCAACTGCTTCATTACCTAAAAGTAATTTTTTCATAATTTCAATCTTTCTCTCTATAATATGTAATTTATTTGTTTATTTAATCTCGTTCTGCTTTGCAACAACGCTTTCGCCACAATACATTTCGCGTAATTTTGGTTTTTCTATTTTACCGGTAGGGTTACGCGGTACAGTAGCAAAAATAACTTTTCTTGGTCGTTTGTATCTCGGCAAATCGTAACAAAAGTCGTTTATATCTTCTTCTGTAAGAGTTTCGCCTGTCTTCACCTCAATAATTGCAGTTGCAATTTCACCAAGACGGGCATCGGGAAGACCGATAACTGCAACATCTTTAATAGCACTGTGTTTTCTAAGAAAATCTTCAATCTGTACAGGGTAAAGGTTTTCGCCACCAGAAATAATAACATCTTTCTTTCTGTCAACAAGGAATATGAAACCATCTTCATCTTCTCTTGCCATATCGCCTGTAAAGAGCCAACCATCACGAAGAACTTCGTTAGTTGCTTTTTCATCTTTGTAGTAGCAGGTCATAACACCGGGGCCTTTGACTGCTAATTCACCTACATCGCCTTTTTCTACTGCTTCGCCTTTTTCGTTTACGATTTTAACTTCCCAACCGTAACCCGCTTTACCAATAGCACCGACTTTGTGTACATTTTCTACACCTAAATGAACACAACCAGGGCCTATAGATTCACTGAGACCATAGTTTGTATCATACTGATGATGTGGAAAAACAGAAAGCCAACGCTTTATAAGACTTGGTGGGACAGGTTGTGCACCTATATGCATAAGTCTCCACTGTGAAAGTTCATATTGTGACAAATCAATATCTTTTCTTTCAATAGCATCAAGAATATCTTGTGCCCAAGGAACTAAAAGCCATATAATTGAACATTTTTCATCACTTGCAGTTTTAATAATCCATTGTGGCTTCGTACCTTTTAAAATAACTGCTTTACCGCCGACAACAAGTGAACCGAACCAGTGCATTTTAGCACCTGTGTGGTAAAGTGGCGGAATACATAAAAACACATCTTCTTTTGTCTGTGAATGGTGAGCCTGTTCTGTTTTTGCTGCGTGAACAAGACTTCTGTGTGCGTGTAAAATCGCTTTCGGGAATCCTGTTGTACCAGATGAAAAATAGACTGCGGCATCATCATCGTCAGTTAAAGTAATATCCGGTGCTTTTGTTGAACAATATGTAACAAGTTCATCATAACTTTCTGAGAATGTAGGACAATCTTCACCGACATAAAATGTGTATTTCACATCAGGAATTCTGTCGCATATTTCTTCAACACGACCAATAAATTCAGGACCGAAAACCAACACACTGCTGTCAGAAAGTTTAAGGCAATATTTAATTTCTTCTGCAGTATAACGGTAGTTAAGCGGAACTGCTAAAGCACCCGCTTTTAAAATACCGAAATAAATCGGAAGCCATTCAAGACTATTCATTAAAAGAATAGCAACTCTGTCACCTTTTTTAATACCCCTTGAAAGGAGAAGATTACAAAAGCGGTTTGCTTTTTTGTCAAACTCGCCCCAGGTCATTTCTTTTCTTACAGAATTTGTGTTACCAGGCTCAATAAGTGAATATTCACGCCAGGTCATTCTGCTTTTTTCTTCTACTTCAGGATTAATCTCAACTAATGCAACATCATCTTTAAAATTCTTTGCATTGTTTACGAGATATTCTGTAATAGGCAAAATACTCATTCCTTTATACTATATTAATGCTCATAAAAATACATAGTAGATAATACACCTATTTACTTAAAGTGTCAACATAATTTTCAATATCAAAACTTTCGACGGGACTATTGTTTTTAAGATAAAGCGGGTGGTGCGGATGACCTTTTACTGAACGCTTACCTACAGTGAACCACTCTGCACCGAATTCGTTACCGATTTCAATCATTTCTTTAACGCAATTTATTAAATATGGGCGTTTTTCAATTATAGTTCCCCACGCCGCCCACACTGCAGGTGTGTGCCCGTTTTTGTAAGAAGAAAGAATGTAACGGAATGCTTTCATATTTTCGTTATGTAAAAATTCGTTATTACAAGAGTCCATATCATTCGGGTTAGTCGCTCTTTGTGCATAGACATTGAACATAATAAAACTGTCGTAACCGTTAAAACGAGCAGTTCTTTCAACAGATTTCAAAGTATTGTCAAGATCATCAGGTTTTGCAGTAGATGGATTTATTCCAATGCAGATAAGCGGATTTTCTCCTCTTGTACCTAAAATATAACGATAATCAACATATTCATTAGGAACATAAATCCACTTATTAATATCATATTCATAAGAACCATTCTTTTCATTCTCGAGTGCTTCATTAAATGATAAAATATCTAATTTTTGTGTTTCACAAGTCGGAATATGCATATTAACCCCCGTTCAGAAATAATTGTTTTTGTATTTTTTACATATACTTTATTATACTCAATTTATGCACCGTTTTCAACACATTACTACATATTAAAACAATTATTTCTCGGTTTCATTATTTCTTGACATTTCTTTACAATATATTATAATTATAGTGTATTTTAAATTTTGAAATGAGGGCTTATTATGTACCATTCAATGACTATTGCGGGGCTTGAAAGAAAACTCCCATTATGCAAATTAAATGATGACCTTAAAATCGGTGCTTTCGTTATTTTCGGTGATGCAGAATTAACTGTTGCGTGTGCAAGAGATTTATTAGAAAAGGCACCAGAATTTGATTACATAGTTACAGCAGAAGCAAAAGGTATTCCGCTTGCTCACGAAATGTCAAGGCAGAGCGGTAAGAAATATTTTGTTGCAAGAAAAAAGCCAAAACTTTATATGACAGGTGTTTTTGAAGCAGTTGTAAATTCAATCACAACTGAAGGCGAACAAAAACTTTATTTAGACACAGCCGAAGCAGAAGAATTAAAAGGCAAACGCGTTATTATTGCAGATGATGTTATTTCTCTTGGCGAATCTTTAAAAGCAGTTCAGACACTTTTAGAAAAAGCAGGTGCAAATATTGTTGCTAATATGACAATTCTTGCAGAGGGTGACGCTGCAAACAGAAAAGATATTATCTATTTAGAAAAACTCCCTCTCTTTAAAAACGACGGAACAATTTTAGAATAAGGATATAAACAATGGCTGGTAAACTTTTTGTTGTTGGCACACCTATCGGTAATTTAGGTGATTTTTCACCGAGAGCAGTCGATACACTTTCTTCGTGCGATTTTATTGCAGCAGAAGATACAAGAGTTACTATAAAACTTTTAAACCATTTTGGTATAAAGAAACCTATGATAAGTTACTACGAACATAACAAAGCAGGTCGTGGTAATAAAATTATAGAGAGAATTTTAAATGGTGAAACCTGTGCTCTTGTTTCAGATGCGGGTATGCCGATTATTTCAGACCCTGGCGAAGATTTAACAAAACTTTGCTATGAAAATAATATTGAAGTTTGTGCAGTACCGGGCCCGAGTGCTCTTATAACTGCTCTTGCAATTTCAGGAATGAGTGCAGGCAGATTTACTTTTGAAGGTTTTTTAACTACTGCAAAACAGAACAGAAAAAAGCATTTAGAAGAATTAGTAAATGAAAAACGCACTATGATTTTTTATGAAGCACCACACAAATTACCCGCTACATTAAAAGATATGGCGGAGTATTTTGGTGACAGAAAAATAGCACTCATTAAAGAACTTACTAAAATCCACGAAAATGTTGAACACACTACTCTTTTTGAAGCAAGTAAAAAGTATAGTGAAGTTGCTCCAAAAGGCGAGTTTGTTGTAATAGTAGATGGTAAACCAGAAGAACTGGAAGAAGAAATCACTTTAGAAACTGCAACTTCTATGGCAAAAGAATTAGTCGAAAACGGTGTTTCAATTAACGAAGCATCAAAAGAGATTGCAAAGAAAACAGGTCTTAAAAAGAGTGATATTTATAAATCTTTACAAGGGTGATTGAATGTTATTTGGTGTACAGTGGTACTTATGGGTGTTGCTTTTAGTTGTTTCGGTACTCGCAATATTCGTTTGTATAAAAGCAGCTTCTGCTTCAAGAATAAGACGCGAAAAGTTAAAAAAAGAAGCAGAAATATGGAAAAAAGATTATGAATTAAGAGAAAATTTCAGAACACTCACTTTAGAAAAACTTAATTCTACCGACAATAACAAAATGCTTTCGGGTGTTTGTATGAATATTCAGATTGAATTAGAAAACGCACCTGATATGAATGAAGCATTTTTAGGGTTACCAAATGAAAAGAAATATATTTACTGTTTAGAGTATTTCGATGAAGACGCTATAAAAAGTCTTTCAACATTTTTCAAAAACAATGGTGCTCCCCTTACAGATTTTGTAACTCAGGCAATAAAGGCGGTCGGTTACAATGAAATTTTATCACTTGTAGAAACGCTTTACCCTATGTATGACGAAAACAGTGACACATCAATTGATTACGCTGTAATTGAAAAAACAGACGATAAATTCAGAGAAATTTACAGTCAGAATAAACTTTACGATTTAGTTGCTAAATTTGTAAAATCAAACAAGGAAATTTTTATAAATTAAAGGTGATTAAAAATGGCTACATTTTATCTTTCTGCTTTTGCTGATGAAGCAGGCGGCGGAATAAAAGAACAAATTGACGCATTAAAATCTCACGGAATGACTCATTTAGAACCACGCGGACTTGATGAGGGCAACATTTCACTTTACACAGTTGAACAGGCAAAAGAACTAAAAAAGATTTTAGACGAAAACGAAATTAAGATTTCTGCAATCGGCTCACACTATGGTAAAATTAAGATTACCGAAGATTTTACTGAGCATTTTGAAAATTTCAAAAACTGTGTAGAGGTTGCAAAAGTTTTAGGCACAAAAAGAATAAGAATGTTCAGCTTCTATTTCTCTGAAAATGAGAAATACGAAGATTATAAAGACGAAGTTTTCAAGAGAATTGAAAAAATGTGCGACTATGCACTCGAAAACGGAATTTACTGTTGCCACGAAAACGAAAAGGGTATTTATGGTGACAATGCAGAAAGATGTTTTGAAATTCTTTCTCACTTCAAAGGTAAATTAAAAGGTGTTTTTGACCCTGCAAACTTCATTCAATGCGGTGTGGATATTTTACCTGCATTTGAACTTTTAAAAGATTACATTGACTACCTTCATATTAAAGATTGTGTTTACTCTGACGGTAGTATCCGCCCGGCAGGACTTGGTGACGGAAAAATCCCAGAACTTTTAAAGAGATTTAACGAAACTAAAAATGGTGACACATTCTTAACCCTTGAGCCACACTTAAAAGTTTTTGACGGACTTAAAGATTTAGAAGAAGAAGGTGGCACCGCCGACAAATTAAAAGATGATTTCACTTACAAAACAAATCGTGAAGCATTCGATGTTGCGGCAAATGCATTAAAAGACTGCATTAAAAATGCAGGACTTGAAGAAAATACAGTAATTAAACATTAAAAACAAAGCACACTTGAAACAAAATCAAGTGTGCTTTGTTTTATATATTTACAATTATCGTAAACACTTCATTCTCATATTTAATAAGCATATCGCCTTTGTGTTTGTCTACAGTTCTTTTTATACTCTTTAAACCGAGACCATGGTTTTCTTTATCAGGTTTTGAAGAAATGTAATTCCCTGCCCTTTTCTTCGGTGCTTCAAGTGATGGATTTTTTATAGAAATAAAAATACCGCTTTCATCATTTGTTATTTTTGTTTCAATATATCTGTCGCTCATTTTTTCTACTTTGACATTTGCTTCAATTGCATTATCTAGTGCGTTGCTTAAAATTGTACAGATATCCATACTCGGCACATTGATTTTTTCAAGTGAATCAACCTGAAAATGTGTTGCGATTCCGCTTTTTTGTGCAAGGAGCATTTTCTCATTTATAACCGCATCTATTGCAGAATTTTTGCTCATTGAAATATATGTAGCTTCTTCGACTGCATCGGTCATTTTTTCAAGGTATTCTAAAAGTTCCTCTTTTGTACCGTTTTCTGCTATGCCTTTTAAAGAGAATATATGATTTTTCAAATCGTGTCTTAATTCTCTTGTTCTGTTATAGCTTTCTTCAATTCTTAAAAACGACTCTTTTTCAAGACGCATCTGCGTATTTAAAAGGTCTTGTCGTCTTTGCATTTCCAACTGATTTTGAAGTCGTGAGAAAAGCATAAACACAAGTACATTTATAAAAAGAATACCAATTGTTGAAACGATGATATAAGCATTTATTTCTTCACCAGGTGCCAAACGGTCTATATAATACTGGTAAACTGTAAGTGTACCGAGTGTAGTAACAGGCACAGTAAGAAGTAAAAGCCAATACCTTAAAGGCACATTTTTATTTTTTGATTTTGTAAAAAGACCTAAAAGAATAATTATTAAAAGCATAATTATATTAGGCATTTCAATTGACAGTATTCTGTAAAAGAAACTTTCAGTATCCATATAAGGAATTTTTGTTATGTATTCATCTATAAAGAATGAAAACGCAAAATAAGACACTAATTTTGAAAGTGCTACAAACAATGAGTAAATAACTACAAAAACTGCTTTAAGACGCTTTTGCCCATCAAAAATTATAAAGACAATGGCAATCATTAATAGCATCTGAATAACGGTTTTAATATTACCGCTCTGACCTGTTTCTTGTAGTGCTAAAAGAATTCCCGCACTTATTACAAATGCAATTCTTTTTGGGTTTTTACTTTTGAATTTATCTTCAAAAAATACATTCATAAGTAAAAAGGCAAGAAGAATTTCTAATGTTGAAGAAAAAAGTCTTATTAAATAGAACAGTGATGTTTCTAAAAATTCTAACATTTAACTACCTCTTTGACCACAAATAAGCGTCTTTTACTTTTGTTGCCTTACTTTTACTTACAGGCAGACTGAAGCCATTTACAAGCAAAGCTGAATCTTTTGACACACTTTTAATTTTCTGTGCATTTACTAAGTAACTCTGATGTGTTCTTATAAAATCTTTTTCTTTAAGTTCATCTTCTACATTGTCAAGTTTCTCGTAAAAAGAAATTACTTCGTTTTTAGTGTGTATATTTAAAAGTCGTTTGTTACTTTCAAAATATAAAATATCTGAAAGCGGAATATTTTTAACGCTCGAAGATGTTTTAACAGTAAAGAAACTTGTGTTGAGTTTTTTTAGTTCAGTAAGACACTCACCAAAAACGCGTGAAAACGCATTGACTAAATCAGTTTTTAAAATGTAACGGAATGCCTTTACCTCATACCCCGAAAAAACATACTCGGCAGAAGATGTGATAAACACTATAAGCGAATTTACGCCAATATCTCTTAAAAGTTTTGCACACTCAACACCGTTTAATGTTTTCATTTTTATATCGAGAAAAATGATGTCAAAATTCTGCGTATTGCTTTCGCATTTTTTGAGAAGTTCACTACCGTCATAAAACACAGAAACTTCTGCTTCTAAATCATTTTTCGCTAAAAATTCAGTTGTACGACTTTCTATATAATCGCATATTTTCTTTTCATCATCACAAATTGCGATTGTAAGCATTATAACCACCTGCCCCAATTATCTATACTATATCATAAATAATAGTAAATTACTACTATTTTATATTTAAAAGCCATTTTCAATTCTTTCTACAAAACACATAATAAACCCTGTCCCCACAAAAGAAGTTACAATAGAAGAGAGCACTAACGGATGAACAAATACTCTTGGATTTTTTCTTTTTATAAATCCTATAAAAGAAACAATAACCAAAAAAACTGTTATAATTATCGGCAAAACAAAACCTATGTTAGTTTGATAATGTAAAAAAACTACCGCCATTACAATCAAAAAAATAATACTTACAAAATAGTCAATAAACCCCTTATTTACAAAAGGCAAATTTGGTAGCAAATACATTAAACCAACAAGAGCAATTATTATTCCGTAAAATATAGTTGTAACTAAACAAACTTTTTTTACTATCGGCTCTAACTCCCACTTACCCTTTTTCATAATAACACCCCTTAACAACACAATTGCTTACTAAAAAGAATTTTCAACAAAATGAATAATACCGAAACTTCCGATAAAAGATATTACAATTGAAAAAATCACTAACGGATGAACAAATACTCTCGGATTCTTTCTTTTTACTAATTCTATAAAAGCAACTGATATTAAAAATATCGTTACAATTACAGGAATAACATATATTAATTTTGTAATGTATAAGATAAGACTCACATAAAGAAGTACAACTATCAAAAA
>SVPQ01000028.1 GCA_015065845.1 Oscillospiraceae bacterium
TTAGTTTTTTATAAATATAAATTAATCGAGTGCAATAAATTATAGTTTATAGTTTCGTTTCAAATGCATTCTATTAAACAACGCGTTGTCGCGGGAGAGCAAAGCTCATCCCCTACGAAGAAATAGTTTCATCCTATCATTTATACGAGTTGCAAGTGGCAAGTATGCAAGTGTGCAAGTATCTTAAACATAAAAACATCCTATCATTTTTAGTTGATGTAAAAAACAACTTAAAATGATAGGATGATTTTTCTTTATCTGATATCTAATTCCTAGTTCCTGCTTCCTGCTTCCTGTTTCCTGTTTCCTGCTTCCTGTTTCCTAGTCCCTAGTCCCTGACACCTGATTATTTTATAAACTCTTCCATCGCACTAATAAAAATCTCATTTCTCGTCGTCGAAATGTTAGAGATGAAAATAATATCATCAATCTTTTTATTCTGACTGAATTCGCTTAAAGTGAGTTCATAATGTCTCGGGTCAATAATGTGAATTGTTTTGTAATGCGGAATAAGGAACGGAACAAATGCATTACCAAACGAATCCTTAATAACAAGACAGGTTTCGCCATCAGGATTATCAAAGTTTTCAATTACAGAGTATGGTTGGTCTGCACCAATAAATGCGGTGTACTTCATACTTTGTGCGTAGTCGGTTGCATCTGCAATAACTTTCCATTTGAAAGTTGCGCCATCTTTTTGTGTGATAGTAAAATCAACATTATTAAATGGTTCATAAGCAATAACTGTGTCAGGTGTTTTAGCGAGGTCAGAAGATTGTCCTGAACTTGCGTAGAATGTACCTAAGAACCCATCAAAGTGAAGTGTTTTATAGTCTTTAATCGGAACTGGTGTAACACCTTTTGTATAAATGAATTGCTCGTAAGCATAGTAAGCACCGAGAGCAGTCCAGTGGTGGTCAGTTCTGAAATATAAATATTCAGTTCTGTGATTTCTTAAATTTTCATAAATACCGGTAACTGCAGTTGTGTTTTTTAGCGATGAATTGAAAAATTCGAGTGCTTTTTTCTGGTCAGATGAATTAATATCTTTTCTTATCGCATCATTCAATTCAATATCAATACTTGTAGGTACAATCAAAGTGTAAACATTTGACTTGTTGCCCGAAGCATTTTTAATGTTGCTTACACTGTTTATAAACCTCGGTGCCAATGAATTTGAAAAACTGTAATATTCATAAGCAGAGTTACCCGCAATAAGAATTGCACCGAGTGACTGAATGTTCATATCATCAGGGACAGTAGCCTGAATATCTTTACCAGTTGTTTCAACAACCGCAGGTGAAGTTACAGTAGGGGGCTCTGTTGTGGTAGGTTTAGTTGTAGTAACTTCTGTAGTTGTAGGGGGTGCAACGGTTGCGTCAACATCAAGCGGAATATCAGGAATATCATCGCCACCCTCGACATCACCGTGAATTTCTACAGTAGAAAAACCTGAAAGTGATTTTAAGAAAGTGTTGACTCTTGTCATACCTTCTCTGAACGGGAATGTATCAGAAAACCAAAGAGTAATATCATCAAAATAATCACCAGTAAAAAGTGATTGAACAGAAAATTCGGGGAACTCTTGCAAATTACGCTTTTCGCTTTCAGAATATGTAGGTCTTAACGGAATTATAAATGCTAAAACTGTACCTAAATAAAGGGTAACAAAGAAAGAAGCAATTTTTGCAATTTCTTGTTTCCTTGGTTTCTGTTTTGTAATGACAACAGAAGTTTCAATATTATCTTTTTTGTTTTTTCGTTTTTCTTTTTTAGATTGTTTTTCAGTTTTCTTGGGGTCGGGAACTCTGAAAATAAAATCTCTTGGTTTGTTATATATCATTTAACTTGAAAACCTCTTAATTAAAATTGGAAGTAAAGGAATGGGTTGTAACTGTCGCCAACAAGCGTTAAAGTTGAAAGTATCAACAAAATTACGGGTATAACTATAGATGCAATTTCAAATGCGGTTTGTTTTTTATGCGTGTCACATTTTGAAATAATAAACTCTTTTAACTTTTTAGTAACAGGAGTAACGGAAATTATAGCAATAATAATAAACACAATATTTGAATTAAGTAATGCTTTAGTTTCAAAATCTAAAAATCCGTTGTTGTTAAGTCCTAAAAGACCTTTTAATACAACAGGAATGAATCTGAAGTCGGAAAATCTGAAAAGAATCCAACCGAAATACACAATAATCATCGTGTAAATTACACCGACAAATTTTGGTGCGTTTTTAAGTGTTTTTGAAAATCCGGCTTTTTCAATGAATAAGAATGCACAGAAGAAAAGTCCCCATAAAACGAAGTTCCATGAAGCACCATGCCAGAGACCGGTTAAGAACCACACTATAAGAAGATTTATGTAAGTTCTCGCTTTTCCTTTTCTGTTACCACCCAAAGGAATGTAAACATAGTCACGGAAGAATGTACTTAATGAAATGTGCCATCTTCTCCAGAAATCTGTTACAGAATTTGCAATATAAGGATAGTTGAAATTCTCTTTGAAATGGAAACCAACCATAAGTCCCATACCAATTGCCATATCTGAGTAAGCAGAGAAATCAAGGTAAATCTGAAGCATATAGAAAAGTACTCCAAAGAATACACCAACAGCAGAACGCGAAGCAACCTCTGAAAGTGCAGCAGTTACTGTTTCGGGTGAATTCATAAACGCGTCAGATACTAAAAGTTGGTCAGAAAGTGAACCGCATATATTGGCAAGTAAACATTTTTTTGCTAAACCTACCGAAAACCTTGAGATACCTTCACAAACTTCAGTAAAATCAATTCTTCTGTTTTCTATTTCATTATGAACATCACTGTATCTTACAATAGGTCCTGCTATGCATTGGTAGAAAAGACTTGAGTAAAGAAGTAAGTTCGAAAACTTCTTTTGTGCATTTACATCTTCTCTGTAAACATCTACAACATAAGAAACTAACTGGAATGTGTAGAATGAAATACCAATAGGTAAAATGATATTTGGAATTGTTTCAGGAACACCGAAAATTGCATTGACATTTGAAAGGAAGAACCCAGTGTATTTAAAGAAACCGATTATAAGAAGATTTAAAGCAATTGTAACAATAAGAACTACTTTTTTTGTTCTTTTCTTTTCGCATACATTCTGCAATAAAAGGGCAGAAATCCAGTCAATGAAAGTCATTGCTACAAGAATTAAGACATAAACAGGCTCACCCCATGTGTAAAACACAAGAGATGCTATTAAAAGTATGTAGTTTCTTAAATTCGTTTTTTTACCAACCGCATAAAGCATAAGTGTTATTGGTAAAAAAGCGTAAATAAAAATTAAACTTGAAAATACCATAAATAAACTCTTTCTTAAGGTGACGAGAGTCGAACCCCGTACGCCTAAAATTTAAATCTTTCGGCACATTAAGCCGTTTTTTGTCTTGTTATACGCCAGTATGACTGCGCCAAAGAAACACCTTACTGCACCAAAATCTTTACAATTTTAGGTGCAAGCAGTTTTGTAAGATAAAAAATTTTTCAGTAACAAGGAAAAACTCGCAGGAATACTGACGTATTTCAAGAGTTTTGACGATGTTAATGGGAATTTTTGTCTTCCAAAACCGTGCGGTGTTCGGCTCCCGTCACCTTGAAAAAATTTCACCAATACTATATTATATAGATATTCGACAAGAAAAACAAGTCGTTTATTCAATTTTAATAAAATTTACCATAATCCACTGTGTAAATTGTAGTTTAAAGGTTGACATTTACTCTTGACTTAAAGTGCGTAATGTACTAAAATATTATAGTAAAAAAATAAACATCCGAAAGGAGTCAATGATTTATGAACTATTCACACGAAGTAGAAAACATGTGCATAGTAGCAAAAGGTCCTCAGCACGGTCCTGCACCTATTCCAGAAGAAGCAAAATGGGTGAAGGCATACGAAATTAAAGACATTTCAGGTTTCACACACGGTGTGGGTTGGTGTGCACCTCAACAGGGTACATGTAAACTCACTCTCAATGTTAAAAACGGTATCGTTGAAGAAGCTCTTGTTGAAACACTCGGTTGTTCAGGTATGACACACTCTGCAGCTATGGCAGCAGAAATTCTTCCTGGTAAAACTCTTTTAGAGTGCCTTAACACAGACCTTGTTTGTGACGCTATCAATGTTGCTATGCGTGAACTTTTCCTTCAGATTGTTTACGGTCGTAGCCAGTCAGCATTCTCAGAAGATGGTCTTGTAGTTGGCGCAGGTCTTGAAGATTTAGGTAAAGGTCTTCGTTCACAAGTTGGTACAATGTTCAGTACCAAAGCAAAAGGTGTTCGTTATATGGAAATGGCAGAAGGCTATATTACTCGTATGGCTCTTGATGCTGACAATCAGGTTATCGGTTACGAATTCGTAAAACTCGGTAAAATGATGGAAGATATCCGTCACGGTATGTCTGCTGACGAAGCACTCAAAAACAACACAGGTAACTATGGTCGTTTTGCTGACGCTGTTAAGTACATCGACCCTAGAGAAGAATAAGAAAAGGGAGGCTTCTTAAAATGGCTAATGATATGAGATTCGAAGGTAAAGAAAGAAGAATGGCCGGTATTGAAAAGTGCCTTGCCGAATATGGTATTGAAAGCCTTGAGGCTGCAAGAGAACTTTGCCTTTCAAAAGGTATTGATGTAGAAAAAGAAGTTAAGAGTGTTCAACCTATCGCGTTTGAAAATGCTGTTTGGGCTTACACACTCGGTGTTGCAGTTGCTCTCAAGAGTGGCGCAACAAAAGCTGCAGACGCTGCTGCTAAAATCGGTATTGGTCTTCAGGCATTCTGCATTCCTGGTTCTGTTGCTGACCAGAGAAAAGTTGGTCTTGGTCACGGTAACCTTGGCGCAATGCTTCTTGATGATAACACAAAATGCTTTGCATTCCTTGCAGGTCACGAAAGCTTTGCTGCTGCTGAAGGTGCTATTGGTATTGCTCGTTCAGCAAACAAAGTAAGAAAAGAACCATTAAGAGTTATCCTTAACGGTCTTGGTAAAGACGCTGCTATGATTATTTCAAGAATCAATGGTTTCACTTATGTTGAAACTGATTATGATTATTACACAGATGAACTTAAAATCGTTAACGAAACAGCTTATTCAAATGGTGAAAGAGCTAAAGTTCGTTGCTACGGTTCAAATGATGTAAACGAAGGCGTAGCAATTATGCGTAAAGAACAAGTTGATGTATCTATCACAGGTAACTCAACTAACCCAACTCGTTTCCAACACCCAGTTGCTGGTACCTACAAAAAATGGGCTATGGAAAACAATGTAAAATACTTCTCAGTTGCATCTGGTGGCGGTACAGGCCGTACACTTCACCCAGATAATGTTGCTGCTGGTCCTGCTTCTTATGGTCTTACAGACACAATGGGCAGAATGCACGGTGATGCTCAGTTCGCTGGTTCTTCATCAGTTCCTGCTCATGTTGAAATGATGGGCCTCTTAGGTGCTGGTAACAACCCAATGGTTGGTATGACAGTTGCTTGTGCAGTTGCAGTTGAAGAAAGTGCAAAATAATTAATTTTAATTACTAAAAGCACCTTTATATGAAAATTATAAAGGTGCTTGTTATCTATAATTGAAAGAAGGATTTTAAAATGGCAAAAGTTCTTGTTGAAACATCTGCTCGTCATGTTCACGTTTCTAAAGAAGATTTAGAAACACTTTTCGGTGCAGGTTACGAACTTACAAAGAAAAAAGATTTATCACAACCTGGTCAATATGCTTGTGAAGAAAGAGTTGCTGTTATTGGTGCAAAAGGTCAATTCCCAGCAGTTTCAATTCTTGGTCCTACAAGACCATCATCACAAGTTGAGCTTTCAGCTTCAGACGCTCGTTCAATTGGTGTAGCAGCACCTATAAGGGAAAGCGGTGACACTGCTGGTAGTGGTGCTTGTAAACTTGTTGGTCCAAAAGGTGAAGTAGAACTTAAAGAAGGCGTAATTGTTGCAAAAAGACATATTCACTTAACACCTGCAGATGCTGAAGAATTCGGCGTTGCAGATAAGGAAATTGTTAATGTAAAGGTTGAAACAGAAGGCAGAAACCTCATTTTTGGTGATGTTGTTGTTCGTGTTAATCCTAACTTTGCAGCAGCTATGCACATCGATACAGATGAAAGCAACGCAGCACTTGCAACACCTGGTCTTATGGGTGAAATTATTAAATAATTTATAGTAAAAGAAAGAGCGATTGACTTCCGTATTTTTGGAACTCAATCGCTTTTATTTTTTGTCTACAATCATTTTATAAATCTGCTCTTTATTTTCACTCATTCTGTAGGTTAAAATCATCTCCTTTTCATCAATTGAAAGTTCTGAAAATTTAAGAAGTTCAAGTTCAGCATCATTCTCTTTAAAAAGGTTTTCATCATCTGAATCTTGAAGAATAAGTCGGGGAGTGCTACCATAAAATTCAGGTATTGTAACTTTATATATTTTGGCAAGTTCTGTAATAGTTGCAATATCAGGCATAACAGAACCATCTTCATATTTTAAATATTCTTCTGTTGGAATATTTAAAGTTTTCGCAAGAGTTTCAGGCTCAATTTTATTATAAGTACGAAAGTGTACAATTCTGTCATTTAACAACTCATCACCACCCAGCACAAAAAATTAATTTCTTTTTTAGGTTCAAAAATAGTTTAGCACGAATATCGACAGATTTCAACAGTTTTCAATGAAAAGAAAATTCAAATCACACATACGATTATTATTTGCGTTCGTTTCTTTAATATGTTTTGCTTGACTAAACATTTTTTTAGATTTATAATTTTAATGAAAGGGGTGTTTTTTTGACAATTATAAAACAGAATAATTTAAAGTGGTATCAACAAATCTTTGCTATTATAGCGGGTGCGTGTCTTGTAGGCTTTATGTGGCGAGCAAGAGGCTCTCATGGATTTGGTGCAAAATGGGGAATGTTTGCTGTTACTTTTGTATTTGTACTGTTTATTTATGCACTTTACGGCAGAAGACAGAAAATGAATTATGAAATGATGCCTTTGTGTGCAGTATTTGCTGCGCTTACCGCTGGTGGATGGGGTACACTGAATTCACAAATGGATGGGTATCTTTCGAGTAGTGCTAATTTTGTTGGTGAAGAAACTTATCGTTTTATTGAAATAAGTGAATACAGTGGTCTTGCTATTATGTTACTTTTGGGGTTTGGCTGGTTACCACTTTTTGCAATTTGCTTCTCATCTTTATTTTCTAAGAAAAAATATGAATTTAAAGATTTCTTGATTTATGTAGGTGTTTATTACATAACAGTTATAATTTCTAATTTTACAATTTCTCATTTGATTTTAGATGTTATAAACCCTGAAGCAGTAGAAGCGTGTGCCGAAGGACTTCGCGATGCAGGTCATAATATATCACCTATGAAAGCATTTATTACTGAACTTGGTTCTGCTGCCTGGGCAAAAAAAATACCATTTTGTCGTAATTATTTTACGAGTGTAAAAGTAATTTCTAGTGCAGTTGGTGCTATAACTTCAATTTTAACAGTTGCTATTGTTATAAAAGATAAATTCACCGCTGTGGTTGCTTTTTTTATAAATCTTGCGTGTGCAATTGCTATTACAGTAGCAGATATTCCTTTGATATTAGATTCAGACAGAGGTTTTTTTGCAGGAATTAAAACTCCAGCTTTTATAACAGGTTATGAGTGGTCAACATGGGAATTCTTTACAGGATTTATTTTAGGATTGCTTGTAATGCTTATAATTGCGTTTCTTCCAAAGCAATACACCGATGCAGAAGAATTGTTTACATATACACCACTTTTAAAGAATAAACGATTTAGTATTATTTATAACGGAATTTTAACAATGTTTTTCTCATTTGTAGTAATACTCGCCAGAGCATTCTCGTTCAGATTTAATGAGTTTACTGTAGATAATGAAGTGTTTGAAATTGTCTTAACCTTAGTTTTAAGTACAGCATTGTTTTATCCTGTATTTAGATTTGTGAAGAAAAATATTTTAAATAGTGAATTTAATAAACCAATAAATATGACACCACAAGAGTTTGCGATTAAATTATTACCAGATTATTTTTTAGTAGTAGGTTTAGTGTATTTCCTTTTAGGTGAATTTGAAAGCACACTTTTTTCTATAAATTTACTTGAAATTTTAAGTGTAGAAGGATTTATTGAAAAATGGAATGCAGGCGTTCTTTGGTTACCAATATTGATGTTAACAAGTTTTATTATTTTCTTTATTTTATTTAAAATTATTTTTAGAAAAAAGAGAGAAAAATAAACAATGGGGCTGTAAAAAACATAGTGTTTTTTACAGCCCATCAATTTATGTCAGAACACTTTCTGCAATATTATTTATTAAATCTTTTTGGTTATCAGGGAGATTTTCAAAATATTCAGAAAAATTAAATTCATCAATATATTGATATCGTGTTAAATCAATTTCATTGTTTTCACAAGCTTTTAAATAATCTTCTAAAGTGTTGTTTTCAATAAAGACACTGACTACTTTAGTTTGACCTTTATAAACGCTGACTATCGCATAAGCCTCTGTTTCAGACCCGTCTACAAGACCGTTAGAAATATTGCGTTTTTCATTATCTCTATCATAAATTGTATTTGAGTATTCAATAAGCTCATAATTAAAATCATATTCTGATATATAGTTCAAATTGTATATATTTCTTGAATTTGTGTCTAAATAATGGTTGTGGCGAGGTTTTGTGTCAGAATTTGTGAATTTTGTAGTGTTTTCTGCTTCTTCAAAAATAAAGAAATTTTTTGTGTAATCTACAGACTCGTCCAACAGAATTTCCAAGGAACAACCATCTGAATAATATTCAATATTTCTTAATGGTATTTTGAAATAATTTTCTTCTTTTTTTAAATTGTAACTAATGTTTGATTGATAAAGAAGCATAGCAAGTGGGATAATAAGTTGAATAATTATAATAAAAATTAAAATGTTTTTACTGTTTCTTTTAAACATTTAAATCACCATCCTCAACTAATTCAGAATTAATACTTTGTGTTAATGCTTTTTCTTTTTTAGCTTTATTTATCAGCAGGAAATTTACTATGAACAAAATTATACCCGAGAGCAAGAAAGCAAAGCCAAGTGCAAGATAATTTGAACCGATTTCAGTAATGATTTTAAACATAATAATTATAATTGAAATTAAACCGATATTTACCTCATAAAGTTTATTTGATTTAGAACCTATAACAATAAAACTAATTGAAAGTAAAACAGTAAGTATAATTGCAAATGGAACGAATGTGTCGGCACAAATCAGCGCTAATATAGTTGAAATACTTCCAATAAGTAAAATTGCTATTTTTAACGGATTTTTAACAAGTGAGTGCCTGCTACAAAAAGCGCCTATATCTATGATTGTTATCAGTATTATTAAATTTGCGAATAGATTTGGCATAAGATTCTGGTCTTTGAAATAGTATTGTGTGAATACTAAATCGACGGAATCAATAGTGTCAATTACCGAAAGAAAAATTAGTGTTCCTAATAACCCAAGACTACCTAAAAGATAAAATGGTTTTTTAAAATCTCTTTCTTTGCTGAATGTGAATAAGAAAGTAAAACCGGCTAAAAGTACCGCAAAGAAACTCATTATAAACAGGTTAGTATTTAATCCAGCAAGTAATTCTATCACACCAATAAACACAGAAATCACTAAAAACCACAAAGATAAATTATGTCGGGAATTTTCGACCTTATGTTTGTTTAGTCTAACATATAAACCACCTGAAAATAGTGATATAAATAAGAATGTAATTGTTGCGAAATCGTTGATATTATTGAGCGGAGTGGTTAATGCTAACACGAAATACCCGAACAATACAGAAGTTGAATTAAAGATATATACGGCAGGGAGAATTAGAATTGTGCTTAGTGCAAAAAGCGTAAAATGTGAGATGTTAATTCCAAGAATTCCGTTTATTAAAAACAGAGTAGAAACCACACCAACTGACCACACCAGAGCACCACTTTCTGTAAAGGCAATTGAGTACATTTTTCTTTTATATGTGTAAATTGCAACCGCCTGACCTGTAAGCATTGGCAAAAGCCCCAAGACAGTTTTTATTACAGTTCCGAAGTATTCCCATCCGAATATTATTAAGAAAATAAGACCGATAGCAACAAAAGCAGAGCCTAAAATTGAGAATATTATTATAAGTAGTCTGTTGTTTTGTTTTGGCTCTTCATTTTCAATCTCGATTTTTCTTTTTTCACCATAAATAAGTTCTTCAATTGAAACATTGAACACCTCTGCGAGTTTACCAATCATTTCAATATCGGGTTGTGTACGGTCGTTTTCCCATGAAGAGACCGCCTGACGCGAAATAAAAAGTCTTTCTGCAAGCGCTTCCTGACTTATATTCTGTGAATTTCGCAGTCTTTTAATGTTTTTTGAAATTTTCGTCATAGTCTCACCTCAACACTATGTAATCATATTTTATTTTGGTTGTCACTAGTTTATAATCATTTTGCATTGCTCCATTTTGTTGCTCCCGTTATCACACCCTTATTATAGTGAAAAATATGTAAGATTTACTGAAAATGTAACTTTTGGGTGTTTATTTGTAATTTTTGGAACTGTATAATAAAAACCCGTTGTTTAAAACAACGGGTTTTTGATATTATTTTAAAAATAAATTGAAAAACATAACATATTTTAAACCGCAATAATCTTTGTAAAAAGTTTCATCAACTGAAGAGTTGTCAACTGTTTCACAGAAAGGTAATTCACATAACTCTCCATCTACAATAACTTCTTTATATACTGGTGAATCAAGAGAAGTGTAGTCAAAAAATTCACCATAATGTATTGTCAGTAAAATCTGATTTGTTTTTTCGTTAAATCCGATTATATATAGTTGATTTTCCCAATCTAATGAATATGTCTTATTATTATGCGTTATTGTTGAGGGGGGTGCAAAATAATTTAACTTAAAACCACTCAATGTAATGCTATCTTCAAAATATGAATATAAATTAATTAATCTGTTTTGTTCTTTTTCAAATTCGGCTTTATTTTTATATTTGAAAATATATGTTGTTGCACTAGGTTCGTGAAAAACGCTTTGTTCGGAATAGTAATAAATATCAACTGTTTCAAAATTCTCAAATTCAGTTGGCATAAAATTCTTTTCAATATAGTTATATTCATAGTCATAATCTTCGATTTTTTCGTTATACCAGTGTACAGAATACTCGTAAGAAAGAGCGTAATCATTCAGATTTATTGAAAAATTATTTGTTGATATCTCTATTTTATCCCCAAAAGAACAAATAAATGATGTCCAACTTAAATTCAATAATGCTATAAATATAATTATTGAAATTATTGACCGAACTCTTTTTTTGAAAATTTTATTTTTATCAATTGCATAAAAAATTAAATAGAAAAATAACGGTTGAATTATAGAATAAAGACACACACTCCAGTTAATCATATAACCTAATATTAAATGAATTATAAGAGAGAGAGGAATACAAACAAGAATTGTTTTTTTGAAAAATGTTGCTAATGAATTTTCACTATGTAATTTTCTATAATTCTTTTTTATTTTCTTTTTAGTTTTTTCATCACTGCAAAAATCACTTAATGCTTTATCTACACTTTTTTCATAAGAAAAACCATTTTCATTGTAAAATTCAATAGCGTCAAGAATATGACTTTCTAATTCGAATTTTAAACTTTCTTTTTTAGTCTGATTAATGTCATCAGGCAACAAACTTTCAATAAATTCATTAATTTTATTGTTCATACCAGTCACCTTAAGTTGTAGCATTGTTTATTGATAAAACATTTTTTACAGCAGTAGAGTATGATTTCCATTCTTCTTTTGATTTTGATAATAATTTTATTCCTTTTTCTGTAATATGGTAATATTTTCTCTTTCTTCCGTTTTCGCTTTCGAACCAGTAAGAAGTTAAATAACCGTCTTTTTCAAATGTGTGTAAAATAGGGTAGAGAGTACCTTCTTTAAACGCAAAAACTTCATTACTTCTTTTTTCTATTTCTTTAATTATCTCATAACCGTACATATCTTTTTCGCCAATTACTGAAAGCACCAGAAGTGAGCTGCTACCTTTTGTAAGTTCTTTTTTTATATTCATAAATTTTTCCACCTTTCGTTTTGCATAGAAATAATATGCATAGCAGTTCTAGGTATAAAATAACACATTTAAATTTTTTTGTCAATAATAAAACCCGTTGTGTTTTTTACAACGGGTTTTTAGTATGTCAGTTCACTTTTCTCTTGTTTTTTACTTTAGAATTATTTAAGTTAATATAAGAATACTTTTTGGATTTAAAAAGCTCTTTTCTACCGTTTTGATTTCTTGTAAATACAAGCTGGAAATTGCAACCGGTGTCTTTTAAATGTTTTTTTAATATTTCTGCAGTTTCTTTGTTTACTCCTAAAACAGATGGACACGCGTAACTCATAGAATAATTTAATTTATTATTTTTTGTGTTTACAATTAAATATCGTGGGTCATCAATGGGAGAGAGCATTTCAGTTATTGCATTTTTAAAAATATTTTTTTCTCTTGCAGATGCTCTTTGCAAAGAACAACTTACGCTACTGTCTTTACGAGTTGCAACATAAACTTTTGCATTTTTACTGTCAATTTCTCCGATTTCTTTAAGAGATTTAAAAATACATTTTGAAAGGGTCTCTACAGTCTTTTCCGGGGAAATGTTTTTAAATACAATTTTTGAATATTTATATAAGAAATATATACAAACAATCGAAATTGCAATCAACAGAACACCCAAAAATCCGCCACAGATTATTCCAAGTGTAACAGATAATAAAATTAGAACTGCTAAAACGCAAGAAATTATTTTATTTTTTAATATTACACTTGTTGGTTGTATTTTAGGTGATATTTCACATTCTTCAACTATTTCAGGGTGATTGCTTCCCTTTACTACATTGTTCCATTGCGACTCTACCTGCTCTCGTTGCGAGGCGAGAGTGAGCATTTTCTGATTTATTATTTTTAAATTTTTTTCGTTAAAAGGTGGTTTTAAAATGTCAATTCTGTCAATTCCGTTTTCAATGACATCTTCGCTATATGCAGGTGCCTGAAAACAATTAAATCTTCTTTTAATTGTTTCAAAATCATCTCCGTTGATATTTTCAGAGTTTTCATCTGAGTCAGGTTCGACTGTAACAAGATGCCATATATTAGAAATTTTGTCAGGATTGTTTTTATCAATTCTTATTGCTCTGCCACGCATCTGATTAGAAAGCATAAAACTACCAACAAAACTTGCAAGAATCAAAGAGTTTATGTTAGGTGAATCCCAACCCTCACCAAGAAGTGACTTAGTACCGACTAAAACATTTATAACACCACTCTGAAAAGCTTTAGTAATAATTTTTACTTTGTTTTTATTTGAACCACTGAAATTAATTTGTGTGTGTAATGTATTTTCTAATTTTTTTGTAGTAAATGATACATTCTCTTCATTTGATATTTTTTCAATGATTTCTAAAGCGGAGTCGGGAACGATAACAAGTGTACCTGAAAGTAAAGCAATTTTACAATTTTCATTTGTGCTTCTTCTTACCGATTCAAAAACGGGTACTGTGCCCATATCATTTATTTTTTTATCAGTCCCGATTATTTTAATTAAATCTTTTTTTATAAAATCAGTAAGAATTAACATTCTTAAATTTTCTTTTAAATTAAAATATTCACTTTCTACTATAGTTTTAATGCTTTCTAATTTTGCACTCGAAGAAATAATTAATTTATTTATTTTTTCATTAGATATAAGTCGCACTTTTTTCTTTTCGATTAAACCATTTTGTGAAAGTGTTTGTTTTAAATTTTCAGATAATTCTTCAGTAAATATTTCGGGATTTTCAATAATAAATTGAAATGCTTTTTCTGCATTTATTAAATTACATTTTAAATCTTTCCTTCCGTCAAATATTCTTTTTAAAATTTTCTGGTCGAATTCTTTGCCACCATACATTGCAACTAAAAATAATTCCTGAAAATTATTAAAATTATCGTAAAGTAAAATTTCGCTTTCTTCACTGTTTTCCAGTATTTGAGAATTTTCTATTGCTTTAAGAGGCAAACCACTTTTAATTATTTCATTTGTAGTTTGCTTTGCTTTTTCTTTATAATTTTTTAATGTGTTTGCTTCCTCTTCGGTGGGGTAACTGAAATAAATGTAATCCTGATGTGGGCAGAGTGTTTTTTGAGAAACTAATTGTGGCACAAAAATTTCTTCATCTATTTCACCGCAAAGTGAGGAATATTTTGCCCATTCGTTTGGTGCGCTGTCGTAAGGCGGGGTAGCAGTTAAAGAAATGATTTTAACTGTACCGCCTAATGCTTCTATAAATTTTTCTAATGCTTTTTGCCATTCGCTTTTTAAGTGATGCGCTTCATCAAGACAAATTGTTTTAATTTTAGCATTTTTAATTACATCAAGAATTTCAAAGTTTGTAAAATCCTGAATTTCTTCACTTTCAAAACTTTCGTCATCGATTTCTTCATCGGTTGAAGTTTTTGTGTAAGCGGCGTGTAATGCCTGATATGTAATTGAAGTAAGTAATTTTGGTTCTTTTAAATTATATGAAATATATTCTTCTGCTTTTTCATTTTCAGGAAGAAACGCTTCTATAAATCTTTCGCCCCATTGCTGACGGATAGTAACTGAAGGTGATAAAATAAGAGCAGGTGAATTTAGTCTTTTAATAAGCTCTAAACCTAAAATTGTTTTACCACTACCAGGTGCTGCGACTATATGTATTTTATTGTCTTTTAAATGTTTGTCGGCGTTATCAAGAACTGTTTGCTGATAACTTCTGAATTGCCACTTGAAATTTATATTTTTAAAATCCATTTTTAACTCCCATAAAATATTCTTTTAAAAGCAGCTTTTTCATTTTCATCTGCTATAATTACGTTTTCGATATTTTTATTATTAATAAAAATAATATCGCTATTAAATTTATTTAAGAATTTTTCTAATTTTAAATAGCTGAATCCAAAACCTTTGAATTCTAATTCAATAATATTTTTATTGTCTGTTATTTTTATTTTTGGTCTTACTGAATAATCAAAGCCTTTGGGTGATACTTTTTCGTGTGAAAATTTAATTTCGATTTTTGATACGTTATTATATTCAAATAATACTTGCTCTGAAAAAATATTATTTTTGATAAAATTAGTTTCGGTAGATTCAATATTTTTTTGAGTTCCTAAAAATAAACAAATTATAGAAATAAGAAATATAATTGTACATTTGGTAAAACATTTTTTTGATTTTTCTTTTGTAGATTTATTTGTGCCACGAAAATAATCTTTGAAAGGGTATTTGTTATCTGTAGCAAAGGTGTGCAGATTACCATAAATGAATAAAATTTGTAGATTGAAAAATAAAACTAAAAATTTTAGAAAACTGTTTTCTACTAAGAAATATAAAGCATCAGGTTTGAAAAAAGTAAACCAATTTTTCCACATTCCTACTAAAATAATTGTGTTATAAATAATTATCAGTAAAAGTAACAAATCAAACTTATAATGCTCTTTTGCCGGTAATCGTTCTTTACATTGTTTTTTGTTCCGTTTTTTATGTTTGCTCATATTCATTTTCTCCTCGGTTTATAATTCTCCAATATTCGAATTATAGCATTCAATAGAAGTTATTTCAATAATAAATTGAATGTTAAAATAGTCTGTGTTATAATATTAAAAGTTAAAATTTTACTTGCAACTTGCATACTTGCAACTGGTTTTAGGAGTAATTTATGAAAACAAACGAAATCAATATCCGCGATCCATTTATTTTATTTGAAGATGAAAAATATTATATGTATGGCACAAGAGGTGAAAATTTCGGTCAGAAAACTGGCGGTTTTGACGTGTATGTTTCAACTGACTTGGAAAATTGGTCAGAGCCAATTGAATGCTTCAATTCAGATAAATATAATATGAACACAAATGTGAACTGGGCACCCGAAGTACATAGATATAAAGATAATTATTATATGTTTGCAACCTTTACAAAACCGAATGGATTAAGAGGTACATATATTTTAAAAGCTGACAGTCCGTTGGGCGAATTCAAACCGCACAGTAATGGTGCGGTGACGCCAGAAGAATGGGAATGTCTTGATGGTACATTTTATATTGATAAAAACGGTAAGCCGTTTATCATTTTCTGTCACGAGCACACACAAATAATTGATGGCACAATCTGCTATGCCGGGTTAAATGACGATTTAACCGCGTTAACAGGTGAAGTTGTAACAATGTTTACAGGTTCTGAGCCGTTTTACATAAAAAAAGCACCAGACGATGGTCATTTTGTTACAGACGGTCCTTTTATGTATCGTTCAAAAACAGATGAGCTTTTTATGTTATGGTCAACCTTTATAAATCATCAGTATGCTGAGTGCCTTGTTAAATTCAATGATGGTGAGTTAAATATGAACTTCACACATTCAGCTCCGCTTATTGATGACGATGGTGGTCATGGTATGATTTTTAAGGATGACGAAAATATTTATTTAACTTTTCATACACCTAACAAATCGCTTTACGAAAGACCTAAGTTTGTAAAAATTAAAGATAGTGGTGACTGTTTAGAAATTAAGTGAAATTACATTTATTGACATTTATAAGCACTTGTCATATAATTTAGAAAAAAAGTTAAAAGGGAGTAGTTTTATGAAAAAAGTTTTTTCAATAATTCTTGCAATAACAATGCTTTTTACACTCACAATTCCATCATTTGCATTGAGTAAAGAAGAGTGGGAAAAACTCTGGGAAAGTGATAATTCTGATGCTGGAATTATTATGTTTGTTGGCAGTAACGAGAGCGAGCGTAATTTTTCGTGGTACTCTTCATCAGAGGGTGAAAATTCCGTTGTGATTTCAGAAAATAAAGATTTAAGTTCTGCTGAAACATTTAAGGGTACACAATTTGATTCTGTTGAAGGCAGTGTTGTAAATAAAGTTACTGTAACAGGTCTTAAAGAAAATACAACATACTATTACAAATGTGTAAGTCCTAATTTTGAATCAAAGATTTATTCATTTAAAACTGCTGGCGGTGCTGAGTTTTCTGCTATGTATGTAACAGATGTTCATATAACCGCTATAGATGATGCAAATGAAAACTCTCTTAGTGACACATCTTACAGGTTTCACGAAACTGTAAAAGATGCGCTTAAAAATAATAAAAATATTTCACTTCTTCTTTCTGCAGGTGACCAGGCAACAGAAGGACTTGAAAGTGAATACAGAGCATTTACTGCATCTGATGAAATGAAAAGCTTATCAATTGCTACCGCAATGGGTAACCACGACAGAAAAGGTGCGGCTTATAAAGATTTTAAAAATGTTCCTAATGAAGATACTGAAGCGAGTATCCGTTCATATAACGGTACTGACTATTGGTTCACAAAAGGTGAGGCACTCTTTTTAGTGATGGACTCAAACAGTGGTAACGCTATGGCACACGCAGATTTTGTTGAAAGAGCAATTGAATTGAATCCGGATGTCAAATGGAAGATTATGATGTTCCACCACGACCTTTACAGTGGCAGAATCGAACACCGTGAAAGCGAAAACAATCTTCTTCGTACTATCTGGGGACCAATCGCAGACGAATTCGGAATAGATTTAGTTCTTTTGGGTCACAGTCACTACTACACAGTAACTGATGTTTTATATAAAAACGAAAGAGTCGAAGAATTAAAATCTGAAATGGTTGACCCTAAAGGTACAATTTATATGGTTTCCTGTTCATTGGGCAGACCTCGTGACGATGACGATATGGGTCTTAATGAACAGTGGGTTGGTTTCGATTATCTTACAGATGTTGCAACATATTTTACACTTGATTTTAAAGAAAATTCTATTACAGTTAATTCTTATGAATTAGGTAAAAAGACACCAATTCAGACATTTACTATAACAAAAACCACCAATGACGGCGGTCATCCTGATATTAGCTTTTTTACTTCTGTTAAAGATGGCATTGTAAGATTTTTAGGTGCAGTTTACACTATTTTCAATAATTTCAATTCTTATGACGACTTGAAAGAACATGGTTACAGTGTTGAACTTTCAGACTTTTTTGGATAATAAAAAATACAAGGAGCAGAATTTACTCTGCTCCTTGTATTTTTAGTTGAAACTTTTTACCCAGTTTATTAACGAATCGCGGTACACATTTTCTTTTACTGTACCTAACATATAGTCTGTTATGGGTCCGTTTTTTCTCATTTTTTCTAAAATTGCTTCTTGCAACTCTTTAATTGTCATTTCTTCATAAGGTTTGTTAAGGTCAATTGCAATCTGAGAGGTGGTGTCGTCTGTTTGTCCTACGATTTTTGGTGTTTTTTGGATATTTTCTTCTGTAATCTTAATCGGTTCTTCAACTTTTACAGATTCAGGTGTCTTTTTAATTTCTATGGTTTCAATTGGTTTAAAAGTATCTGAAATATTTTCTGTCGGAATCCATATTTCACCATAGTTTTGAGGAACTTTAACTTGAATTCTGCCATTATTTACAGTTACTTTTTCGCCTGTTAGAGCACCAACATATTCTGCTGAATTGCTACAAGCAATATTAAAATTAACTTCGTTGTCACTGTTGTTTACTGTAATTATTATAGATTTTCCGTTTAAAGTTCTTTCATAAGCAAAGTGAGTTGTCTGTAATTCAAGTTCTTTATAATCACCATATAAAAGGGCAGGGGTGTTGCTTCTGATTTTACCTAAAGTAGCAATTAACTTTGTGCAAGGATTTGTGTTTATTGCATCTTTGTAATCGTCAAAATTGAGTGATGGTCGCAGACTGTCATCTGAACCGCGTTCTTTTCTGCCTTCTATACCAAATTCAGAACCGTAATAAATAGATGGAATACCCGGTAGGGTGTAGAGCATTATGTGAACTGGCACAAAGTGTGCTTTGTTGGTGAGTTTTGTGTAAATTCGTTCAACATCGTGGTTGTCAACAAAAGTGTAAAGATTAAGTTTGTTACCAACCATACCACCGATATATTTAATTGTGTGTGCAATTTCAAAATAGTTATGGTCGTTGTGTGCAGAATATAACGCCTTGTGAAGCATATAGTTCGTTACTGAATGAAGTGTTCCGTCATTTGCCCAACGGGAGTAATTACCGTGAATAACTTCGCCCATAAGCCAGAAGTCAGGTTTTACTTCATTTGCTACATTGCGGAGTGCTTTCATATAGTCAAAGTCCATTACATCTGCCGCGTCAAGTCGGAGACCATCAATATCGAATTCTTTTACCCAGAAACGAATAACGTCACAAATGTAATCTTTAACCGCGGGGTTATGTTGATTTAATTTTGCAAGTAAGTCGTATCCACCCCAGTTTTCATAAGAAAAACCATCGTTAAAAGAGTTGTTTCCCCAGAAATTAACATTGCAGTACCAGTCTTTATATTGCGAATTTTCTCTGTTTTCTTTTATATCTTTAAACGCGAAGAAATCACGTCCTGTGTGGTTAAAAACACCATCTAAAATAACTCTTACTCCAGCTTTATGACATTCTGTTACAAAATTCGTTAAATCTTCATTTGTGCCGAGCCTTGAGTCAAGTTTTTTATAATCTGTCGTTTCGTAACCGTGACCAACAGACTCAAAAAGTGGACCTATATAGATTGCATTACAACCAATTCCTTTAATGTGAGAAATCCACGGTAATAGTGTGTTAAGTCTGTGAACTGGTTCACTGTAATCATTTTCTTTTGGTGCACCTGTCATTCCTAACGGATATATATGATAAAAAATGGCTTCGTCATACCAAGGCATAGTTTTAATCTCCCGAGTTAATTACATATTATTTATAATGTTTTATATTATAACAGTTTTTTCTACAAAATCAATTATTAATTATCCAACAGCATCGGGAAACCATTCACTATTCATTGAAAATCCGTTTTTTCAAATGAATATTGAATGATGAAAAATGAATAATACAAAACGAAAAACCGTCCACAATCGTGAACGGTTTTTCATTTTGGCAGGGGCAGAAGGACTCGAACCCTCAAGGACGGTTTTGGAGACCGGAATGTTACCATTACATTATGCCCCTATATTTAATTGGTGGACCATCAGGGACTCGAACCCCGGACCAACCGGTTATGAGCCGGTTGCTCTAACCAACTGAGCTAA
>SVPQ01000029.1 GCA_015065845.1 Oscillospiraceae bacterium
TAGCATAAATGCCGAGTGTTATAACTGATAATAAAAAGAACTTAAATACACTTTTCTTAGGAATTCTTGCGTCCATAATAAAACCCCTTCTGAATACATTTTACAATATTTAGTAACTAAAGTTCATTATATATCATATTTTCAAAAAAATCAAGGTGTATTAGAATTATCCTGAATAAATTTTACTATATTATCTGGTGAATTATGAAAGAGGTTATATTGACAAAATGAATCCCATATGATACTATTGCGTTAGACAAAGTGTAGGTGGGGGATTTATGAAACCATTTTTAGCAGTTGATATAACAAATGATAAAAATAATCTTGAATTAACAGGCGATAATTTCAAAGTTGAAGAACTTCCTGAAGACGCATTTGATTCACTTGATGAAGCTGAAGAGGCAGTTAAAGTACTTGTTAAGAAGAAAGCTTTTCCTCGTGCTTTGGCGTATGCAATAATTATAAATTATTGTTTGACATCGTGGGCTTTGGTGAGCTTGGTTTTGATATTTATGCACAATTTTTTAGAAAGCGGTAAAACAGAAGCCCTAAAAAATTTGTTCGGTGAGTATCCTTGGCTTTATTTAGTGTGTTTATCCTCTATTGCTTTTACATTTTTTTCTGTAAAATACTTACTCCCTAAAAAGAAGAAAGATATTGAAAGCGATGAAGAAATAAAATTAGCAACAGATAAAGTTATTGCTATAGAGAATTCGTTAGAATCAAGACTTGGTGTCAGTACGGATGCTGTAAAGGTCGATATTTTTTCATTCAACTACAAAACAAAGGATAATGTTTTTAAACCTTTTATAAATGGTAGAGCAACTAATTGTGAATTTAAAATGTTTGTGGAAAATGAAAAATTATGTTTAGTTGAAATATCATCCGGTAAGTATGTTATACCTTATACTTCAATAAAAAGTATTCGTGAAGAAAAGGGTAATATTGCTTTTTATATGTGGAATAAAGAAGAAAAATATAACGATGAAAAATATAAAAAGTACAAAATAGTTTATGATACACATTTACGGATGTATAGTGTGAAAAAATATTGTGTTGTTGAGTTAGAAGTGGATGGTGAAGCTTGGGGGATTTTCGTACCGACTTATGAAGCAGAAACATTTAAAAAGGTTTTAGTTTGTTGATTAAGTTTTGAAATGAATGAGAAATATCGTTTTAGTGTAATTTAGTTACATTAGAACGATATTTTTATTACAATTTTGTAACAAACGATAAAAATTTATTGACAAACGATAAAAACAAGAGTAGTATGATGACAAAATATAGTTTGGGTGGGTATAATGAATGAAAAAATTAAAAGTGACAGTAATTCTTGAAAGTATTGTTGTTGTGTTTTTACTTATAATTGTATTTATAACAAATTCTGAATTTATTAAAAGTAGTGAAGAACTGATAAGATATGAAGGTGAATCGAAGAGTGGCATTTATAAAGCTCAGGTTGTTCAAATAGGCGAACCAGTAGGTGCTTTTAGTTCTGTAGAATATAAAGTATCAGTATTTAAAAATGAGATGACAATAAATGAATCATTCTTTTACATAAATGATGATGGTGGTGTCGGTGATTTCAAATCGGAAATAACAAACGATAGTTTTACTGTAACTTTTTATGGTAGTGAGCAAGAACCTTATAGTCTAATTATTCCATTTGATAAGGAGAATTGAAATGAATAAAAAGCGCAAAAAAGTATTAGCTGTTTTTCTTATAATAGTTGTTTTTTCTGGGATTTGGACTATTATTTTTAAAGCTAAATATGAGAATATTAAAAATAGCTATGTTTCAGAAACCGGTGTTTATACACCGAGTGGTATCCCTGACGAATATCATAATGAATTGAGTATTGATACATTTGAGTATTGGGTTTATGAACTTAATAAATCAGAACAAAAAGAAATTGAAGAAGATTTAAAATCTGGATGTTGGCTTCCTGGAAGTTACAGTATTTTATGGAAGTTTGGGTTTGAACAGGAACCCGAAGAAGAAAGCGAGTGCTATACCTGTTGTTACGATGTTCGTAACGAATGCTTTGTAAGAGTTAGAGATACCAACAATTACCCGAGTCCATGTATTATTTATTTTTATGATACGGTAACACATTATTATTACTGTGTACATTGGAGTATGTAAAATGGGAAAAGTTTTCAGAAATAAAAAAGTCGAAAAATTATTTGTAGCAATACTCGTAATAATTACTGTGGTTAGTGGATTAAATTTAGTTTTCAGGGTTTGTGTCGGGCGATTAGATGAAAGTGATGTTTCAGAATATTGTATTTATACACCAACAGGAGTACCAAGGGAATATAAGCAGAGATTTATAGGTATAGATAGTTACGCGCATTGGATTTTTAAACTTAACGAAGAAGAACAACTTCATGTTACAGAAGATATAAAAAGCGGAAAATGGGTTGAAACTACAGAAGAAGATATATATTATATAAAAGAGTATTCAACCGGTTTTCTTCCGTTTAATATTGATTTTCGTAATTGTTATGTTGTTTATTATAATTGTAATGATGAAAAAATTTATAATGATTACAAATTGATTTTTGGTCCGGATGATTATTCAACTCAGACAGCAATTCATATTTATGATACTAAGACACATTTATACTATTGTGTTTATTGGACAATTTAAAAAAATATCGTTTTAGCGTAATTTATTCTTGCTAAAACGATATTTTTTATTGACAATTTCTTACTAATATGGGATAATTAAGAGAATTTTAAATACTATTATATTTTTATAAGGAGGAGTTTCTTTTGAAAAAAGAACTCGCAAAACAATACGACCCGAAAAATGTTGAGGAACGTATTTATAAATCTTGGCTTGATGGTAAATATTTCCACGCAAAACGCGAAGAGGGTAAAGAGACTTACACAATAGTTATTCCACCACCGAATATTACAGGGCAACTTCATATGGGACATGCTCTCGACAATACTTTGCAAGATATTCTTATCCGTTGGAAGAGAATGTCTGGCTACGATACATTATGGCTTCCCGGTACTGACCACGCTTCAATTGCCACAGAAGCAAAAATTGTTGAAGCAATGCGTAAAGAAGGTATCACTAAAGAAGATTTAGGCAGAGAAAAGTTCTTAGAAAGAGCTTGGGACTGGAAAGCACAATATGGTGGCAGAATTGTTGAACAGTTAAAGAAAATGGGTTCTTCTTGTGACTGGGATAGAGAGCGTTTTACACTTGATGAAGGTTGCAACAAAGCAGTTAATGAAGTTTTTTGCCGTCTTTACGAAAAAGACCTTATCTATCGTGGTAATCGTATGGTTAACTGGTGCCCTTGCTGTAACACTTCAATTTCTGACGCAGAAGTTGAGTATGAAGAAAAAGAAGGAAATTTCTGGCACCTTTTATATACAGTTAAAGAAACAGGCGAAAAGTTAGAACTTGCAACAACACGTCCTGAAACAATGCTTGGTGATACTGCTGTAGCAATAAATGCAGAAGATGAGCGTTATAAACACCTTCACGGTTGTCATGTAATTCTTCCATTGTTAAATAAAGAAATTCCTATTGTTTGTGACGAACACGCAGATATGACAAAGGGTACAGGTGTAGTTAAAATTACCCCTGCTCACGACCCTAACGATTTTGAAGTTGGTAAACGCAATAACTTACCTGTAGTTCGTACTTTCACTTACGATGGTCATCTCACCGGTGCAGAAGACAAGCGTATTGCCGATGAACTTATTAAAAGTGGTAAAGCCGCAGCAGATGAACCTGAAGTTCTTGACTGTGGTAAATATGCTGGTATGACAACTCTTGAGGCTCGTAAAGCTATTCTTGAAGATTTAAGAAATGGCGGATATATTAAAGAAATTGAGCCATTGAAGCACGAAGTTGGTACTTGCTACCGTTGTCACTCAACAATTGAGCCAATGGTTTCTAAACAATGGTTTGTTCGTATGCTTCCGCTTGCAGAACCTGCAATTGAATCTGTAGAAAAAGGTGAAATCACCTTTGTTCCTGAAAGATTTACCAAAAACTACCTTAACTGGATGCGTGGTACTCGTGACTGGTGTATTTCCCGTCAGTTATGGTGGGGGCACAGAATTCCTGCATGGTACTGTGAAGATTGCGGTAATATGGATGTTTCAAGAGCATCAGTTGAGAAATGTTCAAAGTGTGGTAGCACAAATCTTAAACAGGATGAAGATACACTTGATACATGGTTCAGTTCTGCTCTCTGGCCATTCTCAACACTTGGTTGGCCTGAAGATACAGAAGATTTACGCCATTATTATCCAACAAATACACTCGTTACCGGTTATGATATTATCGGTTTCTGGGTTAGTCGTATGATTTTCTCAGCATTAGAATATACAGGTAAAGCACCTTTTGATACTGTTCTTATTCACGGTCTTGTTCGTGATGCTCAGGGTAGAAAAATGTCAAAATCATTAGGTAATGGTATTGACCCGCTTGAGATTATTGACACTTACGGTGCAGATGCTTTGAGATTCGCTCTCGCTACAGGTAACAGTCCTGGTAACGATATGCGTTTCTCAGATGAAAAAATTGAATCAAGTCGTAACTTTGCAAACAAACTCTGGAATGCTAACCGCTTCATTCTTATGAATCTTGATGATGAAGAACCAGCACCACACATTCCTGAAAATCTTGCAACAGAAGATAAATGGATTTTAAGCACATTCAATAATCTTGTTAAAACAGTTACAAACTCACTCAATAACTTTGAGTTGGGTATTGCAGTGCAAAATCTCTATGACTTTATTTGGGATGTGTTCTGTGACTGGTATATTGAAATTGCAAAAATTCGTCTTAACGGTGAAGATGTTGAGGCTAAAAAGACAGTAAAAGCAGTTTTAGTTTATGTTATGTCAAATACGCTTAAATTACTTCATCCATTTATGCCGTTTATTACAGAAGAAATCTGGCAGGCACTCCCACACGAAGGCGAAACAATTATGCTTTCAAGTTGGTGCAAATATGATGAAGCACTCAACTTTACAGTAGAAGTTGAAGCTATGGAACGCATTATGACTGCTATTAAGGCTATTCGTAACCGCCGTGCAGAAATGAATGTTCCACCATCAAAGAAAGCAAAACTTTATATTGAGACTAAATATTCTGAAGACTTTAAAAATGGTTCTGCATTCTTCACAAGACTCGCTTCTGCTTCAGAAGTAGAAGTTGAAGAAAAGTATGACCACGAAATCGAAGGTGCAGTTTCAGTTATTACAGAAGCAGCAAGAATTTATATCCCTCTTAATGAACTTGTTGACTTTGAAGCTGAAAAAGCAAGACTTAATAAAGAATTAGAAGCAGTTAAAAAGGATTTAGAGTTTGTTGAAAATAAACTCAATAACCCTGGCTTTATGGCAAAAGCACCTGAAAAGGTTGTTGCAGCACAACGCGAATCTCAGGAGAAATATAAAGCAAAAATTCAGATGCTTCAGGAAAGTCTTTCTAAACTTCAATGACATTTAATGAAGCGTTAGAATATATTCATTCTCTACTAAAATTTGGTATCCATCCGGGACTTTCAAGGATGGATACCTTGTTGCAAATTTTAGGGAATCCACACAAAAATGTAAAGTGTGTACATGTTGCAGGTACTAACGGTAAAGGTTCAACATCAACTGCAATTTCAAATATTTTGATTGAAGCGGGTTATAATGTAGGTCTTTACACATCACCTTATGTAACACACTTTTTAGAAAGAGTGCAATATAACGGTCAACCTATTGATGAAAAACTCTTTGCACAATGTGTAGAAATCATTAAACCTGAAATAGAAAAAATGTCAGAGCAGGGGGCACAGATTACAGAATTTGAAGCACTTACCGCTACTGCATTTTTATGTTTTTCTGAACTTAATGTTGATGTGCTCGTTTTAGAAGTGGGGTTAGGTGGCAGACTTGACGCCACAAATGTAATAGATACGCCACTTGTTAATGTAATAACCTCACTTTCTTTAGACCATACTGCAGTTTTAGGTGACAAAATAGAACAAATTGCGTTTGAAAAGTGTGGTACAATAAAACAAAACGGTACTCTTGTTTGTTCTTATGGTCAAAAAGAGAGTGCTATGAATGTCATAAAAGATATTTGTGAAGAACGAAATAACACACTTATAATTCCAGAACAGAGTGAGATTGAAGTAACTGAGCAAAGCATTTTCGGAATGCAGTTCGATTATAAAAAACAATCGTACCGGACAACATTGTCAGGCACACATCAGGTTCAGAATATGACTACTGTAATTGAAGCAGTAAATGTTCTAAAAGAAAAAGGTTACACTATTACTGAAGAAGATATAAAAAATGGTATCTTAAAAACCCAATTACCTGCAAGGGTAGAGATTATTTCAAAAAATCCATTAGTAATTCTTGACGGTGGTCATAACGAAGATGGTGCAAAGGCTTTTTATAATGCAGTTAAAGAGTGTTTTGACAGCAATAAAAAACTCATTGTCATTGCGGGTATGATGAATGACAAGGCGGTTGAAAACTCTCTTAACCCTTTGATTTCAAAAGCAGATACATTTATTGCAGTAACACCCGAAAACCCAAGAGCAATGAAAGCGGAAGAATTAGGCAAAATAGCAAAAAAATATTGCCACAATGTTATAACTTGTGACAATGCAAATTCTGCGGTGGATTCAGTTAAAACGAAGATTACAGACAGTGATATGTTATTTGTAGTCGGCTCACTTTATTTAGCCGGTGAAGTAAGAAGTAATCTTTTAGAGCACTTTAAAAAGATTGACTGAACAATTGATTTATGTTAAAATAGCAAATAGATTTTTCAGAAAGGAGCGTTCATAATGGTTGAATTTGATGCATTTGCAGGGGATATTGCCCTTGGAGGTCTTCGCAATATGCTAGAGATTAAAATTCTTGTTTGTTATATGCTTTCAAGAGTTAAAGAACCAATGTCAAGAAAGCAACTCTGTGACTGCCTTCAGGAAAACGGACTTGTTAATTTTTTCGATACAAATGCAGCAATAGACGATTTATTAAATCAGAAAATGCTCAGAGAAGAAGAATATCAGAACGAAACCTGTCTTACTACAACTGAAGCAGGTAAAGATAATGCCCAAACACTTGAAACAACTTTATCAACAACTTTAAGAGAACGCTCTGTAAATGCCGCTTTAAAAGTTCTTGCAAGAGCAAAGGCAGAAAGAGAAGTTAAAGTAGATATAACAAAAACTGAAACCGGTGGTTACACAGTAACTTTCAGAATTGACGGTCTTGGCGAAAATCTTTTAACACTTTCTTTATATGCTGCAGATATTTTACAGGCAGAACAACTTCGTGAAAACTTCCTTAATAATCCGTCAGGAGTTTATTCGGAGATTATTGGGTTGTTGACTAGTGGTCAGTTAAGTTAGTGGAGAGAATAAGATTATGATTTGTGATATGTGTCAGAATTATTGCTATGATGAAGAATTTGAAGAATATTACTGTGACATAAATCTTGATGAGGATGAATATTTAAGGTTTTTAAGCACAGTAACAGAAACCAAATGCCCTTACTTCAAAAATGGCGATGAATATAGTATTGTACGAAAACAGAATTAGTATTATTTAAGTCAGTAAATAGAAATAAATATTTTCACCCCAAAAACAAATTTTAATTTGCTTTTGGGGTGTTTTGTGTATTGAAAGTTAATCTTAGGAAATATCAGATGGATTTCCTTTAGTTTTATATTGGTTTTTAAGGGGGAATATCATTCGCTTGAGTTATAGCGTCTTCACTGAAATAATCTGTTCCAAGCCAGTGTTCAAATTTTTTAGATTGGTTTTGTGAATTTTCAGTGTTGAATTTTTTATCAATTTCAGATTTTAATTGTTCATTGAGTGGTGATAAAATTTTTCCATCTGCTTCAATTACGCCACTTTTATCTCCAGTTATATAATAAGTGTCATCTTTATTTGATTTGTTTAAAAATATAAAGAAAAATCGTACTTTTTTATCAGGTTTAGTTTCTTCCAAAAAAGCATTTTCTTTTTGGATTATTGTAATTTCATCAGGGAAATCTGATAGTTGTGGAATATATACCGTTTTATGTATTTTTAAAGTGGTATAATATTCACCATCAATAATTTCAGAGTTCCAATTTTCTTTTTCTTCTTTGTTAGCAGAAACAAGTACACAATAATCCGATTCTTCAACAAGTTTATCAAAAGTCCAGTAATTATTTTCCGAAATATTTTCAGAAGTTATATTAGTGCTGTCTTGTTGATTTACATTATCATTATTGCAAGAGATAAATGTTGTACAAAATATAAGCAATATAAGAAAAATTGTAAGAAGTTTTTTATTCATTCAACTCACCTTATTGTATAATTTCAGAAATGTTTGTGGTTGTATTGGGGTTTGTAGTAGTGTTTTCAATTATGTTATCTTTGATAGTGCTTTCAGATGTTTCGTGCATTATTTCTGAAAATTCGTATTCATTCATTAACCAACTACGAAAACAAAAATCTGGTTTGCGTCGTTTATCATAAAATTTTTTATTTAATTCTTTAGATAAATTTTCGTCAAATGGATAAAGATAATTGAAATCTGTTTCTATAACGCCGTTTATATTATCAGTAATATAATAAGTGTTTTCAGTTTTACTCTTATTTAAAAATAAATAGTAGAAACGCGTTCTTTTTGTTTCGTTTGATTCTTCTAAAAAAGCACTTCCTTTTTGTATAATGGTTATTTTTTCGGGGAAAACATCAAAAATTGTAGAATTCTCAGAAAAATCACCGACTTTTACATCAGTGTAGTATTCATTATCTATTATTTTTGAGTTGTATTCTTCTTTATCTTTTGGATTAACAGATACAAGCACACAACAATCAGATTCTTCAACAAGTTTATCAAAAGTCCAGTAATTATTTTCAGAAATATTTTCAGAAGTTATATTAGTGCTGTCTTGTTGATTTACATTATCATTTTTACAAGAGATAAATGTTGTACAGGATATAAGTAATATAAGAAAAATTGTAAGAATTCTTTTATTCATTCAACTCACCTTATTGTATAATTTTATTTCACCTCATTATGAAACATCTGTGGTTGTATTGGGATTGGTAGTAGAGGTTTCTGTATGAGGTTTAATTTCCTGTGTATACAACTCGGTAGAGAGTGTTGTATCAGGAAGAGTTAACATATCCCAAGAAAATGTATCATAGTGGGGAAATGTAGTGTATTCCCATGTGCTATCCTCTGGTATCATGGCAGAAGAAAAATTGTATATATTTTTTCGCCAATTGTCTAATGCGTTTTGGTCTGCGAATAGTTTGTTTAACTCCATATTCAAATCATCATTAATTGCCTTGAATTCTAAACCATTAGTTCGAATAACACTATTTTTTCCACCAGTTATATAATAAGTGTTTTCTGTATCAGTTTTAGTTAAAAAAAGAAGATAATAGGGAGTAGAAAATTCTAAATCAGGAGTTTCTAAATATGGTTCATCTTCTTGTATTATAGTTATTTTCTCTTCAAAAAAGTTGTGGTCACGTTCACCTCTATGTAGAACCCACATATCTATGTAATAGTCCTTGCCCACCTTTCTAGAGGTAGCGTGACCCGTGTGCGGACCTGTTAAAGATACCTCTACACAACAATCTGAATTTTCGATTAATTCATCAAAAATTGAATTTTTTTCTTTGGGATAATTGCCTAACAGCATAAATATCAATAAACAAGTAATTGAAAATACAAGTAATATTGTCAAGAACATAATTACAGTATTGCGTTTCAAAAAAATATACCCCCCAATTGATTTTGTTGTAAACTGATTTTATAACTATTCTTTCATTTTTTACATCCCTTAAAAAGCGAATTCGGGGGGAATAAGAGGATAGTTGTCAGTAAGTCAGTGATCAGTTCAGTTGCAAGTGTGCAAGTGGCAAGGAGCAAGTAGTTGCCAGGAAACAGAAAACAGATAAAAGGAACTACATTCTATCATTTAAGATTAAACCCAAAATGAAAGAATGTAGTTTTTAGCTTCCTATTTCCTATTTCCTGATTCCTATTTATGATATTTCCCATTATTATTTATCTGAAATGCTCTGTAAATCTGTTCTAAAAGCATAACTCTCATAAGTTGATGTGGAAAAGTCATTTTAGAAAATGAAAGTTTTAAATCGCTTTGCTTCTTCACTTTTTCTGAAAGTCCGAAAGAACTGCCGATAATAAAAACAATATTGCTTTTACCTGAAAGCGATATTTCGTTGAATTTACTTGCAAGTTCTTCACTTGATTTTAAAGTTCCCTCAACACACAATGGAATAATAAAAGAGTTTGAAGGAATCTTTTTTAAAATCTCTTCTGCTTCTTTTTCAAGTGCACTGTTAATTTGTGTGTCTGATGGGTTTTCAGGCAATTTAACAGGTGAAAGTTCAATTATATTAAGTTTTCCGTAAGCAGAAATTCTTTTTGAATATTCTGTAATAGCATCTCTTAAATAACTCTCTTTAAGTTTACCTAAACAAATAACTGTTATATTCATTCTTCAAGTCCTATATACCACGCAGGGTTGACCCTTGTACCGTTAATTCTTACTTCAAAGTGCAAGTGAGCACCAAATGAGTAACCTGTGTTACCAACTCTGCCAATTGCCTGACCTTTTGTTACTTGTTCACCGGCACTTACCATAAGTGAATTGTCAAGCATGTGTGCGTAAAGTGTTTCCATACCATTACCATGGTCTATCATAACATAGTTACCATAACCACCTGTGCTCCAACCTGCTTCTGTAACAACACCAGAAGCACCCGCAACAACAAGTGAACCGGATGCATTTGCACCTGAAATATCAATACCTTTATGGTTACCGAGACTACGCCAACCAAAAGGAGAAGTAACAACATGAAGTCCTACAACAGGCCAGCAGAAATAACCACTTGTCTGTGTAACTGTGTAACCACCCATAGAAATGCTTTCTGCTCTCATACCTCTTTCAACAACCTGTGAAACAGGGGCTTTAATTGAAAGACTTGTAAGATTCTGTGACATAACTTTTTTGTCATTTATATAAGTAACAAGGTCAATTACATATTCTGAACCGTTCTGACCTTTTCTTCTGACTCTTGAGTCACCTATGAAAAGTGTATTGGTTTCAATATCTACTGTTTCAAATTCAACTTTAGAAATTTTAGTTTCACACTCTACGTGTTGGGGAGTGAGGAGGTCGAAACTTCTTATTGCAAGTTCCAGTCTGTCTTTCGTCCAGATATTTTCATCACTGTTTTTATAATATGCATATTTATATGTGATTTTTTCATTGAATGAAACAGACGCTTTAGGGAATTTTGCTTTTTCATTTTCGAGTACAGCGTTTATTGCATTATGTGCAGTTAACTGGTCAGTTACAGCACAAATTAATTTATCATCAAAATAAACTTCACAGACTTTTATGTAATCGGGTGCAATTACTTTAATTAAGTTGTCGCTTAATTCTTCGTTTGAAATGATGTTGTAAGGTTCAGTTCTTGCGTTTCTGAATTTTATTTCAATATCTTTATTTGTATTGAGTTTCTTTAAAGTGGTTTCTTTTATCTTTTCAGCATCGTCAGCATTATTTATAAAACCAACTGTTTCGCCATCAAAAATTACTTCTGTTGCAGAAATTTTTGTGCTTGTCCTGTTTGCAATAACCGCAACACCTGTTATAACAGAAAAAACAAGTAAAAATACAACTGCTCTTTTTACAAATGTTTTTGCAGATTTAAAAGAATCTTTGTTATAAATAATAAACTTTGCAAAAGTATTTTTTATACCGAACAAAATATATCTTCTGTAAAAGCGTACAGCACCTGTTACTAAATTTGTAACAAGTGTGCCAAGTGCTGATATTGAATTGTAAATCGGGTTATTCATAAAATCACCGTTTCTACAAAAAATCTCATTTTAAATTATATCACATTATGTTGGTTTTAACAAGATTAAAAAATGCTTAGATTTATTAAATTTGTGTAAACTATTGTTTATTCAGGTAAAATGTGCTAAAATAAGTTGATAAAATATTTGTTAGAGAGATGTTTAAATATTTTGGAAAAACAAAAATATTACAGAACTTATGCGTCAGTAGATTTATCTGCTATTGAAAATAATATAAATGAGTTGAAGAAAAAACTCAAAAAAGGTGTGCTTACTCTTGCTACTGTTAAAGCAGATGCTTATGGTCACGGTGCAGTAGGTGTGGCAGTTCATATTCAGAGTATAGTAGATTACTTCGGTATTGCAGAACTTGGTGAAGCAGTTGAATTAAGAGAAGCAGGTGTTGAAAAACCTATATTAGTTCTTTCTTATACTTCACCTTATCAATATGAAACTCTCATAGAGAATGAACTCACACAAACGATTTTTAACTACGATGATGCGGTTGCACTTTCATCTGCCGCAGTCAGACTTAACAAAATTGCAAGGGTTCATATTGCAATTGATACCGGTATGTCACGAATCGGTTTTTTCTGTAATGACGAAAGTGTGGAAGTTGTAAAACGCATAAACGATTTACCCAATATTTATATAGAAGGTATTTTCAGTCACTACGCGTGTGCCGATTGTCCCGATAAATCAACAACAGAAAAACAGACAAAACTTTTTAAAGAGTTTAATGAAAAACTTTTAAACAGAGGAATAAAGATTCCTATAAAACATATCTGCAACAGTGCAGGTTCACTCACATTGGATGAACAGTTTGATATGGTGCGTTTAGGTCTTGTTATGTACGGACTTTACCCTGACGATTGTGTGAATGATGGTACAGTAAATTTAAAACCTGCAATGAAAATTGTAAGTCATGTTATCCATGTAAAAGAAGTACCCGAAGGTAGCGGTGTGAGTTACGGTCACACATTCTTTTCAGAAAGACCTACTAAAATTGCTACTGTCTGCATTGGTTATGCTGACGGCTACTCACGACTTTTCTCAAACAAGGGCAGGGTGCTTATAAATGGCGAATTTGCTAATGTAATTGGCAGAGTTTGTATGGATCAGTTAATGGTAGATGTTACCGATCTGAAAAATGTAAATGTTGGTGACGAGGTAGTAATTTTAGGTCGCGACAAAGATAATGAAATTACCGCCGAAGAATTAGCAAAAGAAACAGGTACTATAAATTACGAAATTATTTGTCAGTTCCAGAAAAGAGTGACAATAATACAACATAAATGAGGATTTTAATTTATGAGTTATTTTGGACTTTTAAAAGAAAATATAAAAGAGCATAAAGATAATTATGTTCAGGTTTTAAGGCTTTCTGTTGCCGATTTAAAAAAGACTTACCACGGTGCCGCACTTGGTTGGTTGTGGGCAATAGTAAAACCGGTTGTTTCAATATTTGTTTATTGGTTTGCAATAGAAGTTGGCTTGAGAAAAGGCGGAGATGTTGAGGGTGTTCCTTTTGTCCTCTGGCTTATAGCGGGTATGGTTCCTTGGTTTTATATGAGTGAACTTATTACCGGCGGTACTGAGTGTATAAGAAAATACAGTTATCTTGTTACAAAAATGAAGTACCCTGTAATGACAATACCGACGCACACAAATATTTCAAAGTTTATAGTCAATGCCATTCTCGTGGCAATTGTTGTAATTATTTTCTGGGTTTGCGGTTATAAACCAACAATTTATCTTTTGCAGTTGCCGTTTTATATGCTTTTAATGTTCTTGTTCTTTAATGCATGGGGACTTTTTGCAGGTATGGTTTCGGCAATAGGTAAAGATTTTTCAAATCTCGTAAAATCTTTTGTTACAGCAGTTTTCTGGCTTTCAGGTGTTTTATGGGATGTAGATAAATTAGTAGAAACAAATATGTTTGCTAAAATATTCTTTACGATAAATCCTGTTACATTTTTCTGTTATGGATTCAGAAATTGTTTTGTTTATCATAAATGGTTTTTTGAAGAACCGGAAAAATTATGCTGTTTCTTAGGACTTTATTTAGTTTTAGGTTTCCTTTCACTCTGGGCATATAAAAAACTCAGAAAAGAAGTTCCTGATGTATTATAAGAGGTTAATATGAAAGACGAAGTAGTAATTAGTTTTAAAAATGTTTCAAAAATTTATAAATTGTACTCAAGCAATAAAACAAGACTTTTAGGTATTTTTATAAAAAAAGTTCCTTATAAAAAGAAAAAAGCGGTTGATGATGTAAGCTTCTCTATAAAACGCGGTGAGTCAGTTGCGTTGTTTGGTAAAAATGGTGCAGGTAAATCCACTGTTCTCAAAATGATTACAGGTGTTACTTTCCCAACTTCAGGAGATATAAAAGTCGAGGGTAGAGTAAGTGCACTTTTAGAACTTACAAGTGGTTTTGACCAGGAATTTTCAGGCAGAGAAAATATTTATCTTAAAGGTCACATTTTAGGTCTTAAAGACAGTGAAATAAAAGCAATTGAAAGCACAATAGTAGAGTTCTCAGAACTTGAGGACTATATAGACCAACCGGTAAGAACTTATTCAAGTGGTATGAAGTCACGCTTGGGTTTTGCTATAAATGTTAATATAAGACCTGAAATACTTATTGTTGACGAAGCATTAAGCGTTGGTGACGCCGCATTCAAAAACAAATGTAAAGAAAAGGTTAATGAAATCATACAAAATGACAATGTAACACTTCTTTTTGTTACTCACCAGACTGCAGTTGCAGAAGAATTCTGTAAACGCGGTATTGTAATGAAAAATGGTAAATTAGTCTTTGATGGTGATGTTGCAGACGCATCAGCGAAATATGATGAACTTTATAAAAAGAAAAAGAAGAAAAAGAAAAATTAGGAATTAGGAATTAGTTTTCCTAGTTCCTAATTCTTATTCCTTGAACAAAAAACACTTGTATTTTCCTGCAAAACATATTATACTATATTGTGTATATTTATGTGGTAAACTGGAGAGTGAAAGATGGCTCGTTATGGGCTCGATTTAGGGCGAAAAAATAAATTTGATTCAAAAAGAAAAAGAACTTTTATAGTTTTATTCCTTTGTTTCTGTATTCTTCTTGGTACTGCGTCAACACTTCTTTTGTGGCGTTCTTTAAATTATGATTTTAATAATATTTTCGGTGACAATAGTGCTGAGAGCACAAAACCTGTGCAAAACGAACTTACCGAATCACCGACTTATGAGGGTAGGGCAGTTTTTTTACTTGCAGTAACTTCAGATGATAAAGATGCAGTAAGATTTATAAATCTCATTTCTGTTGACTTGTTCGAAAAAACAATAAGAGTTGTTCCTGTAGATGCAAATAAAATGGTTACTGATGGTTACCATACATTATCAACTGCTTTAATCAAGCAAAGCAGAGAGTTCTTTTTAACAGAAGCGGAAAAGGTTCTTTTTACTGAAATAGACCGTTATGTAATTATAACTGAAACTGCATATAAATCCATATTCAATGTGTTTGGTAATGTTGATGTCTTTTTAGATGAAGAAATCGCTTACGATACAGAAGATATGTTTTTAGAATTAAAACGCGGTAAAAATACGCTGACACCTGAAAAAGCATACAAATATATGAAATATGTTTCAACCAATTATTCAGGCATTACCGCTTCAGAAAAAAATGCCGATGTTATAGTTGCCGCTTTTTCTACATTTTACACTTTTGAAAATAACGAAAATTCTGAAGCACTTTTTACAAAAATTATTAATTATTGCGAAACAGATATTTCAATAGTAGATTTTATAAATGTCAAAGATAAAACAGGTTCAATTATACCGACATCAACAAAAGAAAAATTAAGAGTTTATGTTGCCGCTACAGTTACCGGTGGTGACTTGTACGCCGTGGAGGGCACGACAAATGAAAAATAAAAAAATCCGTTTAGTTGCAATCGTTGTTGCAGTAGTAATTTTAGCAGGTGCTGTAACTATGAGTCTTTTGGGACTTCTTTCAAATGTTTTAAAACCTGCCGATTTTACTTATATTGATATCCCAAGTGGTGAAAACACTGGGTATTATCGCTATGCGTACAACGAGTTAAATCAGAATGAAAAGAATATATATAATGTAATTTTACAGAATATTTACTCGATGCCTGAAAAAATAGAAGTTCCAGCACTTGAAGATGGCGACCTTTTAAAAATATTTGAGGCAATATCTTACGATAATCCTGATTTATTCTGTTTAGGTCTTACAAGTACATTACAACGCGAAGGTCAGAAAATTTATTTTGTACCTGACTATATAATGACTTATGAAGATTATTCGTTGAAACTCTCAAATGCAAAAAATATTGCTATGACAATTGCTCAACAGGCAAGTGCGTACCCGACCCAATATGAACAGGAACTTTTCGTTCACGATTACATTATTAATCACTGTAATTACAGTGGCGATACTTCAAATCCTAATGTGAATAATATGTATGGATGTCTTGTAGAAGGTTACGCTTCGTGTGAAGGCTATTCAAGAGCGTTTCAGTATATTTTAAGTCAGCTTAATATAGATAACAGAATTGTAACAGGTGAAGCATCTGACGATGGTATCACTTATATCGGTCATATGTGGAATTTTGTTGTTATAGATGGTAAAGGCTATTTTGTAGATGTTACCTGGGATGACCCGAGTAGCACCAATAGTGTCCTTCAGCACACTTATTTCAATGTTACAACAGAACAAATTCTTTTAAGACATACCAATATAAAGCAACCTATCCCGATTTGTACTGATACAGAAAATAATTTCTTTAATAAAGAGGGTGCGGTGCTTACAAAAACAAATTCAGACTCTTTAAAAGATACTCTTGAAACCATTATTTTAAAATCAAAACATCGTGGCTACACTTCTGCAGAAATAAAGTTTGATTCACCCGAAACACTTTCTTGGGCGATTGATGAATTTTTTAACAAAGGTGTAGTTTACAGAAGTTATGAAATCACAGGTGTTTTAAATGATTCGGCAGAACAGAAAGTTTATTATAGTGTAAATGAAGAATTATATACTATATGTATGTATTTCTGATAACCTTATTTATAGAAAGAAGTAGTTTTTATGGATAAAGAAAAAATTGAAAGAGCTGTAAGAGATATTTTAGAAGCAATCGGTGAAGACCCTGACCGTGAAGGATTAAAAGAAACTCCTAAAAGAGTTGCCAATATGTATGAAGAAATCTTCAGCGGTATTTCTGAAGACCCTGAAAAACATCTGAAAATATTTAATGAACCGGGTAATGACGAACTTGTTATAGTTCGCGATATTCCGCTTTATTCTATGTGCGAACATCATTTGTTGCCATTTGTTGGTAAAGCACATATTGCTTATATACCAAACGATGGTAAAATTATAGGTATTTCAAAACTTGCAAGAATTGTCAATACTTACGCAAGGCGTTTGCAGGTTCAGGAAAGACTTACTGCAGAAGTTGCAGATTTCTTGTATTTAAAATTAGGTGCAAAGAGTGTTGCTGTTATAGTTGAAGCGGAACATCTTTGTATGACAATGCGTGGCGTCCGTGCAGCAGGTGCAAAAACCGAAACATCTGCTTTAAGAGGATATGTAAGAAATGATGCAAAAGTCCGTGCAGAAGTTATGTCACTTCTCAATGGTGGAAGATAATGTTTTCTATATACAATTGTATGAGCGAAAAAAAACGACCACTTGTAATGGGTATTCTAAATGTTACACCGGACTCGTTTTTTGAAAGCGGTAAAAACTATTTTGCTGAATCCGCTTTTAACAGAGCATTAGAAATTGAAAGTGAGGGTGCCGATATTTTAGATATTGGCGGTTGCTCAACTGCACCGGGTAAAACATTCGCGTCACAAGAGGAAGAACTAGCAAGATTAAAAACAGTTTTACCGCTTATTCCCAATACAGTAAAAATTCCTGTTTCGGTAGATACATTCCGTGTAGATGTTGCAAAGTTTGCATTAAATAATGGTGTGCGGATTGTAAACGATGAAAGCGGATGCTTTACAAAAGAAATGGCAGCTGTTGTTAAAGAATTTGATGCAAGTTGGATTTTTATGCACACAGGTAACAAAACCTCATCTGAAACAGGTGATTATCCTGCTGGGGTGGTAGCGGATGTTCTTGAGTTTTTTAAATCAATGAAAGAACAGGCACTAAATTTTGGTATAGGTGAAGACAAACTCTGTTTCGATTACGGCATAGGTTTCGGTAAATCCCGTGAAGATGACCTAACACTTTTAAAGAATACCGATAAATTTTATGATTTTAAACCATTACTTGTTGGTGTATCAAATAAAAGAGTAGTAGGACAGGCTACAGGCAAAGATGTTAATGAGAGACTTTTTGGTACACTTTCAGCTGAAAGCATTACTGCATTTTTAGGTGCAGATGTTATAAGAACTCATAATGTAAAAGCGTGTGTGGATGCAGTTGCAGTTTCTGCATCTATAAAGAAAGGTGGTTTTATTAATGGATAAAATTATAATCAAAGGTCTTACACTTAATGCTCATCACGGTGTGTTGCAGGATGAAAAAGACAACGGGCAGACTTTTATACTCGATATTACTGCGTCATTAGATTTAACTGATGCAAGAAAATCAGATGATTTAAATGATACTGAAAACTACGCAAAAATGATAGGCACTGTAAAAGCAGTATTTTTAAGTGAAAAGAACAATCTTATTGAGCACGCAGCTGAAAGAGTTGCTGATTCTATTTTGAAAAATTATGACAGAGTTCAGAGTGTAACAGTACTTCTCAAAAAACCACAGGCACCAATAAATGCGGATTTCGAATATGTTGGTGTTGAAATAACAAAAACAAGGGGAAATTGAAATGAGAAAAGCATTAATAGGAATAGGTAGCAATATAGGTGACAGAAAGGCGCATATTGAAACTGCCATTGAAGCACTTAATCATATTCCGTCAGTAAAAGTATTAAGAATGTCATCTCTTTACGAAACATCACCATGGGGGTATGTAAATCAGGATAATTTTTATAATGGTGTTATAGAAGTTGAAACATCACTCTCACCAAACGGACTTTTAGGTGTATGTCTTGGTATTGAAGCAGGAGTTGGCAGAATTCGTGAAATGAAAAATGGTCCTCGTATTCTCGATTTGGATTTACTTCTATATGAAGGCACAGAGAGCACAACTGCTGAGCTCACTTTGCCACACCCAAGAATGTTTGAAAGAGATTTTGTTTTGATACCTTTAAAAGAACTTTATCCTGAAATGAAAGTTTATAAATATAATCTCACAAATTATTACGAGTTTTTACAAGAAGAAAACAATGTTACTAAACTTGATTTATGATTTTTTACATATCGAAAAATGTCGAAAACCCTTGTAGTATCAAGGGTTTTCATTTTTAGACAAATACCGACACACCCGGACGCGTTGAACTTTCGAATAAAAAAATTAAAAAAAGTTGAAAAAAAGTGTTGACAAATGGATTTGAATTTGATATTATATGCAAGCACTCGAGAGAGCGAGAGCTCAGAGGGGTGCGAAACGAACCTTGAAAATTAAACAACGATAAAGAAAAAACCCTTGAGATTTTTTTGAGCACAACAGTGCAGAAAATCCGGACTTCGAAAGAAGTTAAAGGAAAAAGACAGATACGCAAGTGTATCGAATGAGCGATTAAGCTTTAGAAGATTGAAACACTTT
>SVPQ01000030.1 GCA_015065845.1 Oscillospiraceae bacterium
AGGAATAGCAGTACCAATACCATTGAGAATTTTTGCAAATGAAATAACCTGACCGCGTTCTTCAGCATCAGGAGTCATAACATTAGGTAAGCTCCACATTGGCACATCAGCCATTGTATTTGCCATACCCCAGAGAATATAAATAACTGCGGCGTAAATCATTAAGCCGTTTTTACTTGCATCCGGGCTGAAATACATTAAAATTGTAAGAATTACAAGTGGAGGAGCAGAATAAATAATAAATGATTTCATTTTACCGTTCTTTCTTGAACGGCTGTCAGCTAAAATGCCCATTAACGGGTCGTTTATAGCATCCCACACTCTCGCACCAAGCATAAGCACGAGCACAAATACTAAAGGTAACTGTAAAACATTTACATAGTAGTCACTTATGTAGCTTGACATCATGGTATAAATCATACCTTGACCCATAGCACCCAAAGCAAACATATTAAGCTCTTTTTTAGGTACTTTATAGCCCTTTTTTTCTTTCAAAAAAATACACCTCTACAATAAAATATTTTTTTAATTATATCACAATTTGTGTTTTTTAACAAGATAATTATAAAACAATATTTTGTTTAAAAAAATAGTGAAGTTTAACAATTAAAAAATATTCCTTTTTCTATTTACAAATAAAACCAAGTTTGATAAAATCACCTTGTATGGATACTTAGAGTGAGTGTGTTCGAACCAGATATGGTTTAATACTGTCACTTTTCCCCGTAACATCGTTAAAACTCTTGAAATACGGAAGTATTCCCGCGAGTTTTGCCTTGTTACAGAAAAAACTGCCAAGTATTAAACTTCGCAGAACCTGAAATGTCCGAGGTCTCGTGCATTTTGGATTTTCTTTGGCGAAGGTATACTGGCGTATATCAAGACAAAAAAATACAAAAGGTGCGTGAAATCGGACATTTAAGGCATATCTGGTTCGAATACATTCACTCTGTGGGGGCTTTTTGTGAAAGAAACAACTAACAAACCAATTCCCGAAATTTACCAGAAACTTTATGATGAAAAAATAAAGGGTGAGTCACTGTTTATAATAGTCGGTGACCTGAACCTAAAGGGAAAATACGATGAATCAATGCTCGTCTTTACAAAAGATAAGCTTTATGCTTTCGATTCCTGCTTTGAGGGTACTTTTTTAACTGTTGAGTATAAAGATATTGAAGAAGCAGAAGTAAAAAGAATGTATGGTAACGCATTCTTTAAGGTGAAGCTTAAAGGTGAGAGCAAAAAGAAAAATCTTTTAAGGTTTTCTTATGCTGCCGCAGAGGTGGGCGATGCCGCCGCCAATTTCATAAATGAAGTTAATGAAAACGGCTTTTCTGAGGCAGAGGTTGAGGTTGTAAAATCTGTTTACAGTAAACAACGCTCATTCTGTCCGAAATGTGGCAGAAAGTTACCAAAGCCGGATGCGGAATGTATCAACTGCTCAAGCAAAAGTCATATTATAGGAAAATTTGCAAAATATGTTATCCCTGAAAAAACGGCACTTATTGTGTGTATGCTTCTTTCAGTAATAGCAACGGTTTTGTCACTCGTTCCGCCATATATCACAAAAATAATGGTTGATGATGTTATTCCTAATAAAAATGCTAAAAAGCTTATAATCGTTCTTGTGTGGCTTTTAGCAGTTTATGTTTTCCAATACATAGTAAATGGTATAAGGTCTTATAAGCTAAGAATAACCGGCAATAAAATTACAATCAACTTGAAGAAGGATATTTTTGAAAAAGCGCAATATCTTCCAATGAGCTTTTTCGATAAAATTTCAACAGGCTCGGTAATTAACCGTGTTAATTCTGATGCCGGAACAATTCAGCAGTTCATTATGAAAATGTCGCAGGAAGCAATAGTTCAGGCATTCACTTTAGTAGGGCTTGTAATTATAATGTTCGCAATGAGCTGGAAGTTAGCCTTGTTCTCACTTATTCCTGTTCCTGTGGTTGTTGTAGTGGGTAAAATGTTCAGCAAGGTTTTAGGCCCTAAATATATGAGACTCTGGAGAAGACACTCGGCAATTTCGACTATGCTTGCTGATTCAATTCCGGGTGTAAGAGTTATTAAGGCTTTTACTAATGAAAAAAAGACAATTGATAAATTCAACAGATTTTGCGACGAATGGTATAAGGAAGATAAAAAGGTTGCAATTCCTGCCGCAATATTCCCGTCAATTATCACATTCCTCGTTACTTGTGGTTCACTCGTAATCTGGTTTTTAGGTGGTAATCTTGTTATTGGCGGTGACGAAGATGTTTCATTAGGTCTTTTGGTTTCATTTGTAACCTATGCAAGTATGTTCTACAATCCCGTAAACTTCTTTGCAAATATTGGTGATACATACCAGAACACATTGGCATCTGCTGAAAAAATCCTCGATATTTTAGATGCAGAGCCTGAACACGACTTTGGTCACGACAATACATTAGAAAGAATGCACGGTAAAATTGAATTCAGAAATGTTAACTTCGCATTTGACCGTTCTAAAAAGGTTCTTTCAAATATCAACCTTACCATTGAGCCCGGCGATATTGTCGGTATCGTAGGTACAACAGGTAGCGGTAAATCAACCCTTATAAATCTTTTAATGAGATATTACGACGAATACGACGGCGAAATCCTTATAGACGGCGTAAATGTCCGTGATATTGATATGAAATATTACAGAAACTCAATAGGCTTCGTTCAACAAGAGCCGTTGATGTTTAGAGATACTATTTTTAATAACATTGCTTACGGTAGCAATGTTTCACATGTTGAGCAGGTGCTTCACGCTGCTGAGGTTGCAAATGCTCACGGCTTTATTTCAAAATTACCTGACGCTTATGACACTATGCTCGGTGAACGCGGTGTAGGTCTTTCAGGCGGTGAAAAGCAAAGAGTTTCAATTGCCCGTGCAGTTCTAAAAAATCCAAGTATATTAATATTTGACGAAGCAACTGCGGCAGTTGACTCGGAAACAGAAAGTCTTATTCAGAGTGCTATTGAAAGACTCATAAGCGGTAGAACAACACTTATGATTGCCCACCGACTTTCAACTTTAAGAAAAGCGAATAAAATCGTTGTTGTTGATAAGGGCGAAATTATTGAGTGCGGTACACCTGAAGAGCTTATGGCACTTAAAGGTAAATATTACAAGCTTATTGAAATTCAGTCTATGGGCGAACAATTACAAAAACGCAAGGCTGAAGAAAACTTTGAATAAGGAGGTGCAATATTTATGCCGCGTTATGTAGAAGGTCCCGATATCCGCTTGACACCTAACGATGTTGTTTTCGTTGATGTGGAATTTTACACGGGCGAAAAATTTACAGGAGTAGAGCTACGCAGAATGTTCCCTATAACAGGTCTTACAAAATATATTGCACTTGTTGATTCAGAGGGTGAACAAATCGCAATAATAAGAGATTTAAACGACTTAATGGAAGACTCAAGAGCGGTAGCAGAAAAGTGTCTTGAAGAGTATTATATGATTCCGCGAATCACCAAATTCTTAAAAATGAGCGAAAAGTTCAAAATCTGGATGTGGACTGCTGAAACTGATAAAGGTGTTTATACCTTTGAAATCAGAAACCATATAACCGCTGTAAAGCCTTTATATGACGGCCGTGTGCTCATTAAAGACGCTAACGACAACCGTTATGAAATACCCGATGTAAAACAGCTTGATAAAAAAAGTCTTAAAATGATTTTACCAAAAATATAAAAGGAGATGTTAACTATGAAGCTTCTTATAGCAATCGTAAATAACGAAGACAGTGCAGTTGTATCATCTGCACTCACAAAAGAAGGCTTTTCTGTAACAAAGCTTTCAACAACAGGCGGATTTTTAATGGTTGGTAACACAACTTTTTTAATCGGTGCCGAAGACGATAAAGTAGGTAAAGCAAAAGAAATTATTAAAGAGCATTCTCAAAAAAGAACACACACAGCACCATCAACACAGGCACTCGGTAGTGGACTTCGTGAGGGCGACCTTGGTGCAGAGGTAGCAGTCGGCGGTGCAATTGTGTTTGCAATAAATGTAGAAAGTGTGGATAAGTATTGATGAAAAAGTATTTAAAAGAATTTATAATTGTAATAATCGAAACAGCATTACTCTTTTTATTCCCTTTAATACCAATGGGCAACAAAGATGCTCATATAATTCTTATTATGGCTTTGACACTTATTGTTGGTATAGTAGGCGTTGCTATTTCAGATAAGAAAATTAAATTCTTATTCCCTGTTTTCGCAACAGTAATGGTCGTACCTACAATGTTTATGTACTACGAACCAAGAGTTTATGGCAACATCTTCTGGATGCTCGTGTTCTCACTCCTTGCGGTAGTAATAGGCGAAATTCTCCGTCTTATCGTTTTAGGCATAATAAAGGCGATTAAAGCAATAAAGAACAAGAAAAAAGCATAATAAAATATAAAAGTCGGTAAAAGTGAAAAGCTTTTACCGACTTTTTGTAGAATAATAAGAAAAATGTCGAAAAAAATTAACCAAAAAACTTTGTCGATTTCGACATCTCTCGTCGAAAAATCGCATAGAAAGACACGCTGCAACCCTTTGAAAAATCAAGGTTTTGTTAATAATCACGATTGTTTTAAAAGCCTATTGATTTATTTTTTTAGTGTGCTATACTCTCGTTACTAACGGAGGTGCATTAAATGAATAAAACATTGTCTGTACTTATAGCGGACGAAAAAAGTGAGAGCGCATTAGATTTAGTGTCAGCACTCAAAATGAACTCAATGGATGTGAGAGTTTGTGAGAAGAGCGGAGCAACTTTACTTCAATTAATCGAAAGTAAAACACCTGATGTAATAATTATGGATGCATTTTTAATGCATATTGATGCATTAGGCGTGTTACAAAGATTAGACGGCTTAAAGCTGATGAAAAGACCATTGGTAATTGTCTTTTCAAGTATAGATAAAAGCCATTTTGAAGCAGAGCTTATAAAAGCAGGGGCAGATTATTATTTCCTTAAACCAATTGACCCGTCACTTTTAGCAGAAAGAATTCCACAGCTTTACAGCTGGAAAGATATAGGTAGTAACAATAGAGAAAGCTCAGGCAATAACGACCAGAATATCGAAGTAACAATTTCTGAGATTATGCATCAGATTGGTGTACCTGCTCACATTAAGGGCTACCAGTATTTGCGAGAAGCAATTAAACGCTCTGTGAATGACCCTGAGATGCTTAATTCAGTAACAAAAATTCTTTACCCGACAGTTGCAAAAACATTTTCAACTACTTCATCAAGAGTAGAAAGAGCAATTCGTCACGCAATAGAGGTTGCTTGGGATAGAGGCGATGTAGATGTGCTCAGTTCATATTTCGGGTACACAATTCAAAGCCAGAGGGGAAAACCAACAAACTCAGAATTTATAGCAATGATTGCAGATAAATTAAGATTGAAAATGAAGATATCCTGAAAATAAAAATAACCACCTTTATTTTATTGACTTTATTCGATTATGTGATAAAATTAAAGGTGGTTATTTTATTTTTAGGAAGTGACAATTTATGGAAAAATACGCGAGATTTAAATATATGCCCTGCTTGCCTTTAGGTGAAGATGGCAGACGCATAACAGCTTCAAAAAAACACACTGATTTATCCAGAAAAGCAGCAACAGAGGGAATGGTCCTTTTAAAGAATGATAATAAAGCATTACCTTTATCTAAAGAGTCAAAAGTTGCCCTTTTCGGTAAAGCGACTATTGAATACATAAAAGGCGGTGGCGGTAGCGGTGATGTTTATGTTCCATATATCCGCAATGTATTTGAGGGTGTAGAAGAAAAAATCACTTCACAAAATATCTATATGCCTTTAATCGATTTTTATAAAGACTATGTAAAAAGAGAAAGCGTTAATATTCCGTCACAGGAAGAAATAAATGCAACATGGGATATTGTTAATAATATGGACTTCTGCACAACCCGTGATGATATGACCTATGACACATTTGCTTCTATGCATGTTAAAGAGCCTGCAATAGAAAGCGGTTTAATAAAATCTGCCTCGGAATTTGCAGACACAGCAATTGTGACTCTCAGCCGTTTCTCAGCAGAGGGCGTTGACCGCCGTCCGATTCCCGGTGACTACTATCTTTCAGAGGTTGAAAAAAATCTTTTGGATGAAATAACAAAGCTTTTCAAAAAGGTTATTATAGTTATAAACTCAGGCGGTGTGCTTGACTGCGAATATTTTGCAGAAAATGACAAAATCCAGGCAATTCTTATGGGTTGGCAAGGCGGTCTTGAGGGTGGTAGTGCTATTGCTGATATTATCTTCGGTGACAAAAACCCATCAGGTAAATTAGTTGATACCATTGCAAAATCTTATGACGCTTACCCTGAAACAAAGGAATTCTGGGAAAGCTTCGATTATGTTTATTATAACGAAGATATTTATGTTGGTTACCGCTATTTTGAAACAATACCAGGTGCAAAAGAAAATGTTCGTTACCCATTCGGTTTCGGTCTTTCTTACACAAGCTTCACTCATACAGGTAAAGTATGTTTAGAAAAAGATGGTAAAATCTTTGCAATAGTTGATGTTAAAAATACAGGTGATGTAGCTGGTAAAGATATTTTACAGCTTTATTACAGTGCTCCACAAGGTGTTTTAGGTAAACCAGCGAGAGAATTAGGTGCTTTTAAAAAGACAAAGCTTTTAAATCCCGGTGAGAGTGAAACTCTTGTTATGTCATTTGATATTTCTTCAATGGCAAGCTTTGACGATTTAGGAAAAATCAGGAAAAGTGCTTATGTGTTAGAAAAAGGCGACTATGAATTTTACCTTGGTACAGATGTAAGAAGTGCCGAAAAACTCGATTTTACATATACAGTAAAAGAAGATACAGTTACAGAGCAACTCAAAAACTGGTGTAAGCCATTTAAACTTGAAAAAAGAATGCTTTCTGACGGTAGTTACGAAAACTTGCCAATGGGTGAGCCTGAATATTACTATGGTAAAAATGAGCCGATAACAGCAAAAGCACCTGAAGAATTGAAAAAGTTTGATTCAGTCGGTACTGAAATTACAATGGATGAATTCATTGCTCAGATGACTATTGACGAGCTTATGTATATCGTTGGCGGTCAGAAGCAGGTTGGTATGTGTAATACAGGTTCATTCGGCGGAATTGAAAGACTTGGTATCCCTTATGTGCCGACTGCAGACGGCCCTGCAGGACTTCGCCTTATGGAGTCAATCGGTATTCCTGCAACTGCCTGGCCTTGTGCTACACTTTTAGCTTGTTCTTGGGATACAGACTTAATCTATGAAGTAGGTGCAGCAGGTGGTGCAGAAATAAGAGAAAACAATTTAGGTGTGTGGCTCGCTCCTGCACTTAATATTCACCGTGACCCACTCTGTGGCAGAAACTTTGAGTATTATTCAGAGGACCCTGTTATTTCCGGTAAATGTGGCGCAGCTGCAATCCGTGGCGTTCAGTCACAAACAACTGCAGTTTCAATGAAGCATTTTGCTTGTAATAATAAAGAGGCAAATCGCTATCAGAATGACTCCCGTATTTCTGAAAGAGCATTACGCGAAATTTACTTAAAAGGCTTTGAAATTGCAGTCAAAGAGGGTAAACCGTGGACTGTTATGTCATCATATAACCTTATCAACGGTCAGCATACCTCAGAAAGCTATGAGCTCTTAACAGGTATTTTAAGAGATGAATGGGGCTTCGATGGAATGGTAGTTACCGACTGGGGCGTAAAAAATGACCCGGTTAAAGAGGTTAAAGCAGGTAACGACCTTAAAATGCATTGTGGCTACCCTGAAGACCTCAAAAAAGCACTTGACTCAGGCGACTTAACCCGTGCAGATTTAGAGGTGTGCACTAAGAGAATTCTTGAGATGTTTACAAAATTAGCGTGAGACAGGTGTTAGAAATTCTTGCTTACAAAATGATTCTATAAATAAAAGCTATTGCAATTATCCAAAATTGCAGTAGCTTTTTTGTTTGTTTATACAAAATCAAAAAATAATATGTAACTTTTTGCATTTTTTGTCATATATAAGTAGAAAGATATAAAAAAGGAGGGTAGTACAATAAATTTTTAATATAAAATTCTAGATAAAAAATACAAAAAGGGGACGTGCAAAATGAAAAAGTCAATTAAAATTTTAAGTGTATTTTTAGCAGTGTTGACTTTCTTTAGTATTCTTTCAGCAGCAACACCGGTATTTGCGGCTAATGTTAATGAATACATTGCTGACAAAGAATATACCGAAAAACTTCTTACAGAAGTTGTAGAAAACGACACAGAAGAAAAAGCACCAATTGTGAAAGAAGTCGAAGAAAAACGCGATGAATATCAAAAGGTGTATTTAAGAGAAGACGGCACATATACTGCTGTCATTTCTAAAACTCCTGTTCACTATGAAAATGATGGTGAATGGGTTGATATCGTTAACGATTTGAAAACTGATGGCGATGTTATTACAAACACCGCTGGTAATTTCAATGTTGAATTTCCAAAAGAAATTTCAGCAGATAACGAAATTAAGGTTGAAAATGGCAAAGAAAGCCTTACTTTCTCAATTGTTGAAACCGAGAAAAGTAACGGTAAGGTAAAGAATAACAAAAAACAGAAACAAGATAAAAACAAGGTTTCTGACGAAGAAATTTTTAACAACGATATTTCAAGAACTGTTTCAGAAATTGAATATGAAGATATTTTAGAAAATACTAATCTTGAGTATGTTGTTACCCCAACTGGTGTTAAAGAAAATATTATTGTTGAAAATAAAGAGAGCTTAAAGAAAAGCTATTCCTTTAATATCACAAAAGGTGACCTTAAAGCTGAGCTTGACAAATCAAACAATTTGTATTTCAAAAACAGCAAGGGTGAAATTGTTTTCACAATTCCTGCTCCTGTTATGACAGACAGTAATGGTGCAATTTCTTATGATATTGATGTAAAAGTCAAAAATCTCAAAAAAGAAACAATTACTCTTACATATACACCAGACAAAAAATGGTTGAATGATAAAGACAGAACATATCCTGTTGCTATTGACCCGGTTATTATGTTAGACAGTGATAAAGAGTTTATTATAGAAGATACTGTAGTTGGTGTTGATACAACTGATTCTGAAACTGCAACTCGAAATGGACGCGACACATTTTTAGCAATTTTAGTAAACACAGATATTTTCAGGAATGATTTACTTGTAAAATTTAATCCTAATATAGTAAATGCATATAAACAACCGAATATAGTTGTTACAGATGTAAAATATCTTGTTAATGGTGGAATTCTTAATGGTAATGTTATAGCGAAACCAATTACGGGTTCATGGGATGCTTCAACTATAACTGGAGCAGATGTTTTTCCGAGTATGTCTGGAAGTTCAAATTCACCTGTGCTTACTTATGACGATGAAATTGTTGACTATTACACAGGTTGTCCTGCAGAAATCGAAAATAGCGAACCGGTTTATTTTGACATTACCAACCTTTTTAATGAGTGGTTAAGTGGTGAGCGTCCAAACGACGGTTTTGCTTTGTTTGCAGAAAACGAAGAAACCCAAGCAATATTTACAGTAAGCGGATATTACTCTTCAAATGGTAAAAAAAATTACTACTATTCCTACTGCACAATTGATTATGTGGATGGAAATGGCTATAACAGTAATTTTGAATATTTAACTCAAGAAGTAGGTAGAGCAGGCACAGTTAATGTCAATACATTTACACGGGGTCTTTCAGCTTACCGTGAGGATTTATCCTTACCTGGTAATAGAATGCCTGTTTCAGTAGGTTTTAATTATAACAGTGCTTTGGTGAACTATTTAGAGTGGTATAAAGATTTTGCTATGGCAATGGATGAAGAATACTACGCCTTTTATTCTCCATATGGTGATAACTGGTCACCGAACTATTTAAAAATGTTATTTACATTTGATGATAATGAGTACTATTATTTCACAGATACTGGTTCAATGGCGGTTTTCACACCAAAAGAAGAAACTATTACTGAAACTGATGAAAACGGCTTAGAAACTACAAGAACAGAGTTAGTTTTTGAAGAGAATCTTAATGGTGAAACAGGGTACGAATTATCATTAATAAGTCAAAATAGTGATGCTTCTTTTGATAATATGGTGATTACCACTCCATCTGGTGAAAAAGAGTATTTTGGTGAAGATGGATTTATTTGCAAAATTCAAGAATCTGAAGCTGGCTTAGATGGTGTAAGTGACGAAATCAATATTACATACGAAGACTACACAAATTATGAAATCGCAGATTTGGCTTTACCGAAAATCGACTGCATTACAGATGGTGTAGGTAGAAAATTTAATTTTGTATATACAAACGACAAACTTACCAAAATAGAATGTCTTACAGCAAATAATTCTCCTATTTATTCAAACAATAAATTATTGGATGTTGAATATCAAATTCAGAAAGTTCAAGGTGCAAATGAATACGCCCCTGAACAGTTGACAAGTGTTAAATTCCAGGATGACAGAAGTGTTTCCTATACATATCAGGATATAAATAGTGGAGTGTATGAATGGGAATATGTATTGACCAATATAAAAAATATTGATCCATACAATATTGATTACACCTATGATTCTTTAGGAAAAGTTACTGAAATTGCCGAATATTATGATTCGACAAGAGATGAGAATAATACAACTCGTGGTAACTATATTACACTTACACAAAACAGTAATAACTGTGTAATTGTTGCTGATGCATATAATGGTGCAAATACATACTTATTCTCAAAGACTGGTGAGTTGCTTTATACACTTGATGATAAGGGTAACTATTGCAAGAACACTTCAATAGATTTTTCGGCTGATGAAGACTCAACAGAACCTATAATTATAGAAGACGGTTCTTGGAAGATTATTTCAAAGAATTTACTCAAAAATCCATCTTTTGAAACTCAATACCCAACAAGTTCAACTCGTGCATATAACTGGAATAACAACTTTACAAGAACATCTGCAGTATCACATTCTGGTTCTTATGCATATCTCGTTAATTCTACAAGCAATATAACAAAATACAATCAGCAAAAAATCAATGTTTCAGGTAACAAAAACTATACTTTTTCAGCTTATGTAAAAGTAGCAACTGCTGGTGAACTTACTTTAAAAATTGATGAATTAAATTCATCTAATTCAGTAATAAATACAGAAAGTTATAAAATAACAAATACAAATGATTGGGAACGCTTTTCATTAACAGTTGGAACAAGAAGAGAGACAACTGCTCTTTATGTTTCATTTGGTTTTGAAAATAGTCAGGGTTGTTATTATGTTGACTCTGTTCAGTTGGAAAGCGGTTTAGGTACTGCAGCATATAACTTTATTGAAAATAACAGTTTTAATAACAATCTGGAGTATTGGAATGCTTCAAATAATACTCTTACGGTTGTTGACGAAACAATAAATGGTGAAAGTGTAAAGGCATTAAAGCTTCCAAAATGTATGCCATATTTTGATGTTATCAGTGAAAATGAAGCATATCTTTACGATAAAATTTCTTCAGCAACACAAACAGTAACAATCAATGGTAAAAAAGATGAAGTTTATTCAATTGGTGCATGGTTTAAAGGTGACTTTACTGATGGGTTATTGAGTGAAACTATAAGAAACAATTCAGAAACAGATTACACACCAGATGTAACAAGAATTGCGCAAATTAAAGCGACATATACTTATACTGACGCTAATGGTGCAAGTGTAACAGAAGATTTTGCAGTTGATTTTCTTAAAGGTATAAATGGTTGGCAATATGTAAATGGTTGCTTTGCACTTAAAGGTGATGTAACAAGCATAAGCGTTACTGTTATAACTCAGAACATTCCAGTAGATTCTTTAATTACAAATGTTGAACTTTTCAAAGATGAAACTGCAGTTGTTTTTTCAAATGAAGATACCGAAGAAACAGAAGAAGTTGAAATAGAAGAACCAGTTTTATATGCTTCAGCAGAAACAGAGGGTTGTCCTTGTGAAGATTGCGAAGATTTAGATTGCTACTGCACTTGTGAAACAGAGGAAGAATGCACTTGTGTTTCTTGTGAACGCAGAAGCAATATTGAAATAACAAGCGAAGACGGAAAAAGTGTAACAACTCAGATGTATGATGGTAGCAAATATTTGCAATCTATTACAACATATTCTGATGATTTAAACTATGTTGTTTCAGAAAAAGACGATAACAATATTTCAACAGGTTATACTTATGATGAAACAGGTGCAATAACTTCAATAACAGATAGCAGTAATGTAACTACAAGTTATCAGAATGATGCTATGGGTTATTTGAAATTAGCACAAACAAGTGTTTCAAATCTTAGTGATAATAAAACAAATATTTCTTTAGTGTTTACTTATAATAATGATTCATTATCAACAGTAACTGCAGATGATGTTGTTTATTCATACAATTATGATAATTGGGGTCAAACAAAATCTGTAAGTGTTGACAATCAAAAGTTAGTTGAGTATAATTATGGTGTAAATGAATATCGTTCAAGAATTACTTTTATTGAATCACAAATCAATTTAGATAGTAACTACACACTCAACTATATTTACGATTTACACGGTAATATAGTTCAGGTTGTTAAAGCAACTGAAATTGATGGTAATGTTGACGAGATTTCTTACTACTATCACTATGATAATTTAGGTACACTTTTATATATTGATGACAGTAACACAGGCAGAACTGTCCGTTATTCTGCTGATGGTGGTGTCACCATTGAAGAAACCGGTACTAATGATGTAATATATAAGTCATATTACAACGAAGACGGCGAATTAATAGAAGAAATTGACGGTGTTACTTATACCGCAAAATCTTACACTGCTGACGATATTGACACAGAAGAGACAGATATTGAAATAGGCTACAATGCCGAAACTGGTAACACTACAGAATTAGAAGCAGTTGTTTCAAGCAACAACAAAACTTTCGGAGTTGAAACTGTTACAGATTGGTTTGGAAGAACTAAAACAACAACAGTAATGACAAAAGACCCGACAGATACTGAGACAGAATATCCTGCGAAAGTTCGAAGCAACAGAGTTTTCGTTACTTATGATAGTAATAAAACTACTAATTTAGTGAAAAATTATGCTAATCAGATTTCTGGTGTAAGCGGTAGCAGAACTGCTAACTTTGTCTATGCTTATGATGTTAATGGTAAAATAACATCAAGAAGAACAGTAAGTACATTGTCATCTGATTTGGCAGAAACAAATACCTACGCTTATGACGAAGCAGGTCAGCTTGTAAGGGAAAACAAGTCAACTCAAAACACTTGGATTTACGAGTATGATGCAAATGGTAATATTACCAAGAGAAAAACATATAACTATACTGTAGCAGGAGCACAGCCAACAGCTCTTGTTTCAACAGATACTTTCACTTACGCAACTGGTGCTTGGGAAGACAGACTTGTTTCTTACAACGGTCAACCAATAGTTTACGACAACATTGGTAACCCTACTACTTATCTTGGTGCTAATTTAATGTGGCACGGTAGAGAGCTTTTAGGCTATACAAAAGGCACTGATTCGTATTATTACAGCTACGATGTTGATGGTATGAGATACCAAAAGGTCGTTAACAAAAATGGTGTTGAAACTGCAAGGTACAACTATGTTTATGCTGACGGTCAGTTAATTCTTTTAACCTATACTACTGGTGGCACAACACAAAATGCTAAATTCATTTATAGCTCAACCGGTGAAGTTCTTGGGTTTATTGTAAATGGTACAACACAGTACCTTTATGTAAAGAACTTACAAGGTGATATTGTAGCAATTGTTAATGAGTCTGGTGCTTCAGTTGTTCGTTACATTTATGACGCTTGGGGTAATGTGACCATTACAACTGACTCAGGTTATGAAAATCTCGTTAATTTAAGTCCATTTGCTTACCGTGGTTATTGTTACGATAATGACATTAAGATGTATTATCTCCAGAGCAGATATTATGACCCACAGATTTGCAGGTTTATTAATGCGGATAGTAGTGAGTATCTTGGGGCGACTGGGACTGTATTGAGTTATAACCTGTTTGCTTATTGTGAGAATGATCCGGTGAATTGTTTGGATGCAAGTGGTAATTACGCTTACTGTATTTTGCCAGCGGGGACTTCAGTTAGTACAATGAAAAGCAAGGCTAACACACTTTTTACTAGTTCTGCAAATTTTGAAATATTCAAAAACAAAAAGATTAAACAAACAGGATTTGCAAATAGAAGATTTTATACTTACTATATCTATACATATATGTATAGTGGGTCAACTTATAATAAAAGCGAGAAAAAACTTCTTCTTACATATAAGCATTATTCTTTAATTAATACGCGTGTGCTTGGAACGATATACTGTAGGACAAAATTAGAGTGGGAGGCATTTATAGCAGCAAGGCATTCCAATATTTATTCACGGTATAAAAACTTGATAATGTCTAAGTCGGGAATGAATGAATATGATTTTTCGCTTACTATGGATGGTCTTTATGAGTTAGTGTCTGGTATTGTTTCCGCTAAAGTTAAGTTTGTATTTGACTGTTTAGATTTATTATTGGATTTGTCGTATGATTATAGAGATAAATTAGATAAAACAATAGAAAATTGTATTTGGCGAGCAGACGATAATGATATTATTATGATTGCTTGGACAGCTTACTATCAGCAAAAATGTTTGCGTTCGGGAGTGTATGGATGGCACACTATGACCAAGAAGAAAATGTGGGTGTATTAAATTATGAAAAATAAATTTTTTATAATTTTAGTTTCTGTTATTATTGTGATTAGTTTCAATTTTATTGTAATATTTGGTGTAGCATTGGCGACAGAAAAACGAAATGAAAAATCAATAGAAAAAGGTTCTTTGGAAGATATAATGTTGAATGAAACGACTACAATTGATTTCAGTTATTACAACTTGCTTAATTGGGAAACTGGTGAAAGTTTTAATGATTCTAAAAATGCTGTAGAAGTGTTAAAACGAACTCAATATGAAAAAGTATCATATTTTGAGCAAGTTGTTATACAAATATTGCAAAATAGATTTAATTCTGTTGTTATGCTTTTTTTAGACCCGCAAGACCCTAATATTGATAAACATTCAGAAGAATTTAAAACGCAAAATGATGGGTGTGCAGGAAATGTTTATTGTTTAAAAATATTGGGTCAATATTATGTTATAATTGATTATTATTTCTTGGATAATGGTTACACAGATTTTATGAATAAAGGCTTACCTTTAACATCCGTATATAAAGCAACAGATTCACAGGCAATATCACAAATTGATGAATATAAATCTGTGGGCAGAAGTTATGGTAGCTATTCATTTTATCCACTTAGTTTAGCTCATTATTTTTCTACACCGTTGTTTAAATGTTTAAATTTATTGTATCTTTTTATTCAAGGTTTTATCGTTTATAAATTTATAGATGATAAAAAAATACATGTGGTATTCATACCTTTAAAAATTGTATGCTTATTACTATTAATTAGTGCAATATATTTTATTTTTACATCTTTACTTAATGGTTCGTTTTTTCTTTATTTAAGATAATCATAAGACAGGGGACGGTTCTGTGTCTTAGTCTCAGGTGCAAGTAGCAAGTAAGACGGGGGACGGTTCTGTGTCTTAGTCTCAGTTGCAAGTAGCAAGTGTGCAAGTTACAAGTAAAATTAACAACAACTCAGGTAATTGATTTCGGTCAACTATCTGAGTTGTTTAGTTATATTTAACACTTTTGACTAATTTTGTAGAAGATTTCAAAATTGCTTGATTTAATTTGAAAAATTTGGTATATTGAAGTTAAGAAAAGACAACGGACGGCGCAGGACATAGAACCGTCCCCTGTCTTAATTCCAGATTTGCAGGTTTATCAATGCGGATAGTAGTGAGTATCTTGGGGCGACTGGTACGGTTTTAAGCTATAATTTGTTTGCTTATTGTGAGAATGATCCGGTGGATAAAAAAGATCTAACGGGATACTTTCCTGCAGTAATTAGTACTATTTTTTCAGCAATAAAAGTTGCAAAAACGATATACGATAATTTTTTATGCGTTAGATTGTATTGTTGGGGATTTACCCATAGAAAATATAAAGTCGAAGCTTATGATGTTTCAAGCAACTGGAAGAATCTATTAGTGAAACGAATGAAAGGTTCAAAAGCAGTTGGAGACTATTTAAAAGAACAAATTAAACTCATGAATAGGGGTAACAAAAAGACGAGAAGTTGCGATGTGGTTATAAGTTTTTATAATTATATTAAGTCAAGTGTTTCGGATTTGGATCTAACATTGGCCGTTGGTGCTGGCGGTTCATTCAAATTTAATATAACAAAAACAAACGAGAAGAAAAATGGAAAAACTTATTACAAAATTACTGCAAAATTAATTGATGAAGTTTTTAATTTTGAATATTGGAAAATTAACATAGGAAAAAAACAATTTGGTACAGACAACCCTCATTCATCTTCAAAACTTGTGACCATTATTAATAATACAGGTTATTTTACCCAAAAGTGTGGTGCTTTTATACCCTTTACTTGGAAATTTGCGGTTAGTTATAAAATTTTGTACTAGGGTGGTGCTAATGAAGAAAATTATTGCAGTTTTTTTATCAGTTCTATTTACTAGTTCTTGTATGGCAAACACTTCTGAAGTCGAAACTTCGAATCCAGCAGATTTTTATAACCCCCAAATTACCGAAAATATTTTTTTTGAAAGATTATCTGATACTAAACATGGTATTTATATTTCTGCAGATAATAGTGTTGAGTTACCTAAAAAGGAATATATAGTACAAGATGTTTTGATTTTTAGATATGCTTATGACGATGGTTATTTGGTATATCATTGGAATAATTTGGTGCAATTAAAAGAACCCACGAGCAATAAACGTTTTCTTAATGGGATTGAATATGAGATAACAGATGATTTATTTACAGTTTTTGATATTTCAAACAATGAATATTTTGATTTTAGAACCCAAAATAGAATGATTGAGTTTTGTACAAAAAATAATATTGATATAAATTGGAAATATTCAAATGGTTTTCTTTATGAAACAATAGCACAAATTAAAGAGAATGATGTTTGGAGTGTTTCAAAAGCAACTTCTGAATCGTTGATGGGCTTTGTATTAAAAAATAATGAAGTGGTTTACGAAGGATATATTTCAGATGTTTATAGTAATAATAAGAATATTCTAGCATTTAAATTAGAAATTCCTTCTGAAAATATTTTAGAGTTTCGAGATTTAAAATATAATGATATTTCAGTTTCATTTAATGAAGTAATTAAAAAACGTCGTGAATTGTTATTCCTTACGGAGGATATATACTATAGTCGATATATTATTATTGATACAAAAAGCGAAAAAATAACGGAATATGATAATAAGTGGGATTATACAAGAGCACTCAAGAAGTGAGATAAGACAATCAGGGGACGGTTAGTGTGAAAGTCTACGATATGTAGAAATAACTTTTCGAAAAAACACAATATATCGATTTAGCGACTTTCATTTGTTGTGTGTGATTTTTGAGATATCATGCGGTGTTCTGTGTCTTAGTCTCAGTTGCAAGTAGCAAGTAAAATTAACAACAACTCAGATAATTGATTTCGGTCAATTATCTGAGTTTTATGTTTAAAAGAATAAATAAAAACAGGAAACAGAGGTAATTGCCACTGCTTCCTGTTTTCTGCTTCCTGTTTTCTGTTTCCTGTTTTCTGTTTTCTGTTTCCTGTTTTCTAATCCCTAATCACTCAACCACAATTCCCTCGCGCGCTCTCTTCTCTGCAAGCTCAGTAACAATTCGCTCTTTCTCTTTACCAGAGATTTTATAG
>SVPQ01000006.1 GCA_015065845.1 Oscillospiraceae bacterium
AAGACAAAAAGGCAACAAAACTTCCTGAAGAACAACTTGTTGATTCAGGTGAGTTGGTTTACTCAATGCCACTCCCTACACGAGAGGGTTATGTTTTTGCAGGTTGGTATTATGACAGTGACCTTGCTCTTCTTGCGGGTACTGATGATGTAATTAAGAAAAATATTACACTTTATCCTAAAATGGTAAAGAGCACAGACCCTACTGCAAAAGAGGGGAGTCTTAACTATGTTTCTGCTCTGGATGCAGAAACATCACATAAAATTACGGTTAAAGCACCAACTCTTGAAGCAGTAAAAAATGGTCTTTTATTAACTCTGGTTTCAGATGGTAATGCTTCAGTTCCGTTTACTGTTGATGATAACGGTGATGGTACATATACAGTTTTACCAAATGGCGGATTAAAAGCGGGTAAAACTTATCAGCTTTCTGCTATTGACCGTGAACAGACTGTTTCACAAGATGGCATTATGCCTGCAGATGATGATTATGTGTTATTTATTTATGATGGCGAAGTTCAGAAGAAAGAAATTCGTTTTTATAATATTTTTACAACACGCGAAGAGGAAAGTAATCTTAAAATAGACGATGATGTTAAATTCATAAAAACAGATAAAATTTCTGGTTTTGATATGGAGGAAGCAACAGGTCTTTATACAATTTCACTTTCAAAAACTGATGGCAGTATCGCTATGAAAGATAATTCCGCTACAGGTGTATTTACATACAGCGGTAACGATATTTCAGTTGGCGATGTAATTGCTTTACATGATGGTAAAGTTGATACTGAAGAAAATACAGTAGTTGACGGTGACGTTGCTTATGTAGAAATCACCTCAGTTGAGGGGAATAAGTATTTTTATAAATCTGCAAAAGCAGAAGATGTTGTTTTCTTACCTGATGTTTTACCAGTTCCGAAACACGCAGATAAAGATGACAGTGAAAATACATTAACATTAGATAACGATGTGCTTGATTTTACTTATTTTGAAAATCAAGAGGCTTTAAACGAAGATACAAAAACAAATGTCGGTGATTTTATTGCACTTTATGAGGGTGTTCTTGGTGAAACAGAAACTGCTGATTACTATGAAATTACCGATGTTAAAAAAGGTGCTGAAACTACAGTTGTTACAGTAAAACCTGTTACTGTAGATGAACTCAAAAACGCTCTTTCAACATACGAAACAAATGGTGTTGATATGGTTCTTCCTGAAAAAGAGGTAGAAAAATTAGAAGAGCAGATTATTGAGCAGGCAGAAGACAGTGGCTTTGCAGAAAAATCTGCACAATATATTTTACAGAACAAACTCGGTACAGATGAAGAAGTTGTTTTTGGTAAAAAATATCATTTAAGTCCTGACCAGATGCAGCTCTTTGGTATTGATGTTGAAGCGGGTAACCTTTCTTATATGGTAAGACTTGACCCGCCTGATATAAGAGCAGAAATAACTACAAAACTTAAAAAGGTAACCGAGTTAAATAAGGGTACCGGCTTAAGAGTTGCTTTCGGGGTTACAATTCCTGTAGGTATTGAGGTTGTTGAAAATGGTCACAGAGTTATAGAAAGTTTTTATCTTGACCTTTATGTAACTTTTGAACAAGAAGTTAAATTCAACACAAGATTCTCTGCTGATGTTCAGTGGGATAACTGGGCATATATAATATGGTGGATTGATGAAGTAGTTATAAGTGCCGGATTTGATATGGGTGTTTACACCGGTGTCGGTGCAGTTGCATCAGTTTATACAGAAAAATATCATCAGAAATCATATTTCTGGAATGAACTTGTTGAAAAGAAAGATGGCACATTCTCATCTGCAGGCAATATTGCAACCAAGCTTAATAATATGCTGAAAGACGGAAATGTTTCGTTCTTTAATGTTGATGAAGAAAATTCTCTTATAAATGAGTATTCAAAAATGCTCGAAAGAGAAATTGACTATGTTGATATCTTAGCAATACGTTTGTATCACAACAAAGGTTATATTGACCCTAAAACACATATTGTAAACTATGTTTTAGATGTTGAACTTGTATTTGGTGCTAAACTCAATATAACAATGGGTGTTTCTTTTGAAGCATTAAATGTAAAGCAGTACAACTTTACACTCAGAATGTTTGACAGAAAAGGCTCTGCAAGTGTTGTAGATAAGCAGACTCCGTACACGAACTTCAACTTCTTTATTATGGGTAACTTAGGACTTCGTGCGGGTATCAGGGTAACATTCTCAATAGGTCTTATAAGTGTTAAACTCGATAACCTTGGTGCTATGATAGAAGTCGGTGTTTACTTAGACCTTTACGGATTCTTCTATTTCCACTACGATTGGAACGGTAAGACCAATAAACACAATGTTCAGTCTGGTGGTGCATTATACGCAGCAATAGGTCTTTATATAGATTTAGACTTGTTTGGCGGTGTTCTGCTTGACCTGGCATCGTTCAGAGTTCACTTGTATGAGGGTGAACTGGAACTGTGGAATTCGGGTAATGCAGAGAATATAGTATCTGTGGTAAAACCAAAGGTTTCAGAAACTGTTTATAACTCAAAAACCATTAGTATAAATCCTAAATTCCTTAAAATGCGTAAGATGAATGTGCTTACAGGTGAAACAGAAGATGTAAGAAAAGATTTAGCGGATTTTGATGTTTCTGTAACTAACCCTAAATTCTCTTACGATAAAAAGACTGGTTTGATTTCAGTTAATCCTGAAGTTAATGATATTGAATTAAATACGCAAGTCAGATTTACATACACAGGTAAAACCGCTTCATTTACAAAAGCACCTTTGACAGTTATTCTTAATTTGAAGTGGAAAAAGACTGAACCGACAGTTCAGGTAGAATATTATGAACCATTCGTTGTAGCTATAAGAAATGGTCAGGCATTTGACATTCCTGACAGGGCTAGAACAAGATGGTTTGTGGAAGGTTCAAAGTTACCTGCACTTGAGTATTATAATGACAAAAAGCCAGGTTACGATTTTGTTGGTTGGCAAGTTGTTTGTGACGCTCTTCCTGAATATAACGGTAAAATGCTTGATGAAGTAAATTACCTTGAAGGCGTTGAAATGCCAAGCACACCAATCGGATTAAAACCAATATACACTGAGAGATCAGACACACCTTATACAGTTACACATTTAATTCCTTCAATAGAAGACCCTTCAGTTTATGAGGTTTATAAAGAAGAAAAGAAAATAGGTACAACACGTGATAAAATCAGTTTCGGTGAAGTTATATACGAACATGGTATAAACCTTGATTTCCATAAATTCCCAACAAACTTCAGCGTAGAACTTCCTGACGGCAGAATTTATACCGATTACGGTACAAATATTTTAAGTGATGGAAGTACAAATCTCTGTATCTATTACACACGAGAAGAATACAGAGTAACATTCTACGCTAATAATCCTGATTATGAATATTTCGGAGAAGATGAAAAATCTGTAACCAAGCTTGTTCAATTCAAACAGGATTTGGAAGCACCTGATTATGCGGAAACTGAAATTCCTGGTTACACATTCAAAGGCTGGTCATTAACACCGGATGGTTCTTCTGGTATTATTGAGTTACCTGAAGAAATGCCTGCACTTAATAGTGATTCAATAGCATATTATGCAATCTGGGAAGCAGATGAAGTTGAATTTGAAGTTAATTACTTCATTCAGAATTCAGATGGTACATTCAGTGACGAACCTTCACATACTGAAATTCATACTGCTCCTGCAGGTTCAATAATTAACTATAAAGTATTAGATCCACAGGATGATACTTTATTTATGAACACATGGTGTTCAAATTACTCTGCTGTCGCAGTTGTAAACGATGAGTTTATAAAATATGAGAAAAAACATATAGATGCAGTAGATTATATAAGTATTTCTGCATATTATAAACGCGATTACAAACAAGTATGGTGGAATAACACTGAACTCGAATATCATTATGAAGGCGAAGAATTTACAATTCCGTCTGAAGCAGATAATGAAGAGTTCAGAAAAGCAGGTTATACAATAACTGGTTGGAAATCTGTAGGTTACACTGATGACAAGATTTATAAACCAGGCGAAAAATATGTGATGGGTGAATTACCGCTTTACTTCAAAGCAGTTTATGAAGCAAATGATGATACACCTTATATTGTAAATCATATCCGTGAAGATGTAGACGGTAGCTTTACTTCTAGTGAATGTGAAACAGAAACTGAAAAACTTACAGGTACTACTGATTCTAAAGTAAAACCTGAAGTAAAAACTTATAAAGGTTACACATCACCTGCAAAACAGGAAGTAACAATTGCCGGTGACGGTACAACAGTTGTAAATTATCATTATTACAGAAACGAACACTATATAAAATTTGAATTGGATGGCGGTATTCTTCGTGGTACTTACACACCAAGTTATAAATACGGTGTTCCGTTCTATGTGTTTGAATATGAAGATAGTTTCTCACTCACAAAGACAGGTTATGTTTTAAAAGGTTTCTACTTAAAAGGCGATGAAACAAAAACTTTAATAGATACTGATTATTATATTTCGGGTGATGAAATTTACTCAGATGAAGATATTGTTTTTGTTGCTCTCTGGGAAGCAAAATCATACAATTATAAAACTGAGTATTATCTTGAGCAATTAGATGGTACTTATGTACTCACTCAGACTGAAACAGGTAAATCACCATTCGGTTCAACAGTAAATGCTGATGAAATTTCATTTACGGGCTTTACAGTCAATAAAAATGTAAGTGGCACTGTAAGTAGCGGTGTAATTACTGCTGATGACAATCTTACATTAAAGATTTACTACACCAGAAATACTTACGATGCAAAATGGATGAGTTACGATGGCTCAACAGTTCTTGCTACTACAAAGGTAAAATTCGGTGATACAATTAAAGCACCAACTACCTTTAACGCTGATAATACCCGCCCTGGTTATGCATTGACAGGTTGGCTTGATGTTGAATATGGTAAGATGTCAGCAGATGGTGCAACGCTCTATGCAAAAACAAGTGGTATCTGGACTGCGGCAAATTATACAGTAGCATTTAATGGCAATGGTGCAACAAGTGGTACAATGCAGAGTCTCTCACTTACTTACGGACAGAGCAAGACACTCACATCAAATGCATTTAAAAAGACTGGTTACGTTTTCAACGGTTGGAATACAAAAGCAGATGGTACAGGTACAAAATATTCTGACCAGGAAACAGTTCTGAATCTTGCAACATCTGGTACAGTTACACTTTATGCGCAGTGGATTGCAGGTAACAGTACATCATATAAAGTAGAACATTACTTTGAAGATTTAACTGGTAAATTTGTTATTGATAGTTCAAAAACACAGAATTTTACAGGTGTTACAAATTCGACAGTAAATGCTTCTGCAATAACAGTTGACGGATTTACATTTGACAGTAACAACGCTCTTAACGTCAAGTCTGCAACAGTAAATGCAAATGGCAGTACTGTATTGAAACTTTACTACACAAGAAACAGTTATGACCTTGTATTCGATTTCAATAACTCAACTATTAAGACTATGGTTGATATAAAAGAAGTTGATGAAGAAACTGGTGAGGAATATGTTGTGGGTAGTGAAGTAGGTAACTTCTCATTCGAGAGGGTTACAGTTTCAGTAAAACACGGTCAGACAATAAGTGATGCAGTCAAGAATGTAGAAATTCCTGAAGCGGCTGGTTATACATTTGAAAAATGGACACTTGAAAACGCATCATACGATGACTCAATAACAATGCCAGTCGGCGGTTTAACTCTTAAAGCAGACTGGAAACCAATAGAAATTACAATTACATTCTATAGCGGTGATAAGTATAGCGGTTATAGTGGTGTAACAGGTACTACTGTAACAAAGACTTATAATTACGGCGAAGAAATAAGCTTACCAGAACTTGATTTTGCTTATGAAGACCGCGTAATTACAGGTTGGGTATTTAATGACTGCTCAGGTGGCCCTGGTCAGTATCCTATTCATTATGAATGGCCATTGCAATTAGTATATGGCAGATATGAATCTGGTAGGGGATTCTTTGATGAAAACAAAACTTCATTAGAAATGTCACCATACTGGAGTAACAGTTACACAGAAATTACCTTCAATGGTAATGGTGGTACAGGTTCAATGGAAAAACAACTTATTGACCGTTATGCAGGTGGTATGCCAATATTCAAAAATAAATTTGTCCGTGACGGATATGAATTTATTGGATGGAATACTGCACAGGATGGTTCAGGCGAGATGTATGATATTGATGGTTATTACTATCCTGAAGATGTATATGGTAAGAGTGAAGTGATTCTTTACGCACAGTGGGCAAAAGTTTCTGCTGAATAAAACAATTTCAGCCCATACAAGTTACTGACTTGTATGGGATGTTTTTTAATAATGCAACATTTTATAAAAGTAAGGGTAAGCACTGAAAAACTGATTTAATGTTGTTTTTGTAGATGAACCGGGGTCATTTATATAGAATGATGATGTTGTAAGTGTGTTTGTTGCTTTAACACCGGTTACAACAACATAGTGTTGACCTCCGTTTGATTTTTTAGCACCAACAATAACAGGTTTTCCTTGTTCTAAAAGATTATAAATTTTTGTAAGGTAACCACTTTGTGATGTTATCTGTGTGTAATTTGTCGGCCAATAAACCGCACCACCCGAAGTGTATGAAAGTTTTTTCATCATATTATGCGGGTAGATTGTAGTATTTGTTCTCTTGCTTTCAAGCATTGCAATTGCAGTTGTTGCACAACCGATTTTACCTATTGTCTGCCCTGATGAACCAATAATTACATTTGCCCAACGAGAGTCCGTCTGTTTAAAATTCGGTACACCTGAAAGTTTTATCGCTTTATAACTTGTATTTGTATTATTCTGAGTTGCTGTTGTTAAATAAGCACTGCTTACAAACCCGGTTTTATTACCGTTATAAAGAATTTTGGACCAACCATTTGAGGTTGAAATTACAGGCACTTTTGTACCACTGCTGAGCCTTGTAAGAACAGTACCACTTGTAGAAGCCGTGCTTCTTACATTAAGATTACCACTAGTTGTTTTTACTGTTTTAACATTTTTGGAAGTAACTGTAATATAATCTGCACTACAGTAACCATAACCTGAAGCACTGTATCTTACATACCAGAAATTACCACTTTTATTTATAAGTGTAACTTGTGAATTTCTCTTTAAAGTAGTAATTACAGTTGAAGATGTTGAAGCACTTTTTCGTACATTAAGTGAGGTACTGGCTGTTGTTACTTTACCCGCACCATAAACAGTGCTACTTGCTTCTGTGGTTAAATTAAAATTTGAAAATAAAGTAAAAGATAAAATCAGTGCTAAAATTAAACTGCACGTTCGTTTCATAAAAATACACCTCGTATTTACTATTTTTTGCATTTGCTTTTGACAAATGTCTTTCTAATAGTAACATACGGGGTGTTTAATTTCATTACACAAATATTGGAAGTAGGTGTCAGGTGTTAGATGTTAGATGTTAGATGTTTTCATTCTTTTTACTTAATTCAATAAATTCGCCGGCGATGAATTTTAAATCGTCAAATGATTCAATTGAACTCATTTTTGCACGGTATTCTGCCGCACCGCGTAACCCTTTTGTGTACCAGGCGGCGTGTTTTCGTGCTTCTCTTATACCAATTCTTTCGCCCTTATACTCACAAAGTTTCTCAATGTGTTTAAGCATTATTAACATTCTTTCAATAACCGGTGGTTCTGGTAAAAATCTTTCGTGTTCTAAGTAAGCATTTATCTGCTTGAATACCCATGGTCTACCTAAAGCACCGCGACCAACCATAACTAAATCGCAACCGGTTTCTTCAAGCATTTTTGCAGCACTCTTGCCGTCAGTAATATCGCCGTTACCAATGACAGGCACTTTTACAGCTCTTTTTACATCTCTTATAATGTCAATATTAACAGGGGGGGAGTACATCTGCACCTTTGTTCTGCCGTGAACTGTAATAGCACTTGCACCCGCACTTTCACATCTTTTTGCAAGTTCTACTGCGTTTATTGTATTGTCATCCCAACCAGAACGCATTTTTACTGTTACAGGTACAGTAGAAACCTTAACAACTTCTTTTACTATTTTTTCTGCAAGTTCAGGGCTTTTCATAAGTAGTGCACCGCCACCGGATGCCGCAACCTTTGGAGCAGGGCAACCCATATTTATATCAATAAACTGTGGCGAGAATTCCAATGCTTTCTCTGTTGCAATTGCCATTGTTTTCGGGTCATTACCAAAAATCTGTGCACCACAAGGGCGTTCAGGTTCAGTAATAGTAAGTAACTCTTTACTCTTTTTATCGTCAAGGCTTAACCCCTTGGCACTCACCATTTCTGTAACAGAATAACAAGCGCCATAATTTACACATAATTCACGAAAAGCTCTGTCTGCAACACCCGCCATAGGTGCTAAGGCAACTTTTCCGTTACAATTCAAAAAATCAAAACTCATATTTTTACCTCTTTCGTATGTGGGTAGTATAGCATAAATCAGTTGCAAGTTGCAAGTGTGTTATAGAGTGGTTAGTTGTCAGTGTGTCAGTTGCTAGTTGCTAGTGTGGCTAGTTGGCTAGTATGGCTAGTTGTTAGGTGTTAGAAAATAGGAACTAGGAATTAGTAATTAGTAAAAACAAACTATATTCTCTCATCAATTAAATTCTGAATGAAGAATGTAGTTATTTTTATAATATTATAATTGCGTCGCAGACCCGAAATTTTCAATTTTCAATTTTTAACTTTTAATTCTTACCGCTTAATTCTTAATTCTCTCAACAATTCTCTTGAATAAAATCACAAATTGTTTTATAATAAGTAATGTATATTGAAAATTACGGGGGGTGCTTTTATGCTTTGTCAGAATTGTCAGAAAAATGAAGCTAATATGCACATGAAAAGAATAATAAACGGTAGTGCAACTGAAGTGCATCTTTGCTCTGATTGTGCCCGTTCACTTGGATATGGTGATAGTTTTGGCAGTTTCGGTCTTGGTTTCAGTGACCTTTTCAGTGATTTACTTGGCAGAAGTGAAAAAACTCTTTCAGGTAGCAGTACTTTAAGATGTTCACTCTGCGGAAAAAGTTTCTCAGATATAGCAGAAAGTGGCAGAGTAGGTTGTGCTGAATGTTATGTTACATTCTACGACAAACTTTTACCAACATTAAGAAAAATTCACGGTAAAACTACACATCAGGGTAAAACACCTGAGAATTTTACAGAATCAGTTGTCTCCCCAAAGATTGATGTTAATGACTTGAAAGAGCAATTGAAACTCGCTATTGAACGCGAAGACTTTGAGTTGGCGGCACAATTGCGTGATGAAATTAATGCTTTACTCGGGGGTGCAAAATAATGGGTGCTAAATGGTATCTGGGTACAGGTGCACAAAATGATGTTATAATAAGCACAAGTGTGCATCTTGTAAGAAATTTAAGAGAATTTCCATTTCCGCAAATGCTCTCTTTACAAGATAAATTAAAAGTTAATTCAATTATTAAAGATGCCGCTTCATCTCTCGGAGATTATAACTTTAATTATCTCGAAATGAAAATGCTTTCTCAGTATGAAGTTGTGTCCCTTGCGGAAAGACACCTTATAAGTCCTGAGTTTGCGTCATCACGAGATGGCAGAGCACTTTTGATTACAGATGATGAAGCAGTAAGCGTTATGCTCAATGAAGAAGACCACATTCGTTTTCAGGTTATGTATGCCGCATTTTCACTTGATGAAGCGTACAGAACTGCAAATGAAATTGATAACGCTCTTTCACAAAAACTTAATTTTGCATTTGATGAAAGAATAGGTTATTTAACACAGGATCCGACCATTATAGGTACAGGTATGAAAGCATCTGTTGTGCTTCATTTACCAGGTCTTGCAAGTCTTATGCAGATTCCGAAACTTATTTCAACTGTTCAGAAACTTGGTCTTACTCTTCGTGGTTCTTATGGCGAAGGTGCTGCCGCTAAAGGTGATTTGTTCAGATTAAGCAACAGTATCACTTTAGGCATTTCTGAAAAAGCGGCAATAGAAAATTTAAAATCTATTGCTTTACAGATTGCGGCACAAGAAAGAAGTGCACGAGAAGAAATTTTAAAATCAAATGCAACTGAAGATAAAATTTTCAGAGCGTACGGTATTTTAAAATATGCAAGACTTATTGATACAGATGAACTTATGGAGCTTATGTCGTTGGTGCGTCTTGGTGCAGTCAAAGGTCTTATAAATATAGATACTGCAAAAATTGAAGGTATGATGATAAATATGCAACCTGCGACAATCTCGCTTTCGGTTGATAGACCTTTAGACAGAAACGGCAGAGATGTGTTGAGAGCAAAACGAGTTCGGGAGTTATTAGGATAATTTATGGCATTAAAGCAAGAAAGAAAAAAACAGTTGGTAGCCTCACTTCTTTTAACACTTGCTGCTTTTATATGGGGTAGTGCATTTGTAGCACAAAGTGAAGCACTAGATATTTTAGGGCAATTTACATTTTTGGCTTCGCGTTCATTTTTAGGTGTTTTGACACTTATTCCGGTTTCGCTGGTGGTTTATAAAAAAGGACAGAAATCGGGTACAGGTGAACACAACGAATACAAAACATTTTTTTCAAAAGATTTAATATTAGGCGGTACTTTTTGCGGTGTTGTTTTGTTTGCCGCATCTGCACTGCAACAAGTCGGAATTATTTCATCGGGAGTAGGTAAGTCGGGTTTTTTAACTACTCTTTACATATTGGCAGTGCCAATTTTGGGGTTGTTTCTGAAAAGAAAAGTTAAACCTTTTATGTGGGTGTGTATTGCTCTCGGTGTTGTGGGAATGTACTTTTTATGTGTAAGCGAAACAAGTGCTCTGAATTTTGGCGATTTAATGCTCATACTCTGTGCAGTTTGCTTCGGTGTACATATTATGGTAATTGACCATTTTGTGAAAAAGGTTGACGGTGTTCGTCTTTCATTAGTTCAATTTTTCGTTGTGGGTGTATTGTCACTCATAACAGCATTGATTTTTGAAACAATAGATTTTGCTTTGATTAAAGCGGCTTTTATTTCAATTTTTTATGCAGGGGTTTTATCATCAGGTGTTGCGTACACATTACAGATTGTATCCCAGAAAAACTTAAACCCTACAGTTGCAAGTCTTTTAATGAGCCTTGAATCTGTGTTCGCAGCACTTTCAGGTGCAGTATTTGGTGAAAGACTTACAGGTAACGAAATTTTTGGTTGTATATTAGTATTTATCGCAATAATATTGGCACAGCTACCTATAGATAATATAAAATTTAAAAAGCCATCAACAAATCATTGAATTTGCTGATGGCTTCTTTTATTATGTCTTATTCGCTAATTTGAATACATCGTGCTGAGTACCTAAAATCATAATGTGGTCATTCTCAACGAACTTGTAGTTGGCACCCGGAGCACCCGTTACTCTGTCACCATTTTTAATAACGATAATGTTGACTTTGTAATTTTTACGGACATCAACTTCCTGAATGGTTTTGCCAATCCAACTAACTAAAACAGGTATTTCATAAATTGCATATTCATCAGTAATCTGAATTAAATCAAAAATGTTTTTTGCATTATATTTAATACCAGTTTTTTCTGCAATTTCTCTTTCAGGGTAAATTGTGTTATCTGCACCGATTTTCTTTAAAAGATTTGCCTGTCTGTCGCGCTTTGCAACAGAAACAACCTTTTTAGCGCCTAACTCTTTAAGCAAAGATGTGATTTCCAAAGAAGCCTGAAAATCTCTGCCAATACAAACGAAGCAAATATCAAAGTTATTTATACCCAATGAACGAAGAACGCCTTCATTTTTACAGTCACCGATAAAAGAGTCGGGGAAAATACTGTTGAGTGCTTCAACCTTTTCTTCGTTTTTATCTACTATAACAATGTCATTACCAAGGTCGAGCATTGTTTTTGCTAAGTGTTTACCAAATCTGCCTACGCCAATTACAAGTATTGATTGCATAACTATTTCTCCTGTATAAAATAAATTTTAACCTACAATAACATTTTCTTTTGGTCTGTCTATCGGGGCATTAACTTTCTTTTCTGCTAAAGTAAGCATAAGTGTCAGACCGCCAACTCTACCACCAAACATAAGAGCAATAACGACAAGTTTTGAAACTCCTGAAAGTTCTGTTGTAATACCTTTTGAGAGACCAGATGTGCTTATAGCACTAATTGTTTCAAAAATTGTGTCAGTAATAGAGAAGTCATCAACGGTACAGATAACAGCAGTTGCTGTGAATACCGCGATAATATAAATAACTAAAATAGCAACAGATTGTTTTAAAACCTCAGTTGGTATAGAACGCTTGAAAACCTGAGGGTGAGTGTTGTTTCTTGCGGCGGCAATTGTGAAAACAAAAAGCACTGCAACAGTTGTAACTTTAATACCACCACCGGTTGAACCTGAACCTGCACCAATGAACATCAAAAGGTCTGTAAGCATTTCACTGCCCTGAGAAACCTGTGTATAGTCAAGGGTTGCAAAACCAGCGTTTCTTGGCGTTACTGATGCGAAAAATGCTTTTAAAACTTTTTCCCATATCGGTAAACCATCAAACAAATTCTTGTCTTCAAAAATCATAAATAGTAGTGCACCGCCGACAAACAAAATAAAGTTTGTAGCAAATACTAATTTTGAGTGCAGTGAATATTTCTGAAAATCAAATTTATGGTTGATAACATCATCCCATACAAGAAAACCGACACCACCGATTATGATAAGTACTATCAATGTTACACATACAAGCGGGTCATCGTGATAAGAAGTTAACGATGAAAACGGTGCTCTGATGCCCATTAAATCGAAACCTGCGTTACAAAAAGCAGAAATGGAATGGAAAATTGAAAGTTCAATTCCCGGACCAATGCCAAACTCACTGCAATATCTTATAGCTAAAATTGCAGCACCGATAAATTCGGTAATAAATGTAACGAAGAAAATTCGCTTTAAAAGTTTAACAACACCACTTAAACGAAGTGTACCTTCTGACTGCATAAGAACGCGTCTTTCGTAAATTCCTATACGCTTTCTTAAAAACAGAGAAAACATAGAAATAACAATAATAAATCCTAAATTACCTATTTGTATAAGTATCATAATTACTATTCTGCCAAATAGTGACCAGTGGGTATATGTGTCGTAAAGTACAAGCCCGGCACCGCTCATGGCACTTGTTGAAGTGAATAGTGCATTTAGAACAGGTGTCATAGTGCCTGTAGCAGAAGAAACAGGTAAAGTCAGTATTGTGGCACCTATTAAAGTCAGTAATGCGAAACTCAGCACAATTGTCTGAGTATAGGTGAATTTCTCACGAAGTTTTTCAAGCATTTTATAAATACTCCAACACGAAATAAATTTTTATGTTAGTATAGCACAGTGTCTTTAAAGTTGCAAGTGTCAAGTGTGTAAGTTTCAAGTGGAAAATCAACAAAAAACACATTGTAAAATATTGATTTTTTATGTATATTATGGTATATTTAAAATGTATAATTATTTTTTGAAATTGGTGGTTTTCAATGAAACACATTAAGAGAATATCGGCTTCACTTTTAGCGGGTGTTATAGCCTTTTTCGCAGTATATTTAAATCTTTTAAGTATTGTAGATAAAACTGCTGAAGATATTTTGTATCACCACAGTTCCGCTACAATGGGGCAAATAAGAATTATTAAAATTGACGATAAAACAATGAATGAACTTGGCGATATTTCTACATGGGACCGTTCTGTTTATACAAAACTTTTAGATGCACTTAATGTTTCAGAGGAAATAGCACCCGCAGTAGTTGGTTTTGATATTCTTCTTTCAAGTGAAAAAGATAAAAAAACAGATAACGAATTTGCTGATATGTGTAAAAAATATGGCAATGTAGTCTGCGGTTTCAGTTATGTGTTTTCAAAAGAGTTACAAGAAGATGAAAATGGTGTTCTTTTAGAAAATTCAATGACGGTAAAAGATAAAGTTTTACCATATAAAGAGTTAAGAGATGTAGCGAATCTTGGTTTTGTCAATGCTCTTATGGATAATGATGATAGTTTTATAAGGAGTTCTTTTCTTTCGTTCAATGAGAGTGAAGATGTAACTGCAAAAAGTTTCAGTGTTTCTGTTTACGAAAAGTATATGGAATCTCAGGGTGAAGAAGTAAATTTCCCTACAGATGAAAGCGTTATGAATTTTCGTTACAGCGGTAAACCAGGGGACTATGAAAATGTTTCACTTATTGATGTTCTTAATGGTAATGTTCCCGCTACTGCTTTTGACGATTGTATTGTTTTAGTCGGTGCTTATGCCGCGGGTATGATGGACTCTTATTTTGTTCCCGTCGACAGAAGCAGTCAGATGTTCGGAGTGGAAATACACGCTAATGTTATTGAAGCGATTATCGAAGGTAAAACACTCCAGAATGTGAACAAGGTAGTTGATGCAATAATCAGTGCGGTTGTTATTGCACTTATTACATACCTTTGTTGGAATTTAAGTGTAGCAAAAACAATTATTGTGTGTCTCGCTACTGCGATATTGAAACTTTTAGCAGGATATATCCTCTTTAATCAGGGATATATGATGAATGTTCTTTCAGTTCCTGTTTTAGCGGTAGTTATTGCAATTCTTTATGTTGCAGTTAACTACTACAAAGCAAGAAAAGCAAAAAAAAAGTATAGAAAAGGCGTTCAATAAATATGTAGCACCACAGGTAGTTGAAGAAATAGCAAAAAATGGAACTTATGAATTAAAACTCGGCGGTGAAAATCGCGATATCGCCGTAATGTTTGTTGATATCCGTGGTTTTACAACTCTTTCAGAAAGTCTGCCGCCTGAACAGGTTGTTGATATTTTAAATAATTATTTAGAACTTACAACCCGTTGTATTTTCCGTCACGGTGGTACACTCGACAAGTTTGTTGGTGATGCTACTATGGCAGTGTTTAACTCACCGTTTGATACAGAAGATTATATTTATAAAGCAATTCTTACCGCGTGGGATATTGTCAGTGGTGGCAATAAAATTGAAAGAGAATGTGTTGAACGCTATGGTAAAAAGGTGGGGTTCGGTGTCGGCGTAAACTGTGGCCCCGCAGTTGTCGGTAATATAGGTTGCGAGTTCAGAATGGATTACACCGCTATTGGTGACACAGTAAATACTGCGGCTCGTCTTGAAGCGAATGCCCCAAGGGGTAATGTTTACATAAGTCAGGCAGTCCGTGACAGTTTGGGCGACAGAATTACCGTTGAAGATGTTGGTGAAATTCCACTCAAAGGTAAGTCAAAAGGTGTATTTGTCTACACAGTTACAGGTGTAGCGGGGTACACAAGTCCGGAGGGTGTGTAAGTTATGAGAAAAATACTTATTATTCCCGACAGAAATGATTTAAGAAATACCTTTGCATTGCAAAAGGAATATAATCTGGGATTTGAATATAACGACTTTTTTATGCCGGGTATTCTCGATGATATTGAAACTCAGGATAAAATAATAAAAGAGTATAACTTGTATAATTTACCTGAATACACAACAATGCATGGTGCATTTTTTGATGTTACACCAATCAGTGTTGACGAGAAAATAAAAGAAATCTCACTTCTTCGCATCACTCAGAGTATTTCGGTTGCAAGAAAAATTGGTGCAAAAGCAATTGTTTTTCACACCAATTACAATCCTTTTTTAAATACAGAAGAGTATATAAAAGACTTTGTAAAACAAAATGTTTTGTTCTGGCGAGAAATTCTTAATAATAACAAAGATATTAATATTTATCTTGAAAATATGTTTGACTGCGACCCATTTGTTATTAAACAAATAGCGGAAGGGTTAAATAATAATGATAATTTTGGTGTGTGTCTTGACTGGGCTCATGCGTCAATTTCCAGAATTAAACCGTCAGAGTGGGCGAAAGATTTAGGCGAATACACAAAACACGTTCACATAAATGATAATGATTTAATAAGCGATTTACATTCAGCCTGGGGCAGTGGCAAGGTTGACAGATTCAGTTTTTATGAATGTTATGAAAAGTATTTTAACAATGCAACCATTCTGATTGAAACAAATTCATTTGAAAACAAGAAAAAATCTTTAGAACAATTAAAGAGAGATAAATTCATTTAAATTTATAAAACTAACACGAAAGGAGACTTGTAGATGGTGAAAAATAAAAAAGCAAAAAATACTAAGATAGCCATTATAATTTTTGTTATAGCCGCAATTGTTGCTACTATATTTACTACAGTTCTCGCTTTCGGTAAAACTAACGAGGGTTACAGGACTATAACTGTTATTGAAATTCAGGGAACAGTAGGTGTTGTTCATGATGATATTGAATATCAGGCATATACAGGTATGCACCTTGAAGAAGGATACACAGTTGTTACCGGTGGTAACAGTTATATAAGAATGCTTCTTGATGATGATAAGTATGTGAAATTAGAATCAGGTAGTAAAGCGAATTTCACTGAACTCAGCACAGGGAAAACCACAATTAAAATTGAGCGCGGTTCACTTGTAAGTGAAATTACAAAACCATTGGCAGTAGATGAAGATTTCATTGTAAACACACCAAATGCCGTTTTAGCGGTTCGCGGTACGTTATTCAGAGTTGATTTATCGAGGAATGAAAAAGGTGAACTCAACACCGACGTTATGACTTATGGTGGTGCAGTTTCAAGTAAACGAGTTCAACCTAATGGTGATGTTGAAGATATTGAAGTCACCATTAAAGAAGGTTTTAAAGCAACCGTTAATATGGATGACAAAGAAACTGTTTATTTGGTCGATGAAGTCAAGATTGACCTAAGTGCCTTAGTTGGTGGTAATGGCAGTAATGTCAATAATGATACTACCATTACAGAAACGAATGCAAGTGGTGAAATTATTAATATAACACCAGTTACACTCGAAAGTGTTTTAAAACCGATTGTAATTGAAGATATTCCTGATGATGACCTTGTGGATATTTATTTTGCAAGTGAAAATGGTCACCAGATGTTTGTAGAAACAGAGCAGATCGAAACTCACATTGAAGAGCGTAATATTGATGTTACAACGAAAACTTCTGTTTATGAAGTAGCAGAAAAGATAGAAAATCCTGTAGAAATCGTTATACCTGACGATAATGTTCCACTTGCAACTACTACTGAAGCAGAAGTGAAAGAACAAAGTGTTATGGTTCAGGGTCCACCAACTGATGGTCTGGGTACTGTTCATACACATAATGAAGTAACAGAAGAAGTTAAACCAACTTGTACGAAGGATGGTAAAACGATAGTCAGATGTTCTGATTGCGGTGAAACCATTTCTGAGACTATTATTTCTGCCTTAGGGCATACAGTAGTGGGTACAGTAACTACTAAACCAACTTGCAAAGGCGCTGGTTTAAGAACAGACAGTTGTTCTGTTTGTGGAGAAGTTATTGCAGAAACTGTTTTAGCGTCAACGGGGCATACTGCTAAAACTGTGACCGCAAAACCAACCTGTACTATGTCGGGTAAAACAGTAGTGAGTTGTACAGTCTGTGGTGAAAAGATATCTGAAACTGTAAACAATGCTACTGGTCATAAAGAGATTTTCGGCGGAACAAAAGATTCTCATACAGAGTGTGAAACTTGTAGAGTGGTTTTAAGTAAATCTCATACATTTAAAGAGATTGTGACAGAACCAACTTGTACAACTGATGGTGTGAAAACTTACATTTGTGAATGTGGTTATATTTACGAAGAAAAAATTACTTCGTTAGGACATACTACAGAAACAAAAACTGTTGAACCAACTTGTACAAAAACAGGTAAGACGACAGTAAGTTGCTCGGTGTGTGAAGAAATAATTTCTGAAACGGAAATTGAAAAACTTCCGCATACAGAAAAGACAACAACAGTAGAGCCAACTTGTACAGAAACAGGTAAAACGACAGTAAGTTGCTCGGTATGTGAAGAAATAATTTCTGAAACGGAAATTCCCAAAATCGAGCATACTGCAGAAACTACAACAGTTGAACCAACCTGTACAGAAGATGGTAGTGAAACAACAGTATGTACTGTGTGTGGTGAAGAACTTTACTACACAGTTCTCGGGAAGACGGGTCATACAGAAGAAGTAACAACTGTAGAACCGACTTGTACAGAGAACGGTAGTAAAACAACAAAGTGTAGCGTATGTGACGAAACTCTTTCAACTGCTGTTCTTGCAAAGACGGGTCATACAGAAAATGTTACAACTGTAAATCCTACTTGTACAGAAACTGGTAAAACAACAGTAACTTGTACAGTCTGTGATGAAGTAATATCCGAAACAGTTTTATCTGCAACTGGTCATACTGAAATAAATGGCGGTACAGATGCAGTTCATACAAAGTGTTCGGTTTGTGATTTGCCGTTAGAAACAGAACACGAGTTACAGGAAACTGTAAACCAAAAAGAAAACTGTACAACAGACGGTTTGTATACATACAGTTGTGATTGTGGTTATGAATACACAGAAACTGTTAGTAAAACCGGTCATACGGAAGCAGACGGAAATGAATCCGATGTGCATAAAAAGTGTAGTGTGTGTGGAGAAACACTTGAAGATGGCACTTACCATAACTACACTGAAACGGTGACAACACCTAACAGTTGTACTACAGAAGGTTTGCTCACATATTCGTGTGAATGTGGTTGGAGTTATACAGAGCCAGTTCCTGCTTCTCATACAAAATCTACAGATGGTTTAAGTTGTAGCGCTTGTGGCGGTGAGTGGTTAGATTTAAATAGTTCTAACTTCCCTGACAGTATGTTCTTATCATACATTAAAACGAACTTTAACACCGACCCTTATGCTATAGATGAAGCGTTAATAGGTGATGAATTAACAACTGTTACAACAATAAATATTGCGGGCGACAGTCAGACAGATGGTGGTTACACCGATTTAACAGGTATTGAGAATTTTGTAAACTTAACGAATATTAACTGTTCTTATAATTCAAATATCGAAACCCTTGATTTATCGGGACTTACATCTCTTACAAATCTTGATATTACAGGACTTACAGGTCTTAAAACCTTGAATATTTCAGGTTGTACAAATCTTACAGAAGACAGGATAACAGGTCTTGATACCTGTACATCACTTACTGATTTAAATGTAAGCGGTTGTGTGAATTTAGCTGAATTAAACCTTAACAGTAACACTAAAGTGGAAAATGTTAATTTGAGTAATTGTACTGCACTTACATCATTTGTAATAAATGATAACAGTACCACTTACGAATTACAGAGCATAGATTTAACAGGTTGTTCAGCTCTTGAAACATTAACCATAAATAATGCTTTAAGTCTTACAACAGTTGATTTCACTGATTTGACTGCACTGAAAACAGTTGACCTTGGTGGTTGTCAGGGTGTTACGGGTGCACTTGATGTAAGTAATAAAACTGCACTTACAAGTTTTTCAATAGGTGGTCTTGATAAAGTAACAAGTCTCAAGCTTACAGGGTGTACTGCTATTACAGAAGTAAATACTCTGGCTTGTGCAGGACTTTCAACAATTGTTGGTCTTCCTGATTGTTCTTCTGTCACAACCCTTATGTTGAAAGGTACAGCAATTACAAGTCTTGATTTGAATTCATCAAATCCTGTACTTCAGAGTTTGAATGTTGAAAACTGTACTTCACTTACAAATTTAGATTTAATGCGTTCTACTGAAAGCACAACTCTTAATTCACTTTCAGTAATCGGTTGTACCGCATTAAAGACATTGAATTTATATAATTGTAAGGGTATTACAACACTCGATACAACTACTCTTACTGCACTTGAAGAACTTAATCTTACTTATTCAGGTGTAACAGAGTTCAATAGTGGTACTGACACTATGGATTTTGCAGAGAATGTGAATCTTAAAAATGTTTACCTTAATGGTATAACTTCGTTTACAAGTTTTGATGTTTCGGCTAACACATTACTTGAAGAATTTGCATTAACTGAAAATACGAATGTTACATCACTTGATTTTTCAAACAGTGCAAATCTTAAAGTTCTTAATCTTTCGGATGTATCATCGCTTAATGCATTAGATATAAGCAGTTGTACATCAATAGAAAGTCTTAACCTTCTTAACACAGGTTTAACAACACTTTCTGTAACAGGTTCTGATGCACTGACACAATTCTGGGTTTATAATAATACAAGGCTTACGAATTTGAGTTTGACGGGTGCTACATCGCTTACAAGTGTTAAGCTTTCAGCAGGAAGCAACAACGCAACTCTTACAAGTCTTACACTTTCAAACAATGGAATTACTTCGCTTGATGTAACATATCTGACACAGCTTTCGACACTTGATGTTTCGGACTGTTCAGCACTTGAAACTATAACAGGTATGAGTACAGCTATAACAAATCTTAATGTTACAGGTTGTACGGCACTTACATCACTTGATCTTACAGGTTGTACGGCACTTTCTACAATAACAGGTCTCGATACCTGTACTTCACTTAACAACCTTAATGTATCCGCTACAGATGGTTTGGGTATTGACCTTTCAATGCTTTCGGGTTCGCTTACACAATATACCGCACAAAATGCAACTATGACGAGTATTGATTTGAGTGGTTGTGCTGTTCTTGCAACATTAGATGTTTCAGGTTGTACAAATCTTACAACATTAAATGTTACGAATTGCACTTCACTTACATCAATAATCGGATTAGATACCTTGGTGGCACTTGAAAACTTAGTTGCAACGGGTAGCGGACTTACAAATATTGATGCTTCATTGCTCACAAACCTTTCAACAATAGATGTTGACAATATGAGTAATCTTGAATCATTAAACATAAGTAATACAAAGGTTACAATATTAGATGTTTCAACACTTACCGAATTATCAGCTTTAGAAGCAAAAAAATGTACTGCTCTTACATCATTAACTCTTACTGATAGTAATACTTTTACAGATTTAGATATAAGCGATTGTACAAATATTACTGAAATTGATGTCAGCACATGTACATCTCTCGTGAATCTGAACGTAAGCGGTACCGCAATTATTGCGCTTGAAGCGAATCAGAGCTTGTATATGGAAACAGTAGATGCAAGTGATTGTGCGTTGTTGGAAGGATTAGTTATGGACCAGACTTCTAACAATAATCTGATAAGTGTAGATGTAAGCGGTTGTACAAGTATGATGTGCTTGCAGATATCGAACAGTAACTCGCTTCAGGAGTTGAATTTAGCGGGTCTTACTTCATTAACTGCGGCTTATATTGATAATTGTACTGCTATTACTTCAATTGATATAAGCAATACACGAATGAGTGATATATCTTCTCTTAATATACCATCATTAACGAACTTTAAAACACTTAAAGCAAGTGATGCAGCTTTATCTGATAGTGAGCTTGCAGGTATGCTTAAGGATACCTTGGAGGTTATTGATATTTCAGATAACAGTTCGGTTACAACAATTGATTTAAGCGGATTTGAAAATCTTAAAACACTTGATGTAAGTAACAGCGGTATTACCGGATTGGATACTTCTTATTGCTTGAATCTTGAAACAGTTGACGCAGGTGACTGTACTCAGCTTGACTATTTTATAATGAGTACAGGAACGGGCAGTGAGTACAACGGATTAACATCAGTTAACATAAGCGGTTGTACAAGTATGACAATGATACACTTATCGGATGCACCGAATCTTGAAGAATTTAATCTTTCAGGACTTGCAAATCTGACAGAAGTTTATGTACAGAACTGTCCGAAGATAACATCACTCGACCTTAGCGATGCTACTAATATATCATTAATAAATGTAGTGGATTCAGGCTTGAGGAGTGGTTCTGTGGCACTTCCTGCAGGAAAAGATGAAAGTATGATAACAGGTCTTTCTTAAAACAAACAGTTCAGGTTGATTATTTAAAATAATCAACCTGAACAAAAAGGGGAAAATAAATTTATGGCTATTAAAAATCAGATTGAACTCGAAAGAATTTCTAAACCTAAATACTTCAGTAAAGATGAATATATCTGTTACGAAGGTCAATGGGGTAAAGAAATGTATGTTGTTCTTCGTGGTTCAATAGGTGTGTTTATCACAGGTATATTAGGTAATCTTACAAAAGTTGCTGAAATTGGAGAAGGTCAGTTCTTTGGCGAAATGGCAATTTTTGACAAGGCTCCGAGAAGTGCAAGTTGTATCGCTTTAGAAGAAACTGTTTGTATAGCAATTGATAAAAGTAATTTACAAAAGTTTCTTGAAACTTGCCCTGATATGGCAGAAATTATAATGAGCGGTATGAGTAACAGAATAAGAAAACTCAACGAAGAATTATATAAACGCTCACAGAACAATAAAAAGAAAAAGGCAGTCGCTTTTTCTTTGCCTTCACAGTTCAATTTCAGTCATAATGTAAAAGAACCAGCGCAAGACCCTAATTACATTCAACTTTTAAACCAACCCTGTCCTGTGTGTAATGGTATGGTTACTGCTAAAACTGTAAGAAAGAATTTGCTTCAGGTAAGAGAAACTGAAGAAACAGGCAGAGCGATTTATTATAACGCTGACCCCTTGTGGCTCGAGGTTACCCGTTGTCCACACTGTACTTACAGTAACTTTACAAATAAATTCTTTACAATAGATGATACGGAAGTTGATAAGTTAAAACTTATGCTGAAAACTCAACACGCATTAGTAATTAAGAATAATGAAGAGATTTTAAAAAGTCCTTTTGATAATGTAATTCTTTCATACTTACAGGCAATTCATATCAATGAAACTATAAACCCTGATGATAAAGCAACAATCGGTATGCTCTGGCTCAATCTCCACTGGGCTTGTAAGGATGCAGGTGATATTAAACTTTCTACACACTGTGCAAGAAATGCTATTAAAAAACTCCGTAGCATAATTGACGACGATTTAATCGTTGATTTAAACGAAAAAGCACAGATTTCACTTTATGTTGCAAGTCTTTTAAAACTTATCGGTCAGAAAGCATCAGCAGAAGAATATTGCGATGTAGCAATCGAGAGTGCGAAAGACGGTAACATTAAGGCGAGAGCAGAGAAATTTAAAGCAAATCTTTGAGTTGCAAGTGTCAAGTATGCAAGTTGCAAGTATATAAAAACAAAAAAGTTCTATCATTTTTAGTTCACACAAACTTTAAACGATAGAACTTTTTTCTTTTTTATTTAACTTACACACTTGTTACTTGCATACTTGTAACTGAGTCATTCTTTCCAGAATTTTCTGTCCAGACTTCTGTATTGAATTGCTTCAAAGATGTGCTTTTTCTCTATTTCTTCAGATTTATCGAGGTCAGCAATAGTTCTTGCAACTTTTAAAATCTTGTCGTAAGCTCTTGCAGAAAGTCCCAGTTTTTCAAATGAACTTTCTAAAATTTTTGCGGCATCTTCTGTAAGAATACAGAATTTTCTTGTCATAGCAGGTGTCATTTTTGCGTTACAGGTCACAGTTGTACCTTTAAAACGCTCTAACTGAATCGCTCTTGCTTCGTTTACACGCTTCCTTATATCTGCGGAACATTCGCTTTCTTCTGTTGTTGAAAGTTGTGCGTAGTCAACAGGTGGTACTTCTATGTGAATATCAAGTCTGTCAAGCAAAGGACCTGAAACCTTTGAAAGATACCTTGCAGGTGCGCCCGAAGGACAGGTGCATTTTTTTGTCGGATGACCATAATGACCACAGGGACACGGGTTCATAGCACAAATAAGCATAACAGAGCAAGGGTATGTAAGAGCGCAAGCGGCTCTTGATATTGTAATAGTACCATTCTCGATAGGTTGTCTTAAAACTTCCATTGTATTGCGGGTGAATTCAGGTAACTCGTCAAGAAATAACACACCGTTATGAGCTAAAGACAATTCACCTGGTTTCGGTATTGTGCCACCACCTGAAAGTCCCGCAGGAGAAACGGAGTGGTGTGGTGCTCTGAATGGTCTGTAATTTATAATCGGGTTATCTTTTGAAAGATTTCCTGAAAGTGAATATATTTTTGTTGTTTCTAAAGCCTCATCAACTGTAATATCAGGCAAAATAGTAGGTATTCTTTTTGCGAGCATACTTTTACCTGAGCCTGGTGGGCCTATCATCATAGCGTTATGACCACCAGCCGCGGCAACTTCTAAAGCTCTTTTTACTTCATACTGACCTTTGACATCTTTAAAGTCCGGTAAGTAAGACGGAACTTCGAATGTGGTAAAAGGTTTTATTTTTACGGGTTCTAAAATATTAAAATCGTTTATATGCTCAACAACCTCTTTAAGAGTTTTTACACCATAAACTTTAATATCTTCAATTACCGCTGCTTCTTCACAGTTTTCAAATGGCACGAAAATTTCTTTTACACCATGCTCTTTTGCGGCAATAACCATTGGTAAAACACCTTTTATGCTTTTAATTTCACCCGAAAGCGAGAGTTCGCCGACAAATGCCGCATCCTTATAATCACCGCGTATTTGTTGTGTTGCAGAAAGTACAGATATAGCAATTGGCAAATCGTAAAAAGAACCCTCCTTTTTAGTGTCAGCAGGGGCGAGGTTAAATGTGTAGTGGTAACTGCCACTCATTTCAAACCCCGAGTTTTTCATTGCCGCGCTTACACGCTCTTTTGCTTCGTTGACTGCGGTGTCAGGTAAACCAACAATTGTAACTGCGTATTTACCCGCAGACATACTCACTTCAACATCTACCATATAAGAGTTAAGACCTAAAAGTCCTACACTTTTTATTTTAGCAAACATTTTTACACCTACTTGTTTTCACTTGTGTCGTTTTCCGATTCTGTTACTTCTTCAGAAACTGAAACCTCTACTTCCTCAGTCACAATTTCTTCATACAAAGGTGGGTTGAATTTAAAGAGTTTTGTCTTTTTGATATAGAATAAAGCTATAAGAGTTATTAACGCTAAAAGCGATACTACAGCACCCAGAACAAGTCCGTCAGGAACATATTTAAATGTAACTGTGTGTTCGCCTTTTTCTACACGCACACCTAAAAGTGCATCGCCTATAGCAAGAATATCATCTTCTTTAACTTTTTCGCCATCTATATAAACTGACCAACCTGTGTCATGGTTTATAGAAGTGTAAATAACACCATCTTCACTTGCAGTGAGTTTACCTTTGATTTCTGTTTCTGTAAAACTTTCAACTTGTAAAGAATCTTTCTTTAATTGTTGGTAACCTTCTTTAAACTCTTTGTCATTAACAGTAACTGCATAGAGATATGTGTAACCACTCTGACCTTCTTTGATAGGTGCAAATACAGAAACTTTGTCACCTTTTTCAAGATAACCCAAATCTAAAATGTGCGGTTTTGTGTCAATTGGTTGAGAAATTGCAGTGCCATTTGAAAGTGTAACCGTAATTCTTTCAACTGAATTTGAACCAGTTTTAAAGTAAAGGTAACCGTTACCGCTTTTTTCTACTGTTAAATCATAAGTTAAAGATGCGTCTGCAGGAGTACCAGTTACTGTGTAAGGGTAGCAACCGGAATCGCCATAACCTTCGTAATTACAGGTTGTGTTATTTGTTGAAACTTTATCTAAAGTAATATCGTAAAACACCTGGTTTAAACCTGTTGCAGATTCAAAAAGGGCACTTTGTACTTCAAATGGATTTGAGTTGTCGTGTGACCAATAAGCAATTTCTTCGTTTGCTCTGAAAGCAATCGGGAGAGAATAGTTATTTTTATACGCAACATATTTGCCTTTACTGAAAACCCTTTCGTAATAGTTTTCATTCATATCGGCAGTTGAACCCTGGTCGTTGTCAACAATATAATCAAGTGCGAAAAATGCATTGTAAATTGGTGTTTGTCTATTATAAGTGTAACTGTTTATATAGTTACTGAACATACCTAAATGGTACTGCATATTTGAAACTTTTTCGTAAGCCATTGAAGAAAATGTTGAAACACCATTGTAATAATACCAACAAGGGTCCATTCTCGCACGGAGTGATGTGAGTTCCATTCTGTACATATCTGTACCTTGTTCCTGGTCAAGTCTGTCTTTGACAATCTGGAAATCATCATAGTCGCTTACAAAATTGGTTTTTGGTTGGTCCATACTGTAATTGTTGGTGTTAGCAACAATATATTCTGCACAACAAGAGCAGAGAATTAAAGCGGCTGCTGCAATTTTCGGGTATTGGTCATTCTTTAAAATACCTAAAGCAAGGCAGTAGATACCAATGAATGCAATACAAATCCATACACCAACTTCAGAGAAGTTCTTTGAACCGATTTCCTGTACCATAATTACGAAGAATACTGTTGCAGTACCAACACCGATAATCTGCCTTTTTGTGTATTCTTTTATAAATGTGAATGCTCTGAATGCGAAAATAAGGAGCAAAAATGAATACATATAAGAAAATCTGTATGGTAAGTCATTAGGGAAGTGGAAGCCGTGCCAGATGTAGTTTAAATAGTTGGTGTAACAACTTGCAAACATAACACCTAAAATACCGCAACTGAAAATCTTTTCTTTTGCAGTGATTTTATTTGAAAAAATAAAGAGCGGCACGAGCATTACTGTTAAAATACCGCAGTAAACATTAGGTAAAACATCATCACCACTGCTACGGATTGTAGGGTCTAAATACGCTAAATGGTTTGCGAGAAAATCAAAAATAGAGAAGTATGTTTTTAATTCCTGAGGGAAAGTACCACTTGTTGCAGAGCAGTTTCCGAGTACATAATAAACCGGTAAAAGTGAAACTGCAGAAAGCAAAGCGGAAATAACGGAAGAAAATGCAAAAAGACAACCTGTGTCAAAAAATCTTGAATTTCTTAAATTGTTGAATCCCCAAGAGAAAAATGATTTAACACCCTTTTGTCTTTGTCTTAATTTACCAAAATAAGTTGATGTGAAATCGTACTGAATAAAGTAGTTGTAAATAAAGAATAACACAGAGAAAATACAAACCATATAAGCCATATAGTAGTTTGTAAAGAATGTGAGTGTCAAAGAAACAATGTAAAGTAAAGGTTTTCTTTCGTTTATAATCTTGTCAATACCAAGCATTACAAGTGGGAATAAATAGAAAGAATCAATCCACATTACATTCCAGTAGTAAGCAATAAAGTAGCCACTACAAGCGTAAAGTACACCAAAAGCAGAAATTACAGGTGAGTTTTCAGCTGAATACTTTTTCTTTATAAAATATGAGAATGTGAAAGATGCAGTTATTGCTTTTAAAATTATCATAACTGCAATTGCTTCGGGCATGTTTTTGTGACCTGCTAAAAGCATTACAATAGCAAATGGTGAAGAAAGGTAGTTGAAAAAGTTACCTAAAAATGTTCCTCCACCACCGGAAGTCCACGAATAGAGAAAACTGTCAGCGTTTACAACTCTTTCGTAAAATTCTGCAAAGAGTGGGCCGTATTGGTGGTAAAGGTCCATTCTTAAAATGGTCTTATCACCAAACGGAATTAAATCATAACAATAGTAAACTATCATCATTATTAAAAATGTGCAACCTGCCGCTAAAAATGAATAGCGGTTATTATAAAGGGGTTGCAATTTTTTATTTTCTTTAAAAAGTGTTTTCATTTTGTTTCTCCTGATAAATATTTCAAATCACTCTACATAATACCATAAATGTAAAATTCTTTCAATCTTTTTGATGTTTTTTAATAGTATGTTCAAAATATTTTATTTAAAAAGTTCTTTTTCAAGACAAGCGTAAATAAATATTTTTTAGAAACAAAAAAAGAAAGGGTTTTTAAAATGAAGGATTTTTTAAATGCAATATCATTATTGCCTGAGGATGTGTCAAAATTTCTTTCGGTAATAAACAAGGATTTTATGTGTAAAGTTAATGAAATCAGATTCAGAAGTAATAAACCATTGACGCTTAATACACGAGAGGGAGTTTTTTATTGTACTAAAAGTGGCAGAGTTACAGTGAATTTTAATGATGACCTTTATTTTACAGATGACAGAAAGTTGCAAGAGATTGTCTTTTCACTTTCGAGGCGTTCAATTCATACATATCAGGATATGTTGGCTCATGGGTATCTCCCTTTGAAAAACGGATGTAAAGCGGGAGTGGTAGGGTGTGCGGTAATAAAAAATGGTGAAGTGTATTCTGTTAATTCGTTCAGTAGTGTGAATATAAGAATTTCTCGTGAATACAAGGGCTGTGCTGAGGATATTTATAACGCAGTGGGGGAAGATTGTAATTCTTTTCTTTTAGTCGGGCAACCTCTTTCAGGTAAAACTACACTTTTAAGGGATTTATGTAAGAAATATGCAGGTGAAAATGCCTTTGAACCCCAAAAAGTGGCGGTTATTGACGAAAGGGATGAAATAGCATCAAAATCTTTTGGTGAAGGTGTTGATGTGGGGGTTCACACCGATGTTTTGTCACTTTATCCTAAAGAAGTGGGGATTGATATTGCTTTAAGAACGCTTTCCCCCGATATAATCGTTTTGGATGAAATTGGGGCTGATGATGAAATTCAGGGGATGCTTTCGGGGATGAACAGCGGTGTAGGATTTATAGCAACTGCACACGGTAACAGTTTTACTGAGGTACTGTCAAGACCTAATATTAAAAAACTTGTTGACTCAAAAGTGTTTAAAAAGGTTGTTGTGTTAAAAGGGAAAAACTCACCTTGTGAAGTAGCGGAAGTGATAGAACTATGAATATAATAAGTTCTTTATGTATTGCATTTTGTTTTGTTCTTTTAGGTGTAAACAGGGTTTTAAATATCAAACGAAACACACTTTCACTTTATGAAGCGGTAAAATTTATAAATATGGTGAAAAATAATATCCGTTTTTCTTCTATGAATTATGATGATTTAATTGAATGTGGCAAGAAAGAAAAATTTTCATTTATAAATTTTAACGATGGTGTAAGACTTTCAGAATATGCAAGTGAAAAGGCGAGGCGGGAGTTTCTGGGGTTTGTAAATAAAATCGGGACAACCGACAGTGTGGGGCAATTGTCACTTTGTGATGAATACACAGAACGGTTCAAAGCATTTTACAATGAAAGTGCGGGTAATGAAAAGGGGAAAGTGAATGTAGTTATATCAATAAGTGTGCTTTCTGTGGTATGTGTGTTGATACTCGGAGGTTAAAAAATGGATATTTCGTTTATTTACAAAATAGCGGCAATAGGGTTAATAACCGCGGTGATAAATCAGGTTTTAAATAAGAATGGTAAAGAAGAATATACACTCATAATTACAATTGCAGGAATTATTATTGTAGTTTTAATGCTTTTACCATTTCTTTCTGAACTTAATGATGAGTTATCATCATTCTTTGGACTATGACAGTAACAAAATTAGCGATTTTTGCACTCGTAAGCCTGATTTTTCTTATGTTAATAAAAAAACATTCACCATCTCTTTCGGCGGTGTCAGAAGTAGCGGTAATAATAATTTTTATAATAGGTGTTTTGCCTGATTTAAAAGAGTTACTTGAGACTTTGAGGAATATTGGTGATAGTTTTTTATCAACAGATGTTTTTAAAATTATGTTTAAAGCATTTGGTGTGTTGACTGTTGGCGGTATTGCATCTGACATTTGTCGTGATAACGGTGAAAATGCTTTGGCGGGAGTGCTTGAAATAGTTGTGAAAGTTCTTGCAATTTCGTGTGCAATTCCTATATTTACAGCAGTTCTTACAACCGCTTTGGCATTATTGGAGCAGTAAAATGAAAAGGATATTTATATTATTATTTGTAGTGTGTTGCTTTTTTCTTTTTTCTGTAACCGCGTTTGCAGGGGATGGCGATATTGATAAATATAGCGATGAATTTTCTTTTGAAGAAATGATTTCAGGTATAGATTCTGATACTGTCGCAATTCTAGAAAGTATGGGTATTACAGAATTAAGTTATGAAAGTGTTTTTAGCGTTACACCAAAAAAAGTTTTTGATTCGTTTTTAGAGATATTTTTTAATAGTTTTAAAATGCCTTTAAAATATTTCTTTTCTGTTACAGGTGTAATGGCAATAATGGCACTTTTAACAAATCTTTCGCGTTCACCTGAAACTGTAACACTTATTGGTAGTTCGTGTGTTGCTTGTCTTTTAGCAGTACCCGTAGTATCTTTAATTACCCGTTCGTTTTCTGTTTTAGAAGCACTTTCTGCTTTTACTTCTTTTTTTGGGGGCATTTTTTGTGCAGTTGTTTCTGCAAGTGGCGGTGTGATTCAGGGTACATCCTTTTTAGGGCTTAATATAGCACTTAATTCCGTTATGAGTGTAATTCTTTCAGGGATTTCAAAACCACTTGCAAATTGTATGTGCGCACTTTCTTTCCTTTCGTGTTTCAATATTAAAACATTCAGCGAAAGAATGAGCGATTTATTTAAAAAGTTCTATATTTTTATTTTAGGTCTTTTAACTACTGTTTTTTCAGGACTTTCGGCAATTAAAACGATTTTAGGTGGCAGTGCAGATACTGTTGCGGTTAAAGGTGTAAAATTTCTGGTAGGTCGCTCGTTACCAATAGTCGGGGGAATAGTGAGTGAAAGTTACCAGAGTGTCATAGCAAGTCTTGGTTTAATTAAAAACACAGTGGGTGTGTTTGGAATATTGACTGTTGTTATAACAGTTTTACCAATTGTAATGGAACTTTTTATATGGTGCTTGTCATTCAATTTTATAAGTACAGTTTCAGAAATTTTCGGGTGCTTTAAAATTCAGAATTTAATTTTAGTCTTCAAAGATGTAATAATTCTTCTTATTGCTACAATCTGTTTTTCTGCGGTGCTTTTTATAATTTCTTGCGGATTTATGTTGGTGTTTAAAAATGGATAGTATAAAAACAGTTTTAATGAATTATGCAGTCTGTGCATTACTCGGTAGTATATTTGAATTTGTTGCACCAAGAAGAAATAAAGAAACTTTCAGAATAATTTCTTCAATAATTTTAATTTCAGTTATTGTAATTCCACTTGCGACATTTGATTTTAGGGGTGCGGTCGAAGAAATAGAAATTCAGGTTGAAACAGAAGAAAATAAAGAAAAAGCTTTGCTTAATACTGCAAACCTTATTGAACGGGAGATTTATAAAAATGTTGAAGAAATACTCATAAATGAAGGCGTGAATGAATATGAAATATATATAAGCACAGAAATAAGTGAAGAGTCACAAGAAATAGTTTTAGAAGAATTGAAAGTTCTGGTTGATACTGAATTTGAAGAAAAAATTCCTGTTCTTAAAGAAAAACTGAAAGGTGATTTTGGTGAAATCTTGCAGATAGGGGTAAAAGAAAATGATTGAAATTAAAGAAGTTTTTAAGAATTTAAGTAATAATAAAAAGAATATAGTACTCATAATATGTGCAGTATTGGCACTGGTTCTTTTAGTTGTCTCAGGTTTTTCAGAAGAAACCGGAAACAGTGAAGAAGTCAATGTTAAATTGAATGTATCTTCAGAAGAATACATAAAAGAACAAGAAGAAAAACTGAAAGAACTCATAGAAAAAATAGACGGTGCAGGCGAAACAGAGGTGATGATTACCCTTGAAAGTTGTTACGAAAATGTTTACTTAAAAGACAGTAACTTAAAAACTGAAAGCACAGAGGGTGTTTTTAAAGAGGAACAAGAGGAGAATTTTGTTATGGCAAAAACAGGTTCAAATACACAAGATGGAGTAATTATTAAAGTTTATGAGCCTGTTGTAAAAGGTGTTGCGGTTGTTGCAACAGGTGGCGATAACGAAAAAGTGAAAATGGCTATAATAGAAACTGTTTCGGCGGTTTTTAACATAAACAGTACAAATATATCAGTTGAAAAAATGGCATTTGAAGGGATGGATTAATAATGAATTTACTTATTAAAAGAAGACAACTTGTTATGGCTACTCTTGTAGTTGCTTTAGGTGCGGCGGTGTTTGTGAATTGGTATTTTACAAATTCGTCAGATAATGTTGCGGGGGTTAATGATACAACAAATGAATATGTACAGAATTTAGGCGAAGCAAAATATGTGAATTCAGATAAAGCAGAAACAGACAAAAAAGAAGATAACGCTACTGCAACTGCTTCTAAAAACACTGACTATTTCAGTACAGTAAAATTAAAAAGAACCAAAGCGCACGACGATGCTTTAGAAAAAATGAAAGCCTTGTTAAAAGAAGCACCTGAAAAGAGCGAAAGTGCAGACGAAATTTCAAAATCTATAGACGCTTTAAGTAAAACAATTAAACTTGAAGCAGATATTGAAGCACTCATTTCTGCAAAATTAAAATGTGAATGTGTTGTAATGCTCAATAACGATAACGCCGAAGTTGTTGTTACAAAAGGCAACCTTAACGACGCAAGTATTTTGCAGATAATGGATGCGGTTCTTAATAATACAGAGGTTAAGGCGGAGAATATAAAAATCAGCGAGAGCTGATTTTATGAATGCAGAATTCAGAATGCAAAATGCAGAATTTCGGGACCTGCGGTCGGCAATTATAATTATTTGTGAATAAAAACAACATCCTATCATTTGTAGTTTGGGAAAACTTTAAATGATAGGATGTTTTTGTGTTTTTTTATACCAAATTATGAAAAATCTGAGGTTGTATCAAAATTGATAGTAGTGTTTTCGGTGGTGGTTTGAGGAGGCTCAGGATAATTTTCATTGAACCAAACACTAAATGTTACCATTTCATCATTCCAGTGTTCGGCAACTTCTTTTTTTAGTTTATAATCTACTGGTGTAATGTCACCACCACTATGACAAGTGAAAAGACTACTTTTTCCTGAACTTAAATAATAAGTGTTATCATATTCACCCTTGTTTAAAAACACAATATATTTATTGTCTGGCTTAATATAAGACTTACCATATTCAATTATTGTTATTGTTTTTGCTTTTTGACCAGGGTGTATGTCAATCTGGCCTTTGACCAAAGTTGCATCAATTAAGTTTGCACTCATATAATTTTCTTGCCAGTCGCGTGGTCTAAAACATACGGTTGTATATATTTTATTCTTTTCGGTTTTAGTTTCATAAAACGAATACGCAGATATTATAGTGCAAAAGTCGGAACTGTTTTTTAACGAGTCCAATGTTACTGTTTCATTATTTATATCAGTTGAATCGGAGTAGTATTTCTTTGTTGTTTCACAAGATGGCATAATTAAAATAAATGCTATAACAAATAGTACACAAATTATACGCTTGTACATAAAATACACCTTCCTAATACACTTGTAACATTTGTTGTAAATCATCTGAGGTTGGGGTGTATATTTTTTCATCAGCTGCCTCTTCTAAATAAGTTGTCATTATAGAGTTTTTTCGCGTATGCCCTTCATGACCTAGAGCATGTCCTATTTCATGAGTGACCACAGTTTTCCACTCAGTTGAATTGTAGCCTGAAGTTTACCTAAATCGTTTTGATTATATTCTATAAGAGTTACATTCATTTTAAATTCGTTTTCTACTTCTCTTGAAACACCGCGTGACAATTCAGGAGAATTTTCATTTATCATTTCTATTTTTGAAATAACAATACAACAATCCGATTCTTCAACAAGTTTATCAAAAGTCCAGTAATTATTTTCAGAAATATTTTCAGAAGTTATATTAGTGCTGTCTTGTTGGTTTACATAATCATTATTACAAGAGATAAATGTTGTACAGGATATAAGTAATACAAGAAAAATTGTAAGAATTCTTTTATTCATTCAACTCACCTAATTGTATAATTTTATTTCACCTCATTATGAAACATCTGTGGTTGTATTGGGATTGGTAGTGGTGTTTTCAAAGGTATCTTCAGGAGCTTGTGGAGGTTCAGGATAATTTTCTTTGAACCATTCATAAAAAATCTCAATATCATTATTCCATTGTTTTTTGACATCAGTTTTTAGATTAGCATTAACAGGTTTTATGATACCATGACCCTTGACACTGAAAATACCGGTTTCACCAAAAGTTAAATAGTAACCATTATTATCTTCAGTTTCAGATAAAAAGAGAATATACATACTTTCGGGTTCTATATATGTCTCATTTTGCTCAATTATAGTAATATAGTCATCGAAATAATCGGATTGCCATTCTAAAGGGAGCATATTAACTGTTATAAATAGTTCATTGTTTTTAGTTTTAATTTCATAAAAACTATTAGTAGAGATAAAAACACAAACATCTGAGTTTTCTTTTAATGATTTTAAAGTAATAATATCATTATTTGTGTTCTTTGTTCCATTTATATTTGCCGAATCTGTGGTGTCATTCTGAATTGTTTTGCAAGATGATATGCTCAAAGTGAGAACTATAAGAAATACCACGAAAACTATACGCTTATACATTGAAAAACTCCTTTCTAATATACTTGCTACATTTGTTTGAAATTGTATGAGTTAGGAGTATATGAATTAGATCCAAAAATATCAATTAAATTATCCATCTTGAGTATTTTATAATTTTTTCTTGGATTTTTACATCCCTTAAAAAGCGAATTCGGGAGGAATAAGTGGATAGTGGTCAGTGAGTCAGTGGCAAGTGTGTAAGTTGCAAGGAAACAGGAAATAGGAAACAGATTAAATAAAACGCGTTGCACTCGATTGGTTTATTGTAACATAAATATTAACTCCCGCTACTCGCGGGCGACTAAAAGTCAGCCCCTACGATTGTGGGAGTTAATATTTTGTTTCATTTAAACTAAAAATGGTAGGATAAAGTTGTTTTTAGTGAAGCACTTGATCCTGTTTTCTGCTTTCTGTTCCCTAAGAATTGTAATAAATTCTTAATAAATTTAATAACTTTTTTGTAATTTTCCCATTTTATCATTAGACTGAAAGAATATACTAAAGGGGATTTTTATGAAAAACATTAAGATTTCAAAGAAGTTTATTAAAATTGTGGCAATAGTTTTTGTATGTTTTATGATTTTGAATGTTGCATTAAATGGTATAAATATTGTACCATCTAAGTTCAAAAATGTCCCGGTTTCGTTTTTAACGCCAGATTTAGATTGGTGTAGTAGACCGAGTGATGTAATATTAAAATATGGTTTGCCAAAAGAAATAAGTGGAATGAATTCAGAAACTGGTTCAATAAATTATCAGTTTGATTTTGATTACGAAGGTAGAAAAATCGAATTCATTGCTTTTACCAGATATTTTCCAAACGGTAGATTATATAATTGTAATTTTTATATAGATTGTAAAACATCAGAAGAGGCAGAAAGCTTTTTTGAAGCGTGTCATAATAATATGATGGAACTTTATAAAGATGAACAGAATTTTAAATTTCGTGGTACAAGTGAATATACAGAGTATATAGATAAAGATGGCGAACCATGTAACTATACAGTATCTTCGGATGATAATGGAGAAGAACAAATTTATATAATAGATGATATTACTTTTGATGAAATTCCATTGGAAGAAGCCGAGAATGTTGAAACAAAAGAAGTGTGTAGAAATGACTATGTTATATGGTATGGAGCAACTGGTATTGTTTTTGAAATGAGTTATACAGTGGATGACTCAGTAGTTTTTATAAAATCACATTGTCAATATTAAAAAATAACTCGTGTGTAGCAAAAACTATACACGAGTTTTCTGATTCTTGTTTTTGACTGTCTGAATTATTACAATCAACGCGAAGCGTTCCGAAATTTTCAATTTTCAACTTTCAATTCTCAATTATTTTCAAAATGTTAGTGCTGAAAATCTTCTCTAACTCTTCATCAGTTAAACCTAATGACAGAATATAATCAAGTTCATCTTTCTGTCGCCACATAGGGTAATCGGTTGCAAAAATAACTTTGTCTGCACCGTAACGGCGGATAATTTTCAGTGCAGTTTCTTTTTCTAAAGCGAAAAATGCAGAGCAGGTGTCAACATATAAATTTGGTAATTTACATAATTTTTCACTTGCTTCTTCCCAGATAGAGTAGCCACCGAAGTGTGCACCTATAACAGTTAAATCAGTGTAAATTTCCATTACAGGTAAGAGTCTGTTGGGGTTAGAATTATCGTAACGGTCGTCACCCGTGTGCATTAAAATTGGCAAATGATATTTTTCACAAAGCTCATAAATTTTAAGACAACGGTAATCATCAATTTTAAAATTCTGAATATCGGGGTGAAGTTTTACACCTTTAAGATTTAAAGAAATAAGTTCTTTTACATCTCTTTCAAGGTCGTCAGAATTCGGGTGAAGTGTGCCGAAACCTATGAATTTGTCGGGATATTTATTAACTTCATCCGCTATAAAGTGATTTATACTCGAAACCTGTTTTTCAGTTGTTGCAACAGATTGTACAAGCATTTTACTTACACCCGAATTTTCACTTTGTTCTATAAGTTCTTTTGTTGTACCGTGAAAAGGGGCGTGGGTTACACCATAAAATTTATCAGTACTGTCAGTCGCTTTTTGTGCTATTTTTTCAGGGTAGATGTGACAGTGGGAGTCTATTATATTAAATTTTTTCATTGATAAAACATCTCGCTTTTTATAGGGACTGGGGACTAGGGAACAGAAATCAGGAATCAGGGCTTCGCTATAGGTGAAAATATCCTATCATTTTTAGTTAAAAGTAACTTTAAATGATAGGATATACTTTTCAGTTTTCAAATAACTAGTCCCTGGTATCTGGTATCTAGTACCTAGTCCCTAAGTTTCGCTATGCGAAACTTAGGCTGTTTCTACTGAATTTGCTTTCTGAAGATTATACTTCTCAATAGCATTTTCACGCATTTTGTATTTAAGAATTTTACCTGCAGCATTCATTGGGAATGAATCTACAAAGTCAATGTATTTTGGTACTTTATGACGAGCCATGTGGTCCATAATGTATTGTTTCATTTCTTCAACAGTCATTGAAACATCTTCTTTAAGAATGATACAAGCCATTATTTCTTCGCCATATTGTTCGTCAGGAACACCAATAACCTGAACATCTTTAACATTTTCGTGGGTGTATATAAACTCTTCAATTTCTTTAGGGTAAATATTTTCACCGCCACGAATAATCATATCTTTAAGTCTGCCGGTAATTCTGTAGTTGCCATCAGGAGTTCTGCAAGCAAGGTCACCAGTGTGAAGCCAACCATCTTTATCAATAGCGGCAGCAGTTGCTTTAGGCATTTTGTAGTAACCTTTCATAATGTTGTAACCACGGGCAACAAATTCACCGTTTACTTCATCAGGACAATCTTCGCCAGTTTCAGGGTCAACAATTTTACATTCAATTTCAGGTAATGCTCTACCAACAGTTGCAACTCTGACATCAAGTGGGTCGTCAGTTGAACTCATTGTACAACCAGGTGAAGCCTCAGTCTGACCATAAACAATTGTAATTTCTTTCATATTCATTTTGTTAACAACATCCTGCATAACTGCAATAGGGCAAGGGCTACCTGCCATAATGCCAGTACGCATATATGAAAAGTCTGTTTTCGGGAAGTCAGGGTGCTCTAAAAGAGCAATGAACATTGTAGGAACACCGTGGAACGCTGTAATTCTTTCGGAATTTATACAAGCAAGTGCCGGTTTTGGTGAGAAGTATGGAAGCGGTAAAATTGTACCACCGTGTGTCATTGTTGCAGTCATAGCAAGAACCATACCAAAACAGTGGAACATCGGAACCTGAATCATCATTCTGTCAGCAGTAGAAAGGTCCATTCTGTCACCGATATTTTTACCATTATTAACAATGTTGTAGTGAGTGAGCATAACACCTTTAGGGAAACCAGTTGTACCTGAAGTGTACTGCATATTACAAACATCATTAACATCAACTGTAGCAGCTAATCTATAAACCTCTTCTTTTGGTACAGATGGTGCTCTTTTTATAGCATCTTCCCAGGTTAAACAACCTTTTTTCTTGAAACCTACTGTAATAACATTTCTTAAGAATGGTAATCTTTTTGAGTGGAGTGGTTCGCCTGGAACTGTGTTTTCGAGTTCAGGGCAGAGTTCACCGATAATTTCATCGTAATTTGAATCACGATAACCATCAATCATAATAAGTGTGTGTGTATCAGATTGTTTTAATAAATATTCTGCTTCGTGGATTTTGTAAGCAGTATTCATTGTAACAAGAACTGCACCGATTTTTGTAGCAGCCCAGAAAGCGATGTACCATTGTGGCACATTTGTTGCCCACACTGCAACATGGCTACCCGGTTTTACACCAAGAGAAATAAATGCACGACAACATTCGTCAACATCATCACGGAATTCTGAATAAGTTCTTGTGTAGTCAAGAGTAGTGTATTTGAATGCGTACTGGTCAGGGAATTCTTCGACCATTTTGTCGAGCACCTGTGAAAATGTAGCATCAATAAGTGTTTCTTTTTTCCATACATATTTACCGGTATGAGTTTTGTTTGAGTAAAGTGTTTTCTTTGCTCTTGAAGTGTTACCGAACTGAGCCATAAAACTAACGAAGTGAGAGAAAATAATTTCCATATCGTCAAGTTCAGGCATCCATTTAGGGTCCCACTCAATTGAAGCAAAACCGTTATAGTTTACAGATGTAAGTGCTAAAACTGCTTCTTCAATAGGGTATTCACCTTCACCTATAAGGCAGTATTTGATTTCTCCATCTTCTTTAGTTGCGTCCTTAATGTGAACATGCTTTACATAAGCACCAAGATTTTTAATTGTTGTTTCAGGTTCTTCACCTGCAATAAAATACGGTGAATAAAAATCCCAGAGTGCTGCAAGTGAATCACAAGAGAACGTGTTGAGAACTTCAAGTAATTTTGTTGTATCTGAGAAAAGACCTGATGTTTCAATGATAATTGTAACATTGTTCTTTTCTGCTTCAGGAATGATTTCAGAAAGTACTGAAATAACTTCTTGTTTTTGTTCTTCAAAAGAAGCACCTGTGTCAGTTGCTTTAATGCGTACAAAAGGAATGTGAAGTGTAGAAGCAATCTGGAGACATTTGTTAAGTTCTTCCAAAAATGCTTCTCTTTCTTCTTTTGAAGCAGGATTTTTAAGTGTATCAATACAAGGAATTCTTAAATTTTTTTCGTAAAGCTCACGAACAGTAGCTTGTGCGGCATTCATATAAAATGCACCGTTTTTTTCTGTGAATGAGGGGTTGTTTACATTGTGGAGTTCAATTCCGTTAAAACCTTGCGCTGTTGCAATTCTTGTGAAATCTTCCCACAAATAGCCGTGCCAACCTTTAGTTGAAAAAGAAAGTTTCATTTTTTGTCACCCCTTAAATTTCTTCAAAAATAATTTTGTTAATTGCGTTTATATAGGCACGGATACTTGCACCTATAATATCTGTTGAAACACCGTTGCCCGAATAGAGTTTGCCATTTGAACGGAGTTTAACGAGTGCAGAACCTGTTGCTTCTCTGCCTTCTGTAACAGAGTGAATCTGGAAATCATCAAGTTCGTAGTGGTGACCTACAATTTGTTCAATTGTAGTAAATGCCGCGTCAATAGGACCGTCACCAATGCCGATGGCCTGTTTGTTTTCGCCATCTTTTTCAAGTGTGATTTGTGCAGATGAAGTAATAATGTTACCTGTATTTATAACATAATCTACTAATTTATAAGCAGGAGTGACCTGAAGTGCAGTTGTTGCAACAATAGCATCAAGTTCTTTGTTTGAAATTGTCTTTTTACTTGCAACAGATTTAAATCTTTCAAATACTTTTGCACTGTCTTCATCAGATAAATCGTAACCTAAATTTTTAACTGCTTTTAAAACAGTTTCCTGTGAATCGTTTTCAGTTAAGTTGAATTCAGATGCAGGTACACTACTTGTGGTTTCTGTAACTGAAACAATGTGTTTGCCATCTGCGATTTTTGCAACCTGATTTATAATTCTCAAAAATTCGTTGTATTTGAGTGAGCAACAAATATCCAATTTGTCGCCGTTGTTTCTTATAATGTTTGAAACTGTAACAATAGATGTAATGTTAGCATTGTTTGAAGCACATTTGATTTCTGTTGCACCGTGTGTAACTGCGAGCATTGCTGAAGCCGCCGCACAACCATTTGTATCTTCACACATAACACCTAAATTAACACTTTCGAGTTCAGGAATTGCTTTGATTGTTTCTTCAATGAATTTTATAAATGCGTCAGGGAGCATAGATGCTTCGTTGTCACAGATTGTAATTGTTTTAGCACCTGCTTCAATTGCAGTTTTTATAGTAGCAACTAAAACATCGCTTTCTGCTCTTGTTGCGTCAATTGCAACAAATTCAACATCATTGCAAAGTGAAGCAGCTTTCTCAATTAATGTTTTGATAAGCTCAATCATTTTAGGTGCTTTCTTGTGGCAGGTGTATTCCATACCGACAGGGGAAATAGGGAGTGCTACAGAAAGTCTTGGTTTAGAGGCAGATTTAATTGCATTGTATGTAAGTTCAACACTTTCAGGAGTTGTACCAACCTGAACACTCATAATACTGTTCTTTAAAAATGCACAAGCGGTTTTTAAAAGAAGTGTGTCTGTTTTTTCATTTTCAATCGCAGGAAATTCAACAACATCAACATTTGCACTTTCTAAAAGTCGTGCAATTTCAACTTTTTCTTTGAAGCTGAGTGTTGCTTCATTACCTTGTGATTTAAGTAAAATTGTACGGTCTGAAATTCTGATTTTGTTCATAACAGTAATCCTTTCAAAAGTATGATTATTATATTGATATGTATTGATTTTTTATTTTGTGTGGTATCAGGGAAAATAAAAAACCTGAGTCAAAGCATAAAAACTTTTGACTCAGGGACGAATTTTAAATAATCCGCGGTACCACCCCGCTTACTGCAAAAACGCAGTCACTCATTAAGACTCAATTAAGTCCGTAGCCATGGTAACGGGGCAACCGGAACCTCTTACTCACGAAAATTCGCTTCTGAAGTTCTGCTCTGGAACGAGACCGCACTAATGAAACATATCGGCTCACACCAACCGCCGACTCTCTGAAAAGTTTTACTCAGAAATGCGTAATTCCTTCAATGCATTTATCAATATGTGAAGTATAATATCACTTGAAATGCTCGTTGTCAAGAGTTTTTTTAAAATAAAAACAAACAAAAGTGTCACTTATCCAACAGAAAATCGAAAAATGTTAAAAAACAAGGTTATTATTCCTAAAAAGAACAATTTTCAAGTAAATATATGGTAAAGTTAAATTATTAACAAACAATTGAAATGTTTGTATATTTATTGAAATGAGGTATCGTTATGAGAACCACACTTAAAAGAAGACTTTTAAGACTTACTTGCATAAGCGTTGTTGTGGCATCAATGATTGTTACAATAGCGGCAGAAATCGGGATTTTTTCCTTGTCCAATGCAAATACAAAACAGAATGGTTTAACAGTTACTTCTATTGCAGAAAAGACTTTTAATGAAGAAATTATTTATCTTAGTGAATGTCTTTTGGAAGCGGAAGAAAATCTTGAAGGTGACGCAACTTTTGAGAAAGTTTTCTTCCACGGTAAATTTGATGGTTATGATTACAGTGCGGTTAATGATGTTATAGAATCTGCCAATACCGAATATATGGTAGTTGCACCTTATGTCACAAACGAAGCAGGTGACAATGTAACACTTGTTGCTTTAAAGCGCGATGATGGAATAATTATAGGTGAATTGGCAGAGGATTATTTCAGTGCAATTTTAGGTGCTTTAAAATTAAATGAAACAGATATAGGTTTTGTTGTAGATGCAACAGGTAGAATAGTTCTTTCTGCAGATTATGATGTTGATACAACAAACAATAATCTCAATGAAAATTTTGGTTTAGTTAAAGTGACTGAAAATTTACAGGTTGCAGAGCCAAGTGTTTCTCAACTTGATTACAACGGTGAGAAAATGACTGTTGCACAGACTGCAGTTTCACAATACGGTTATTCAGTTGTTTACGGTACCAGTGAAAACGCTACATACAAACAGGCTATTTCTATAGGTATAGCGTTGATTGTTATTGTTGCTATTCTTTTCTGCCTTGCTTATTGGGTAGGCCAGTTAATTGCCAAACAAATCGCAACACCTATTGTAAACACAACAAACAGACTTGTTCGTGTTGTTGAAGGTGACTTGCATGGTGAAACTCCTGTTACACATCGTGGTGACGAAACTCAGGTGCTTAACGATGCTATGGTTAGTACAATTAAAGATTTTTCTGCTTACATAAAAGATATTGAAAGATTCTTGTCAGAACTCAGTGATGGTAACTTAAATGTTACAAGTGATCTTGAATACAATGGTGACTACAGAAAAATCAGAGAATCACTTACTAAAATCCGTAACAATCTCAACACTACCATTTCTGGTATTAAAGAAGTAAGTGAACAGGTAGCTTCAGGTTCAGATGCACTTTCTACATCTGCTCAACTTCTTGCACGTAACACTTCACAAGAAGCGGCAACTCTTGAAGAAATCAGTTCAATGACAAATGATATTGAAACAAATGTCGGTAAAAATGCAAGTGCTACTGTTGAAGCATCCCGACTTCTCAAAAATGTAGTTGCTACTGTTGAAACTGGTAGTAGAAAAATGACTGAAATGAAAGAGTCTATGGATGAAATTCAACGCTCATCTGAAGAAATTGAAAAAATTGTTAAGATGATTGACGATATTGCATTCCAGACAAATATTCTTTCACTTAATGCGGCAGTTGAGGCGGCACGTGCTGGTGCTGCGGGTAAAGGTTTTGCAGTTGTTGCAGACGAAGTAAGAAACCTTGCAGCAAAATCTGCAGAAGCAGCTAAAAATACAATGGTACTTGTTGAAACAAGTTCCCGTTCAGTTAAACTTGGTGGCGAATTGACAATTGAAACTGACGAATCACTTAAAGCAATTCACACTTCAATTGGTCAGTTTGCAGGTCTTATGGATGGTATTACAGAATCATCTAAAGAGCAGGAGGGCGCTATTAAGCAGATTACCTTAGGTATTGAACAACTTGCAAATGCTGTTCAGTCTAACTCTGCTACCGCAGAACAAAGTGCATCTTCTACAAATGAACTTAACAGACTTGCTGGAACACTTAAAGATGAGGTTGAGCATTTTAATGTTTAAAAACTATTCTTTTTGTGCATAGGAATCCCCTCGATGACATTGATGATTGTCATCGAGGGGATGTTTTATTTCAATTCAAAAATTGATGTGTCGTGCTTTTGCATATTTAAAGTTATTACATCTGTTTCATATTCTTTTTCGTCTGCACCGAAAAGTGATTGGATTTTATACTTTTCTGGTAAGGTGATTTTTACTTCACCATCATTTACAGTGTGAATCCCTAAAAAGCCATTACCACAATAAATAACATTATCCTGTGTATTGTAACAGTGAATACCATTTGAAATTAAAATTTCACGGAGTTCATTTTTTTTGTAATATGGTTTTTCGGTAGTTGTTTCAAGGTATGGTATACTATGTTTTTTACATAATTCAACTGCATTTTTACCACTTTCAGATGGCAGAGGAGCGGTGAATATTGCGTATTTACATTTATGAAGAATTTTTTCTGCATCTTCAACCATACACAAATGAAATGGAATACCACTGTTGCCCATTTCTGTTCTTGTAATGTTTACAGAGTGACAGAATTCACTTTGTCTTGGGTTGTTTAAGTAGGCTTTTTCGTCAATAAACATTACAACTTCTGCTTCAGGGAAATTGTCACTGTTTTTGTTTTTGGAAGACTCTGCAATTTCTTTCATTTTCTTTAAATCTTCCATAATCTCTTTATCTTCATACCATCCACCCCACATATCAAACCACCATACACCAGAGCCTTTTGTTAACTGGTGAATATATGCTTTACGAATTGCAGAGAGTGAAAGTTCTTTTGTAGGTGGACCACACCACACAGTTTTATTACCATCATTATCTGTAAGTAAAAGAATATCATCAGGGTACTTTCCGGGTCTTGAAGCCTGCATTCTTTTTGTGAGGTGTGTTCTTATGTCGCACTCAACAAAATAAAGTTTATTATGAATTTTTAAAGATTCACTTGCAACCATATCGCCCCAGTCAATGCCTAAAGCTCTGTTGTTATCATAAGCACAGGGTGATGAAAAGAAATCTATAAAAGGTGAGTCTATTATAAATCTTAAGCCGTGAAGACCAAGAAGAATGTCATTAACAAAAGCATTGTAACCATAAAATGTGCCGACTATCTGCTCGTTATTTAAACATTCTTTTAAAGTCTTTGCAAAATGTTCAATTGTTCTTGCAGTCATTTCAGAATAAAATTCACCATAATAACTTACAGTTTCATTGAAATCAGGGCTAATCAAATCATTTTTTGTTAACAAAGTTGTATTTGTTTTACCATATTTTTCTTTTAACCATTTATTGAATTTTTTTAGTCCCATTTCAGAAAATGAACCGGTATAATCAAACGGCATCCATTCTTGTGTTAGACCACCGCAAAATTGATAGCCCACGATATTATCGGCATAGAAAGAAGAACGGATATGAGAAACAAGCTGTTTTAAAAATGAAGCACCATCATTTAAGAATTTATCTGAAAATAAAGATTCTCTGTTACCGCTTGGTGTTTCAACAGTTTCGTATGGGTTATCGTCAATCCAATTTTGAGGCATAGCGATATTTATTCTTGGGAAAATCAAAGCATCAGGACATGCTTTTAGTATCTTTCTGACAATACTCTCAAATTCACTGTAATCGGGTTCATCATTTTCAAAAACACCTGTATAAAAAGGTGAGAAATTTGATGAGGTGTTTATTGACAATTTTGTGAAAGATATGTTTATAAAGAACATCTTGTAGTCATGTTTAATAAAATCCGAAAATCTGCCACATTCCTCAAAATATGTAGTGTAGGCAAGGGGATAGTGAAGCTTACCATTTACAGATATAAATGGTTTTCCGTTTTTATATTCAATATGAGTTTTCAGCATATAATCACCCTTTCAACATAATTATGCATATTGTTATCTTTAGTGTCAATAAAAAGTTGACATTTGTGAATTTTTGGTTAAAATAAAAATGTAAAATTAAATTTCAAAGGAGTGTTTACTATGGAACTTAAAGGTTCAAAAACAGAAAAGAATTTAATGGAAGCATTTGCAGGTGAAAGTCAGGCAAGAAATAAATATACCTATTTTGCTTCTGTTGCTAAAAAAGAAGGCTATCAACAGATTTCTGCTATTTTTGAAGAAACTGCAAATAACGAAAAAGAACACGCAAAAATGTGGTTCAAGGCTTTAGGTGAATTAAGTGATACAGTTCATAATCTCGCAAAAGCTGCAGAGGGCGAAAACTACGAGTGGACTGATATGTATGACCGCTTTGCTAAAGAAGCTGAAGAAGAAGGCTTTTTCGATTTAGCAGAAAAATTCAGAAAAGTTGGCGAAATTGAAAAAGCTCACGAAGAACGCTACAGAGCGTTATTAAAAAATATTGAGATGCAACAGGTGTTTGAAAAAGCAGAAGAAACAATGTGGGAATGCAGAAACTGCGGTCATCTTGTAATGGGTAAAAAAGCACCAGAAATCTGTCCTGTATGTGCACATCCACAAAGTTACTTTGAGGTTAGAAAAGAGAATTATTGATTTTTAGGAACCTGGAATTAGAAACTAGGAACTAGGTTATAACAGAAACTTCGTCTTGTCATTTTTAGTTGGTATTTAACCCGATTTAAAATGGTAGGGCGAATTTGTTTTTTTGCGAAGTCCTGATTCCTGATTCCTAGTTCCTGTTTCTTGATATCTGTTTTCAAAAAATTTACAATTTTACACAAAATACCAATATATAATGCCCTAAATATTGTTGACATCATTATACAATTATGTTAAAATTTATCTAAATGTAGTCTTATGACTATAAATATGTATAAAGAAAATAAAGACGGGGGCTTTGCTCATGAAAAAATTTATCAGTTCAATTTTGTCTTTAGTTTTGCTTGTTGGTATTTGTTTCAGTGTACCAATTACAGCAAATGCAGCAGATGTCGGTACTATTTTTGACCTCAGGTTAAAGTACTCGCTTTCTGATGACGGTTATTCCTATGTGGTTTCAGGTTATGAAATCAAGTACACTTCGGGTGACCCGAGTGAAGCAGATATCTTCAATAATGGTATTGTTGAAATTCCATCTGTTTTTGGTGGTTTGCAAGTGTCTGCTATAGGTGACAACGCGTTTATTGGTTGTACTATGATTCAGTCAGTTAATATTCCTGATACAGTTACTTCAATTGGTGACTTTGCTTTCGGTAATTCATCAATCGGCACAATATACAATGGTAACTACATAACATCTCTTGGCGATTACGCTTTCCATAACTGTGACAACTTTATCGCAGTTAATTTATTCCCAAGAGTTACTTCAATCGGAGATTTTTGCTTCTATGATTGTAGTTCACTTGTTTCAATGAACCTTAACAATGTTGTTGCTTCAATTGGTGATAATGCATTTGATAACTGCTCAAATCTTGCACTTATTAAAATTCCGGCATCACTTAAATCAATTGGTGATAGCGCATTTTCAAGATGTAATGGTTTAACAACAGTTTCATTCCAGAATGGTATTGAGTCAATCGGTAACTATGCATTCGAAAACTGTACAGGTCTTACAAAAATTACACTTCCGGATTCTTTACAGACAATCGGCAGTAACGCATTTTTAGGTTGCGATAATATCAATACTATTAAATTCGGTACAGGTCTTGTGGAAATCGGTGATTATGCATTCAATGGTATTTCTGCAATTAAATCGCTTACATTCCCAGTAGGTTTAAAAACAATTGGTGAATACTCATTTGCAGAATGTGATAATCTTACAGATGTTTCAGTTTCAGATACAGTAACAGTTATTGAAGATGGCGCATTTATGAACTGCGACAGACTTGAGAGTGTTGAAATCGGTGATGGTGTTAAACTTATTGACGATAACGCATTCAGTGGTTGTACACAGTTGAAGAATATAACAATAGGCGAAAATGTTGAAACTATTGATGATTACGCATTGAAAAACTGTACTGCACTTGAAACACTCGTTATTCCTGATAGTGTAAAAACATTAGGTGCAGGTTTGTTTGAAGGTTGTAGTTCACTTAAAAATATTACACTCGGTTCAGGTCTCCAGACAATCGGTGCTAAAGCTTTTTATAATTTTGATGCACTTACAGAAATCGTAATTCCTGAAGGTGTTAAAACAATTGGTGCAGAAGCATTTGCAGGTTGCGATAACATAACATCAATTGTTATACCTGATTCTGTAACAACAATTGGTGCAGGTGCTTTCCAGAACTGCACAAAACTCACAACAGTTAAAGTTGGTAACAATGTTCAGCTTATAGGTGCTTCAGCATTTGAAAATTGTAGTGCGTTAAGAAATGTTACTCTCGGTGAAAAAGTAGTTTCATTAGGTGATAATCTTTTCAAAGGTTGTACTGCTCTTAAAGAAATTGCAATTCCTGACAGTGTTACAGATTTAGGCGATGGTATATTTAACGGATGTGAAAATCTTTCATCTGTTAAACTTGGCGCAGGTGTTAAAAAGATTGGTGCTAATGCATACAAAAATATTGATACACTTACAGAAATCACAATTCCAGAAGGTGTTACAGCAATTGGTGATTACGCATTCTATGATTGTGACGGCATTACAGAAATCGTAATTCCTTCAACTGTAAAAGTTATTGGTAAATCAGCATTTGAAGGTTGTGATGCACTTGAAGAACTTACCATCAGCAATGGTGTAGAAGTAATTGGTGACAATGCTTTCAAAAATTGTGTTGCAATTGAAAATGTTACAATTCCTGACAGTGTTACAGATTTAGGTGAAGATGCATTTAACGGATGTACAAAACTTTCTGTAGTTGTACTTGGCTCAGGCGTAAAAACAATCGGCGCTAAAGCATATTATAATTTAGATACACTCAAAGAAATTGTAATTCCTGAAGGTGTTACTGAAATTGGTGAATACGCTTTCTATGATTGCGACAACATTACAACAGTTGTAATTCCATCAACAGTTAAAACTCTCGGGGCTTCAGCGTTTGAAAGTTGTGACGCTCTCGTGAATGTTACACTCCTCAATGGTGTTGAAACAATTGGAGCTAACGCATTTAAGGGCTGTAAAGGTATTACAGAAATTGCAATTCCTGACAGTGTGAAATCAATTGGCGATTACGCTTTCTATAGTTTACAAAAACTTGCAAAAGTTACATTTGGTGCAGGTCTTCAGACAATTGGCACAAGAGCATTCTATTGGTGTGATTCACTTACAGAAATCGTTCTTCCTGAGTCAATGGTTTCAATCGGCACAGCAGCATTTGCAGATTGTGATAAACTTGCAAAAATTGAACTTGGTGGTACAAAAGAAATCGGTCAGGATGCTTTCCACTTATGTGAAGCAATTACATCTGTTAAAATTCCTGATACAACAGAAATAATCGGTCAGGGAGCTTTCTATAATTGTACTAACCTCGAAACACTCGTGATGGGTGCAAATGTTAAGACAATCGGTCAGAGTGCTTTCTATAAATGTAAGGCACTTACTGGTGTAACTCTTCCGGATACACTTAAAAAGATTGAACAGGAAGCATTCTACAACTGTGTTTCATTGGAGTCAATTGTAATTCCAACAAGCGTTAAATCAATTGGTCAATATGCTTTCTATTGTTGTGATAATTTAACATCTGCTTCAATCGGTAGCAGTGTTAAAGAAATCGGTGCAAATGCGTTTGGTGGATGTGCAAAAGTTTCATTTGTTTGTAACAAGGATTCTGCAGCACACAAATATGCAAAAAACAACAAAATTCCTTATGAATTAAATGTGGTTAACCAGTATTTCAGAGAACACACAGTTGATAATATCAGTGTTGATGAAACAACTGCTACTCTTTATTTGGGTGCAGGTTGTAAAGATGTTGAAGATATTATTGTAATTGCAGATAATTATAAAATTTCAACAGAAAAATCAATGAATACATATTGCGGTACAAGTTCAGTTATCAGCGTTTTAGATGAAAACAATATTGTTGTTAAAGACTACACACTCGTAGTTGAAGGCGATGTTAACGGTGACGGTGTTTGTGACGTATTAGACTGTATGTTGGTTGAATTAACAAAGAGTGGTAACACAGTATTAGAAGATTCTTACCTTACTGCAGGTGACTTTGATGGTGATAGCAATATTACTGTGGGTGACTTCCAGCAAGTAGTTAATAAGGCTAAAGCTGAATAAATTACGCAGAGCGTAATTTATTCAGGAATTAGGAACTAGGAATCAGAGTTATAACAAAAACTACATCCTATCATTTTTAGTTGGTATTAAAACCAATTTTAAATGATAGGATGTTTTTGTTCTTATAATCCTTGCAACTTGCACACTTGCATACTTGTAACTGATAAAACAAAACGCTCACAGATTTTCTGTGAGCGTCATTTGTTTTATCTTATATTACCTGTATTAGTTTTAAGCATAACATCGTGTGAACCGCCTTCAACAATACTTGTTGCTGAAACGAGTGTTAATTTTGCATCTCTCTGTAAATCAGGGATTGTAGTAACACCGCAGTTACACATTGTAGATTTAACTTTGTAAAGGCTCTTGTTTACATTATCGTGAAGAGAACCTGCATAAGTTACGTATGAATCAACGCCTTCTTCAAATGAAAGTTTTGAACTACCACCCAAGTCATAGCGTTGCCAGTTACGAGCTCTGTTTGAACCTTCGCCCCAGTATTCTTTAACATAAGTGCCATTGATATTAAGTTTTGGTGTCGGGCTTTCGTCAAATCGAGCGAAATATCTGCCGAGCATAAGGAAGTCTGCACCCATAGCAAGTGCAAGTGTCATATGGTAATCGTGAACAATACCACCGTCTGAACAAATAGGAACATAAATGCCTGTTTCTTTAAAGTATTCATCACGAGCAGCAGCAACTTCAATAAGAGCAGTAGCTTGTCCGCGACCGATACCTTTTGTTTCACGGGTGATACAAATTGAACCACCACCGATACCAACTTTAATAAAGTCTGCACCAGCTTCTGCTAAGAAACGGAAACCATCTCTGTCAACAACATTACCAGCACCAATTTTTACTGAATCGCCATATTTCTCTCTTACGAATGCGATAGTGCGTTTTTGCCATTCTGTGTAACCTTCTGAAGAGTCTATGCAAAGAACATCTGCACCAGCTTCAATAAGTGCAGGAATTCTTTCTTCATAGTCACGAGTGTTGATACCAGCACCAACCATATATCTTTTTTGGTCGTCAAGAATTTCTTGTGGGTTTTCTTTGTGTTGTGAGTAGTCCTTGCGGAATACGAAGTAAAGAAGATTACCTTTATCATCTATAATTGGGAGTGAGTTTAATTTGTGTTCCCAGATAATGTCATTTGCTTCTTTTAAAGATGTTGAAGCAGGAGCTGTAATGAGCTTCTCAAGTGGAGTCATAAACTCAGTAACTTTTGTTTCTAAAGCCATTCTGCTGATTCTGTAATCACGGGAAGTAACAACACCTAAAAGTTTGCCATTTGCTTCACCATTTTCAGTAACTGCCATTGTTGAATGACCCATTGTATCAAAAAGATTAACAACATCTGCTAAAGTGTCAGTTGGTTTTAAGTTAGAGTCGCTGACAACAAAACCTGCCTTGTAGCTTTTTACTCTTGCTACCATAGCAGCTTCGTCTTCGATAGATTGTGAACCGTAAATGAAAGACATACCGCCTTCTTTAGCAAGTGCAATAGCAAGTGTGTCGTTTGAAACAGATTGCATAATTGCAGAAATAAGCGGAATGTTGAGTGTTATAGGAGATTCTTCAACACCTTTTTTGTATCTGCATAATGGTGTTTTTAAAGATACATTAGCAGGAATACAGTCAGGGCCCGTATAACCCGGGATGAGAAGATACTCGCTGAATGTTCTTGATGGTTCGTTACAATAATGTGCCATATTTTTTACACTCCTTCTGATTTATAGTTATTTCTCAAAGAGAAAATTTAATATATAAATATATTATATCTATTTTAATTACTAAAAGCCAAAATGTCAATGGTAATATTGCTATTATTATATAAACTTTTTAAGATTTATTTGTTGTAAAATTATAACTGGTGTGGTATTATAAAAGTTGCATTGGAACAAAATGCAATTTGCAAATACAGGAGAGTAAATATGGCACATTTTGATGTTGATTTTTTAGACAAAAACAGTGAACGCTATATGTTGAGCAGAAGAATTCGCAAAATAAGAGATATAATTAAAAGCGAATACTTCATTAAAGAAAGCGTTTCAACAGGTGATTTTTATATAAGAGATGGGCAGTACAGTTTTGACCAGAGAACTGAAGGCGAGTGGAAGCCTTTTAAAGCAAATTGTGATTACTGGGGATATGAAGAATGTTACTGCTGGTTTAAACAAACGGTAACAATCCCCGAAAACTTTAAAGGCGAAAAAGTTATTTACCAGTTTAAACCATATTTTGATGATGGCAGATGGGACCAGGTAAACCCTCAGTTTATTGTATGGATAAACGGTGAAATGAAACAGGGTATTGACAGTAACCACCAGTACATAACTATTACAGAGTGTGCAGAAGGCGGCGAAACTCTCGAGATTTATATAAATGCTTATACAGACCCTTGGGAATACAGAGGTCAGGTTCAGTTAGGTGCATTTTTACAAGTGTTAGATACTGATGCTGTAAGAGTTTATTATGATATTGCGTCACCTTTAGAAGTTACAAATTATTATGATGGTGATTCTACTGTAAGAGTTAATTTAATCAAGCACTTGAATATTGCTTGTAATATGCTTGATATTGATTCAGGTGACAGAACTTCTTTCAAAGAAACTGCGAAAGCAGCATCCGCTTACTTAAATGAAAATATCTATGGCAAAAAGCATGAAGCAACTGCGTGGTCAATCGGTCATACTCACATTGATGTTGCGTGGCTCTGGAGACTTCGTCAGACAAGAGATAAAGCAGGTCGTTCATTTGCTACTGTATTAAAACTTATGGAAGAATATCCTGACTATAAGTTTATGTCTTCACAGGCACAACTTTATGATTATGTAAAGCAGGACTACCCTGAACTTTTCGAGAGAATCAAAGAAAAAGTTAAAGAGGGCAGATGGGAAGTTGAAGGCAGTATGTGGGTTGAAGCCGATACTAATGTAGCATCGGGTGAGGCTCTCGTGCGCCAGTTCCTTGTTGGTAAAAAATTCTTTAAAGAAGAATTTGGTTTAGATAACAAAATTATGTGGCTCCCTGATGTTTTCGGTTATTCAGCAGCTATTCCACAGCTTATTAAAAAATGTGGTATGGAATACTTTATGACAACAAAAATCAGTTGGAATGAATATAACAAATTCCCTTATGACACATTTATGTGGAAAGGTATTGACGGTACCGAAGTTCTTTCACACTTCTCTCCTTGTGAAGATGCAAACCGTGATGAAAGAAAAGACTACCAGACAACCTATAACGCATATTTAAGACCAGGTTATATTATTGGCGGTAATAAGAGATACAGTCAGAAAGATTTGGGCAGAGATTACCTCTGCACATTCGGTTTCGGTGACGGTGGCGGCGGACCAACTGTTGATATGCTTGAACACGGAAAACGAATGACTAAAGGTATTGAAGGATGTCCTAATGTAAAAATTGCTCCTTCACTCGATTTCTTCCGCCATTTAGAAAATCAGGTTAAAGATAATAAATACCTTCCATCATGGTCAGGTGAATTGTATCTTGAATTACACCGCGGCACATTAACCAGTCAGGCAAGAAATAAAAAATATAATCGTAAGACAGAGTGTCTTTTCCACGATGTTGAAACACTTTCTGCAATTGCAAAGAAAGAAACAGGTTTCAGTTACCCTGCAGAAAGAATTTTAGAAAACTGGAAACTTATTCTTCTTAATCAGTTCCACGATATTCTTCCAGGTTCTTCAATTAAAGAGGTTTATGAAGATAGTAAAGTGCAGTATGAAAGCGTTTTAGCAGATGGTACAGAAATGACAGCAAGTGCAGAAGCAGCACTTATTTCTGAAATTAATCTCGAAAATGACAGTTTAGTTGTATTTAATACAACAGGTTTTAACAGAAAAGATGCAATTGTAAGTGATATTCCTGTTGAAACTGATTTCAGAATCTTTGATGGTGAAACAGAAATTGCTTACCAGAAAACTTATGATGGTAAAATTGTATTTGTTGCAGAAATTCCTGCAAAGGGTTACAAGGCATTTGCTATTAAAGAAGGTACACCATCATTTAATGCAATTACAACAAAAGAAAACAGTGTAGAAACAAAATACTTTGCTGTAGAATTTACAAATGGTGATATTACAAAACTTGTTCATAAAGAAACAGGCAGAGATGTTGCAAATGGCAATGCACTTGGTAAAATCCGTGCATTCCAGGACAGACCTTTCAACCACGAAGCATGGGATATAAAACCATATTTCCAGGAGAAAGAATTTGACCTTGAATTCATTGGTGCCGAAATTGTTGAACAAGGTGCAGTAAGAGTTGTTTATAAAGTTGACAAGAAAATCAGAAATTCTATTGTAAGTGAATATTATAATATTTACTCTGACCTCGAGAGAATTGATGTTGATTACAAAACAGACTGGAAAGAAACACACGTTGTATTAAAAGCAGATTACCCTGTTGATGTAAATACAACAAAAGCAACATTCGATATTCAGTTCGGTAATATTGAGCGTTCAACAACAGAAAATACAAAAGCAGAATTTGCACAGTTTGAAACTTCAATGCACAAGTGGGTTGACCTTTCAGATAATGGTTTTGGTTTATCTGTTATCAACGACTGTAAATATGGTTGTACTGTAAAGAATGGTCATATTATGGCAACTCTTTTAAGATGTCAGACAAGACCTAACACTGTTCAGGACAGAGAGTATCACGAATTTACACTTTCAATTTATCCACACGCAAAAAATGTTGCTTCTTCAGATGTTGTTAAAGAAGCATTTAATGTAAACTACCCTGCATACGCAGTATTTGCAAAGGCAAATAGTGGTAAATTACCATCAGTTTACTCATTTGTAAGTGCTGATAAAGATAACATTGTTATTGAGACAATTAAAGATGCAGAAGATGGTAATGGCATTATTGTCCGTGCTTATGAAACATGGAACAGTAAGACTAAAACAACATTTACTTTCTCTGACGAAATTAAAAATGCTACTGAATGTAATCTTATTGAAGATGGTGCAGAAGAAGTTAAATTTAGTGGTAAAACATTAGAAACTGAATTCAAACCATTTGAAATCAAGACATTCAGAATTAAGTTTTAAGGAAAATTTATAATGGGTTACAGTTTTTTTGCAATGCTTTCTCGTATGAAATATATTGACCGTTGGGCGTTAATGAGAAATACTGAAAGCGAAAATTTAGACAGTCATTCAAAAGAAGTTGCGGTAATTGCTCACGCACTTGCAGTTATCGGCAATGTAAGATTAGGTAAAAACTACAATGCCGACAGAGCTGCAGTTTTAGGGCTTTACCACGATGCACACGAAATAATAACTGGTGATATGCCAACACCTGTAAAGTACCAGAATGAAAAGATTTTAGGTGCTTTTAAAGAGATTGAAGATTGTGCAACAGAAAGACTTGTTTCAATGTTGCCTGATGATTTGAAAACTGAATTTATGAGTGCTTTAACGGGTGAGAACGACAAAGAGTTATTGCCACTCGTTAAGGCGGCAGACAAATTAAGTGCTTTAATTAAATGTATTGATGAACGAAAAGCAGGTAACAGTGAATTTAAAAAAGCAGAGAAATCTACAAAGAAAAAAATTCTTGAATTAAACTTACAGGAAGCAAATATCTTTTTAGAGGAATTTATTCCAGCGTATGAATTGACGCTTGACCAATTATAATTTAGGAAACAGGAAACAGGAAACAGGAAACAGGAAACAGGAAACAGGAAACAGGGAACAGGGAACAGGGGTTTTCTAATTGCTAATGTGTATTTGGAATTAAGCGTTCACAAAACAATTATTATAATTAAATAAAAACAATGTTATCCTATCATTTAAAGTTTGGTTTTATCACCTACTAAAAATGATAGGATAAATTTATTTCTACTGCTTCCTATTTTCTGTTTCCTGTTTCCTTTTTCCTGCTTCCTGAAAAAAGTTCTTGACAAAGAACTTTTTTCGTGTTATATTCAAACTGTGATAGGTGTGATAGCACAGTTGTATTACACTTGTAATTTTGCATTTTGCATTTTGCATTTTGAATTTTTTAATGGGAGGTGTTAAGTTATGATTATTATTAACCCGAGAAGTCGTACTCCGATATTTGAGCAGATAAAAGAGCAGATAATCAATAAAATCAATCTCGGGGAGTTAAAGCCTGATGATAAGTTACCATCTATAAGGCAATTAGCGTCAGACTTGAATCTTAATGTAAACACAGTAAAAAGGGCATTTCAGGAACTTGAAACAGAAAGGGTAACATATTCTGTTGCAGGTAAAGGCGTTTTCGTAAGTGAAAAAGCAATTAAAAACGAACTTGTAATTGAAAACGCAGAAAATGAATTGAAACGAGTGCTTTCTTCGTCAAAAGCAAGGGGAGTTTCTTTAGAACAGGTTATAAACATAGCCAAAAATATTTATGAAGAGGATGATGCACAATGATTAAAATAAATTCAGTTACTAAAAAATACGATGATTTTACCGCAGTTGAAAATATCAATATTGAAATACAGGATACATCAGTTTTTGCACTTACAGGTTTTAACGGTAGTGGTAAAACAACTTTACTTAATATCTGTGCAGGTGTGGTAAAGGCTACAAGTGGTGAAGTTTTGCTTGATGGCAATGACGCATTTGATAACGATAAAGAAAGAAAAAATCTTTTCTATATTTCAGATAATATGTTTTTCCCACCAACATCAACAATAAAAAGTGGTGCAAAGTTTTACGCAAATTATTATGAGAATTTCAGTTTTGATGTTTTTAATGCAATTTTAAGTATATTTGGTTTGAATGAAAAACTTACAATAAAAAGTCTTTCAAAAGGTATGAAAAAACAAGTTCAATTAGCAATTGGTTTTGCCGCTAAACCAAAATATCTTTTAATAGACGAAACATTTGACGGACTTGACCCACATAAAAAGGAATTACTTAAAAAACTTATTTTAGAGTACATAAATGAAACAGGTGCTTCAATTGTTATTGCATCACACAATCTTACAGAAGTTTCAGATATTTGCGACCATATTGCAATACTCAATGGTAAAAATGTAATTCTCAACTGTGCAATTGAAGATGTAAGTGAAAAATTCAGAAAAGTTTTAGTTACATTTAAAAATGAAGTTACCGAAAATGATTTGGCACATATTAACTACCACAGAATAAAACTAAGTGGTAAAACTGCTATGATGACTATTTGTGGTAATGTGGAAAACGAACTTGTAAAACTCGAAAGTATGGGTGTTGAGTCAATAGAAAGCGAAAGACTCACACTTGAAGAAGTATTTATTGAAGAAACGGAGGCGGCAAGTGAAAATGAAAAAATCAAATCTATCTTCAAAAAATAAAAATTTCGATTTAGTAAATTTTATGGCGGGTAATGGAGTGATATGGTTGCTTCTCATATTATCAGCATTTATAATTTTCTCATTTGTTGTAGGTTCTAACCCGGTGTATGATTTAAGTCAGGTGTATGAGGTGTACCCTGTAAAAGAACATGGCTATTGCTTTTCAACAGGTTATAATTCTGAGTATATTGCCATTCTTTTTATTGCTGCAGTTTTGGGTATTACTTCATTCAGTTTTTTAACCAATAAACAACAGGGTGTAACAATGCTCAGTTTACCTCTAAAACGAAGTAAACTCTTTAACCAGAAAGTTATTTTACCAATTTGTGGTTTAGCGGTAATTGTAATTGTAACTAAAGGAATTATGATAGGCTACAATATAAGAAAATTTGGTGTAAATAATGAGTTGATTTTGCAAGGTATAACAGATATTGTTATTTCTTTAAAATATGTGCTTTTAGGTTTTACCGCATTTTGTGTGAGTGCAGTTACTTGTGGTAAAAAAATAGAAATGGCTTTTGGTGGTATTTCTTTAATTGCAATTATGCCTACAGTGTACAGTCTTGTTGACACAGTACTCAGTATGTTCCTTTATGGGTACGACTCAATCTTTTATTCAACAACAAAAGCTTACAGTGACTACATATTTATTCTTGACCCTACAAGAGAAATTACACTTTTATCATGGTTGTATGAAAGTGTGGAACTTAGCATTGAAAAATTAATCGTTAATGCAATCTGGATTGTAGCATTAATTCTGACATTGGTTTTCACCAAAAGATATTTTATCAAAAACTTTAAAGCAGAAAAAATTGAAATGAAGGCAACCAATAAACCGATGATTGCTATAATTGGTGCTACTGTATCTTTATTTGTTTCTGAAATAGTTATAGGCATTCTTACAGACGAAATACTTTTTGAAAGCCGTGAAATGACAAGTGGCGGTTACATAGGCTTATTATTTGTTTTAACTGTTGTTTTTGCTTTCCTTACAATTTGTCTTATAGAAACAAGTTTCAGATTAAACAAAAACAAATTAATTTCAGTTTTATCACCGCTTTCAGTAATTATTTTAACTTTAGCGTTTGCCTTTTCAGGTGGTTTAGGTTACGAAAACAGAATACCTGACACAGAAGATATTAAATCTATTGAAATTTCTACAACATTTTATGGTAGTGATATGTTCAATACAGAAAGTTTTCCGAGTGTTCTGGATGGTTTCCCTGAATATAATATGACTTTAACTAGTGAAAATGATTTTAAAGTAATAACAGAAATACATAAGTTAACATTAGAAAATCGGGACACAGATACTTTTGAGGGTTTTTGTGTAAATTATGTGCTTAAAGATGGCAGAACTATGAGTCGTGTTTATTACGATTTGAGTGAAGAATCTGCCGGAAAACTTCTCACACTCTGGAAAACAGATGCAACTAAAAAAGAAGTAGAAGAATATTTACTTATAAACAAACCAACCAATGCTTACGGTACTCTGGGTGAGGGCGACAGTTATTATAATGAGGCTTATAATTTTTATGAAGTTCCCTATTCTTGTTTTAATTACGACCAGAACACTGTTTTTGTAGTTTCAAAGCAAAACACAGGAACAAGTATAAAAGATAAACTCAACAAAGAAAGTTTTGAACAGATTAAAGAAGCAATCTACAAAGATTACTGCGAACTTTCAGCAGATGAGTGGTTTAAACCAACAAAAACTTATGGTGCTCTTGTTTTCACTTATGATGACAGATATGATTATGTAGAGTATGATTCTGACGAAGTTTTGTATGAAGATGAGACTATAGCAGGGACTGCAGAAACTAAGACGGATAAGGTTTTATGGGGTGGTTTTTCAGATTATGAACAGGTTGTAATTCCTGTTACTGATGAAATGAAAAACACAGTTGCAGTTTTAAAATCTCTCAATTTATATCAGTATTTAACTGATACAAAAGCAGAAATTGACCATATAGTTATAGCAGATGCAAAAGAGTATTTTGAATGGAAAAAATCTCAGAATATTGAAAATGGACTCTATTATGGTGAGGATAGTTATTCAGTTAATTTTATTCCTGATTCGGATTTAGAAGGCGATATGCTCTTCTTTGGTAAAACGAAAGATAAGGTTTATGATGAATTAACAGGCGATACTGATGTGATTATTGAAGATTATGAGTCAATTCTTGATTTTTACGATTGCTCTACCGCACCTGTTGAAGAAATTAAAAACTCAAAAGAAATGTACACTCTTTTGACAAAAGCACACATCAAATATTACGATGAAGAATTAAAGGGTAAGATTATATTTGTATATTATCGTTATGGAATAGACTCGGCGTATTATATTCCGGCGTAATTACAACTAATGATTTAATCGGAGGGGGAAAGAAGCACTTTCCCCACTCTGAATGGGGGCTTAAATATGAAAAATAAAGAAAGTATATTGAAGAAAGAAATAGATGTTGCTAATTTAAGCGTTTCAATTATTCCTACAATTGCTTTTATAATTGTTTTTGCACTTGCGTTTTCTGTAAGTGTATTGGGTGAATATTATGTTAATAATGGGTTCGATTTAGTGCACGATGTAAAAAGTTTATCAAGAGATTATCTCATATTGAGCTATCTTGATTTTGATGTACTTATAACTCTTATAGGCGGTGCTTTTATAGCATTGTGGAACTTCTCATTTTTGCTTAATAAAAATCACGCAAGAGCAGTTTTATTGCAACCTAAAAAGAGGGGTGCGATATTTAACAACAAGGTAACTATTCCTTTAATAGCGCTTGTTTTAATTGTGATTGTTATTAAAATTATCGCATTACTTGTAAATATTAAATATAATACTAACCTTGCTGATGGTTACATAGCACCATTTATTGCAAACGTACTTGTGTCTCTAACAACACTTTTCTGGGGCTATATGTGTGGTGTAGCAGGAACAATTTTACCAAACAGAAAAGTTGAAGCAATTCTTGGTGGCGTTTCACTTACTTTTTTCCCTAATGCTATAATAAATATATTTAATTTTTCTGCGACTGCATTTTTGCGTGGTTACACATTTGAAAATTATGTTGATATGTTTGCATTAACAATTTTAGACCCATTAAGAGAATTTTTTAGTTATAGTTCATACAAAACACAAGGGTACATTTTTATTCATTCTGCAATATGGATTGTGGTATCTGTTATAGGTTTAATTTTAATAAAAAAATACTTCGAAAAGAATTATAAATTTGAAAACTGCGGTATGGTAAATAAAAATAAAGTTATTACCTTTGTCTCGGGCTTTTCTTTACCGATAGTTTTAAGCGGATATTTAACAGATGAACTCTTTCGCAACCTGAACCATAATGCTAATGTTATAAATATCAGTACAACATATAGGAATAATTTGTATTATGAACGACTTATACCTGAAGAACCATTTATATTATTAGCAGTTTTTGTAGGCTTTGCTATAATTCTTTCGCTTGTTTTCAATATAATTACTACCGTGAAAATTGGTAACTTAAAAGAAAAAGCAAAACCTGTAATTGTAATATTGGGTAGCACAGTTATAATTTCTCTTGTTTGCTTAACAGGTGGTTTAGGGTACGAAAATAAATTGCCCAGTGTGGAAGATATAGAAACAGTAGAGGTTCAGGCACCTTACGATTTAGTTGAGAATAATGCCGAACTTATTGGTATGGCTGATTACTATGATGTTAACACGGCTGTTTTAAGAGAGGGCATTAAGTTTGATAATGCAGAAGATATTGAGAAAGTTCTTGCAATTCATTCTTTAGTATCAGAAGACAAGAATAAAGAAACAACAGAGGGTATAAAATTTACTTATAAATTAAAAGATGGTTCAGTTATAGAAAGAAGTTACCGCTATATAAGTAAAGACTGTACAGAAGAAATTCTTAAACTCTGGAATACAAACAAGGTTAAGGAATTATATAAAACGCTTTTATTAACCGGATGCAAAAAGGAAAATGAATTATATGGCATGTCACTCTTTGAAAAAAGTTGTTTTTCTATGCATGATGGTAATGTTTATATTCAATCAAAGGATGCTGTAGTTTCATCTTTAAAAGATGTGTTAAGTGAAAAAGAAATAAAGGAATTAAAATCAGCACTTTATAAGGATATTACTTCACTAGCACATTTTGAATGGTTTAAACCAACTGAAAGTTATGGTTTATTACAATTCAGTCAAGAAGAACTTGCTGAGGGTAAATATTCATTTGTGATGACAGGTCAATCTACAATAGCATTTCAGGTTACAAAAGAAATGGTAAATACAGTAGAATTTTTAAAATCACACGATTTAATGAAGTTCTTTGAAATTACAAGAGAACCTGTAAAAGCATATCTTGTAGATGCTAATGAGTTAGGGGAGTATTACAAAGACTTTTTACATGTAGTAGACAGTCTTGTTTACTGTGATTCCTACCCGATGCAACACAGAATGATGTTCGCAGCAGAAACTTCTGTTTCGAGGCATCTCTATATAGAAGATGCAGAACCGATGTTTAATATAAACGAACCGTGGTGTAAAGAATTAACTACCGAAGAATATAAAGATTATATTGAAAAATCACACATCAAATATTTTTCAGGTGAGGGCGGTAAACTTTTAGTTGTTGCATACCCTGAAAGCAGTTGTGCGTATGCACTTGCAGTAATTGAGAATTAGTTGTCAGTTGTCAGTCGTCAGGAAATAGGAAACAGGAAACAGATAAAAGAAACTACACTCTATCATTTAAGATTTAACCTTAAACGAAAGAGTGTAGTTGTTTTTATTTATATTAAATTACAATCAAGTCAGAAGGGCTTCCGAAATTCTGCATTTTTCATTTAATTAAAGTCTATCGGCTCAAACAAGAAGCTGAACTTAAATGTCTTATCGTCTAAAAGTCGTTTGTTTTCTTCATTATTAAGTTCACTGTTTTCGCTTATTGCGTTGAATCTCCAGTCGATGTTAAGAATTGTTCTTGGCTCTGGTTTTAACTCGAAATCGTGAGCAGTTTCAGTTAATTGCTCTGCTGAATAGTGCGAGGCATTAAATGAAAAGTCTTTTGTTTCGTCACAAGGTGTAACGCGAAGACCTACGCCACCCATTTCACCAACATCAACTCTTCTTGTTTTGTAGTGAGAAGAGTTTTCTTGTGGTCTTACATAGTGCACAAAGTTATCTGTAACAGTTAAATCATATTCACCAAAACGAGCAGATTTATAACGGTCAGGGTAAGTTTCGGTAAAGCCTAAACCGAAATATCTTAATTTCTCATTTTCTTCTTTTAATATGAATTCAAGACCAAAACGAGGGAGAAGTGGTGCAACATCTTTTACAGTACCATCTGCAGTAATTTTGAAAGTACCGTCATTGTTAAAGATGTAAGTAAATATACCTTTGATTGTAGACGGACTTGCAGGGCCACCGAAAGCAATAGATGTTTCAATTTCTACTGCATCTTCTTTTTTAGTTACCTTACTGTAATATGTTTTTTGATATGCTTTGTGTAAATTGTTATCGTACCAAGCATCTGCAGAACCACGGTTATAGCAAGGTGCGTGCCAAATCTGAAGACGAGTAGGTTCGTCTAAAAGTTCAGTTCCATTACGCTTAATAGACTTAATTCTACCGTAACTCTTGTCGAATACATACTCGTTGCTACCAACTTTGATTTCTGCAAAGCGGTCATTCTCGATAACGGAAAATTGATATTTTTCTCGTGTAATGGTTTCTGCCTTTATAGGCAATTCAAACTGACCGAAACCTATTTCATAGCCCTCGGGTGCCCAAGGTGTTTCTACATTCTGATGAACTGTAACAGTTAAGAATGCGTTTTCTGTCAATTCTAATTCATCTGCGTCAAAGAGTTTATATTCTTTTTCTTGTTGTGCTTCAATATCAAGACTTTCAATAACACCTTGTTTTACTAATTGTTTACCGTTTGTAACCTGCCATTTTAAGAAACAGGTTGAAAGAGATGTGTAATAAAGTACACTCTTAACTTTTAAAGTACCGTTTTCATAAGACATTCTGAAAGGTTCATACACTTTCTTCATATCGAAATATCCCGGTCTTAAAGAACGGTCTGCAAATACAAGACCATCTATACAACAAATGCTGTTATTAGGGAAGTCGCCGAAGTCACCGCCATAATAGTAACGAGGTTTACCATCATCACCCGGCATAGAAATTGAGTGGTCTGCGAATTCCCATATACAACCACCGCAGAAGTTGTCATATTTATCAACCAATTCCCAGTAGTCATATACATCACCGGTTGACATTGAGCAGACATATTCACACATATAGAACGGTTTGTTATATTGCTCGTCATTTAAGTATTTATCAATATATGTAACACCTGCATACATTCTGCTTTCAACATCAGAAATATCGCTGAAGTTTTCGCCTTCAGGAACTGCTTTGAATTCAAGGTGAGAGTTTTCGTAATGCACTAAAGCATTTTCATCACGGGATTTTATAAACTCTCTCATTGCTCTGTGGTTTACACCGCAACCGCTTTCATTACCGAGTGACCACATAATAACACAACCGTGGTTTTTATCTCTTTCATAAAGAGTTTTTGCTCTGTCAACATAAGAAAGTTTCCAGTCGGGAGAAGTTGAAAGGAATGACCAACGGGTCCAGTCCCAGTCGCTTTCTGTATTAAAGCCCATACCGTGAGTTTCAATATCTGCTTCGTTTATAATGTAGAAACCGAGTGCTTCTGCCAAATCATAAAAACGAGGGTCGTTAGGGTAGTGTGATGTTCTTATAGCGTTTACATTTGCTCTTTTAAGTAAGAATAAATCCCTTACCATATCTTCCATAGAAACGGTGTAACCGCCTGTTGGTGAGTTGTCGTGACGGTTAATACCGCGAAGTTTAACTGCCTTACCATTTATAAGAAGTTTTTTATCCTCAATTTTAACTTCTCTCAACGCTAACTGGAATGGAATGATTTCATCATCAACAGTAATGAAAAGAGTGTACACAAATGGTGCTTCGTCATTCCACATTACAGGGTTTTCAATAGGTAATGTGAATTCTTTGCTACTCACTTCACCCTCGTCAATTACATTACCTAATGGATGAACAATTCCGTAAATAATGCTTTCAGGGTTATCAATATCACATTTTATGTTAAGTGTACATTTTGTGTAGTCGTCATTAAAACTCTGACGAATTTCAATATCTTTAAGGTAATTCTGATTTCTGCTTAAAATATAAACTTCTCTGAAAATACCTGAAAGGCGGAAGTGGTCCTGGTCTTCTAAATAAGAACCATCGCACCATTTTAAAACTAGAACTTTAATTTCGTTTTCGCCTACAGTAACATATTCAGAAATATCAAATTCACTTGTTGAATGACTTACCTGACTATAGCCTACAAATTTATTATTTATAAAAAGATAGAAGCAAGAAGCAACACCTTCAAAGGTAATTACGCTTTTTCTCTCTTTCATTTCTTCTGTGACTGTGAATTTTTTAGTGTAAAGACCACAAGGGTTTTCATCAGGTACAAAAGGAGGGTCAACCTGGAATGGATAGTAGAGATTTGAGTAAAGTGGTTTGTCAAATACACCTATATCATAAAGTTGAAAACACTTTGGTACTTCGACTTTCATATTGTCTTCATAAAGAGATTTATCGTCAATTTCAATATTATATAAATCTTCAAAACTATTAAAATATTTAAAATTCCATTCGCCTGAAAGATTCAAGAGATATTCAGATTTGTTTCTGTCACCGGAAAGAGCAGTATCTAATGTTGCGAAAGGTATAAAATACGCCCTTGGTGGTAATGTATTAATGTGAAGATTTGTTAAATCTTCGTGGTAACGGGTGATTTTCATAGAAAAACCTCCATAAAAAATTTATAATTTATTTTACCATTTACACTAATCTTTGTAAAGACAATAATTGACAAAATCAAGCGAATTTAGTATTATATAACACAGTTTTATATTTAAGGAGTCATTTTATGAAATCGGAACTTTTAAAACTTTTGTGCCGTAATGCAAGATACACTAATGAAGAGTTAGCGGTTATGCTCGGCAGTGACGAAAAAACTGTTGAAAAAACTATTGAGGAATTAGAAAAAGAGGGTATTATAAGAGGCTACAAAGCAGTTATTGACTGGGATAGTTTTGACGATGCTTATGTTTCTGCAATAGTTGAATTAAATGTTGTACCTAAGGCAGATTTAGGTTTTGAAGAAGTTGCAGAAAAAGTTATGTCTTACCACGAGGTTGAATCTGTTTATTTAATGTCCGGCTCTTATGACCTTAATGTTGTTGTTAAAGGTAAAACGCTTCAGGATGTTGCTCGTTTTGTTGCAAGAGAACTTGCTACAATTGATTCTGTTACATCTACAACAACTCACTTCGTTATGAGAAGATATAAAGAAATGGATGTTCATTTGTGTGATATGGAGCACGATGACAGGGGGCAATTTTTATTATGATAGATTACGGTAAAATTTTAAACACAACCGTAACAGAAATTAAACCCTCTGGCATAAGAAAGTTTTTTGACATTGCCGAAACTATGGAAGATGTTATATCTTTAGGTGTTGGTGAGCCTGATTTTCAGACTCCTTGGAGAATCAGAAAAGCAGGTATAAACTCACTTGAACGAGGCAAAACAAAATACAGTGCCAACAAAGGTTTGGGTGTTTTAAGAGTTGAAATTTCACGCTATTTAGAGAGAAAATATAACCTTAAATACAACCCTGACTCAGAAATTCTTGTTACTGTTGGCGGTAGCGAAGCAATAGACGGTGCTATAAGAGCGATTGTTAATTTTGGTGATGAGGTTATAATTCCGCAACCGAGTTATGTTTGTTATGAACCGGTTACACGACTTGCAGGTGGTGTGCCTGTTATTATTGAAACAAAGGCAGAAAATGACTTTAAAGTAACAGCAGAAGAATTAAAAAACGCAATTACAGATAAAACAAAGGCATTAATTCTTCCGTACCCTTGTAACCCAACGGGTGCAGTTATGGAAAAAGAAGATTTAGAAGCACTTTATGATGTCATTAAAGATACAAATATAATCGTTATTTCAGACGAAATTTATTCGGAACTCACTTATGGTGATGCACCACATACACCGGTTGCATCTTTGGAATGTTTTTACGACAGAACTATTACTATAAATGGTTTTTCAAAAGCATTTTCAATGACTGGTTGGCGTCTTGGTTATTGTTGTGGACCAAAAGAAATTTTAGATCAGATTACAAAAATTCATCAGTTCAATATTATGTGTGCACCGACTACTTCGCAGTATGCCGCAATTGAAGCATTAAGAAATTGTGACGAAGATGTAGAAAGAATGCACGAAGAATATGACAGAAGAAGAAAACTCATTGTAAATGGATTTAATAAAATTGGTCTTACCTGTCGTGAACCAAAAGGTGCTTTTTACTCTTTCCCTTGTATTGAGAGCACAGGTCTTACGAGTGAAGAATTCTGCGAAAGACTTTTAATAGAAAAGAAAGTAGCGGTAGTCCCCGGTACTGCATTCGGGCAGGGTGGCGAAGGCTTTATAAGAGCATCTTACTGCTATTCTGTTGAGCATATTATTAAGGCGCTTAAGAGAATTGAGGAATTTGTTAATGAATTAAGTTGCTAGTGTGGCTAGTATGGCTAGTGTGACTAGTTAGTTATTAGTATAAAAACTAAAAATCCTATCATTCTTAGTTTCATTCAACTAAAAATGATAGGATATATTTATTTCTATAACACTAGCAACTGAAAATATGATTTGTTTCACAAATCATATTTTCATAGCAACATCCCAAGCCTGCCAGATAACAGTTCTGAGGCTACCAACTTTGAATGCATCACCAATAATGTGAACATTTTTACTCTTCTCAGCAACAGGAGCAGAGTTGTAACCAACAGAAAGAACTACCTTGTCAGCAGGAATTGTTTCTGTTTTACCATCTTTTGTCATAATAGTTACACTGTCATCATTGATAGCAGTTGTTTTTGATTCGAGGTAAACAGGAACATTCTTTGCCTTGAAGTAATCACGAAGGAAACTTGTGTTAGCAAGAGCAATACCAGGAGTTGTAATAAGGTCATCCTGCATTTCAACAATAGCAACATTTTTGCCATAAGTTCTGTGGAGTTCAAGTGCGATTTCGCAACCTGTAAGACCACCACCGATAACAACAACATTTTGTGGAGCCTGTGACATATCACCTAAAAGGAAGTCAACTGCTTCAACTGCTTTTTCTGCACCAGGAATAGGAATTCTCTTTGCAGTAGCACCAGTAGCAACAATAACTTCATCTGCATTAAGTGAAGCTACATCTTTAACTTCTGTATTCATATGAATTGTGATTTTATCATATTTCTTAACTTCACGGTTATACCATGCAATAAGGTCGCGGTCTTTTTCTTTATATGTAGGAGCAGCTGCAGCAATAAATACGCCACCTAATTTATCTGTCTTTTCATAAAGGTCAACTGTGTGTCCGCGTTGTGCAAGAACAATAGCAGCTTCCATACCGCCGATACCGCCACCGATAACAGTAACTTTCTTTGCTTTCTTTGCAGGTTCAATTTTATATTTTTTAGACTGCATTGTTTTAGGGTTAAGAGCACAACGAGAAAGTCCCATTGTGTCGAAAAGGTCTTGTGTGTTTGCATGACCTTTTGAAGATGAGAAGTTGAAACAACCACTGTGGCAACAGATACAAGGTTTGATTTCTTCAATTCTGTCGTCAATGATTTTTGTAATCCACTCTGGGTCAACAAGGAATTGACGAGCAACACCGAGACCATCAATTTTGCCCTCTTTAATTGCTTCTGCAGCAACTGCAGGGTCCATTCTACCTGCACAAACAACAGGAATGTCTACAAATTTTTTGATATGAGCAACATCTTCAAGGTTGCAGTTTTCAGGCATATACATTGGTGGGTGAGCCCAGTACCAAGAGTCGTATGTACCATTATCAGCATTAAGCATATCGTAACCAGCATCCTGAAGGTACTTAGCAGCTTTTTCAGATTCTGCCATATTACGACCTGCTTCTTTATAGTCTTTACCTTCAACTTCGTCAGGCATTGCACCTTCGCAGAAGCCTTTCATTTTTGATTCAACTGAGTAACGAAGTGAAACAGGGAATTTTTCACCGCAAGCGCCTTTGATTGCTTTAACAACTTCAGTTGCAAAACGGAAACGGTTTTCAAAACTTCCACCATAATCGTCAGTACGTTTGTTAAAGAATTCAATTGCGAACTGGTCTAAAAGATAACCTTCGTGAACTGCGTGTACTTCAACACCGTCAACACCAGCATCCATACAAAGTTTTGCAGTTTTAGCATAAGCTTCAATAATTTCGTGGATTTGTTCAACTGTCATTTCAGGGCAGATGATGTCGTGAGCCCAACGAGATGGTTGTGGAGAAGGTGAAGCCAATTCGTGAGAAGTATCAATAATTGGTTTTACAAGTGCACGTGTAAATTTATTTTTGTGAAGTGGAGCAATAAGGTCAGTAATAGCCCATGAACGACCCATACCAGCAGTAAGCTGAATAAATAATTTTGCACCTGTTTTATGGATTTCATCCATAAACTCTTTGAGTTCTTCAAACATTTTTGGGTTCTGCCAGAGCCATTTACCTCTGATAGTATCACGAAGTGGTGCAATACCAGGGATAATAAGACCAACATTGTTGTTTGCTCTTTCAATGAAGAGTTTAGCCGCTTCCTTATCAAAATGGCAACCGCCGATTTCAAACCAACCGAAGAGTGATGTACCACCCATTGGGCACATAACAATTCTGTTTTTAATCTCAACATCGCCTATTTTCCAAGGGGTAAACAATGCATCGTATTGTTGATTCATCAAAACACACATCCTTAAAAATTTTATACATTTATATTGTATAAAAAAATGGATGTAAAGTCAAGGATTTTATTGGAAAATAGATGTTAGTTATCAGTTGTTAGTTGTCAGTTGTCAGTTGCTTCTTTTTTCTTATTAATATAAAAAGTAATAGAGAAATAACTGCGATAACAATTATATTTATTGCAAAGGAATCATGATAGATGTATTTATCAAAATAAACCCAATAAAAATGTTCTAAACCTTCAAAGCTTAAATTTGCTAATCTTCCGAACGGATATAGAATCAAACCTACTGTGAGTCCAAATAGGATGTAGCTATCATTCGTGAAAAAATTTGAAATAACAATACTTATAGCAGGAAGAGTTACACCGATAAGTGCAGAATAATACATATATTTTAAATTGAAGCGTTTGCCGAGAATTGCACAGAAAAACAGAAAAATTATCATACAGTTAAATGTAACTGCAGGTATAATAGCTGACAAAACAATGTCTTCGTTTTTGATGATGTTTTTAAATAAAGTAGTTACAAAAATATCATCCTGAAAAATACAACTTATAAGCCATAATAACATTACAGGAATAATTCCTATAAGAATCTGTGGTGCTTTTTTTAATGTTTTCATAAAACCATCCTTTTTCGTTCCCCTTGCAAGTGTGTCAATGGTCGGTTAGTGTCTCTCTTTGTTTTTTCTTAATGTGCTTAAATATCGGTAATGACAAAAGTGCTATAATAACGATAATTATTGATAATGTATCGCTTTCTAACCATATATCAAAATCCAGAGCATCAAAGCTGAAATATGCTAATCTTCCTATAGGGTATAGAATTAAACCGATTGTAAACATATATATCCACGAAAGAATGTTTCCGTCATCTGTAAAGAAAGTTGAAACAAAAGCACTTACAGCAGGGAGAAGTACACCTATGAGCGAACCATAATATATATAATCTAATTTGAAGCGTTTGCCGATAAATGACCATAAATAAAGCCATAAGAACATACAAGGGAACATAATAGCAGATATAGTATCAAATAAAGAAATGTGAGTGAGGTATATATCAAAATCCTCGAAAAACTCCATTATAAACAAATCGTCTTGTAGGGTACCAGCCACTATCCAGAAGATTATTGGTGGTGTAATACCTATTAATGTTTGTGGTATTTTTCCCATTCTTTTCATAAAATCACCTCTTAAAAATTTTCTGATAACAAAATTAAACCAAGTGGTAAGAATATGTCAGTTAAAATTATTAAAAATCTTAAATCGAGAAATTCTTTTGCATTATGATTTTTAAAAGCAATTATACTTGTAAGTATAAAACTTAATCCAAGTAAAGCGGGTAGAATATATATGCTTCCGTAGAAACAACAAATACCAAAACAAGTCATAATAATTTCATTTAACCAATAAATTGATTGAAAAATATCATTATAAGTAAAGAGTTTAGAAAGAAAAATAAGGAGTGCCACTAATAGGGTTACAGCAATTGAAAATATGGATAAAGCCTTACCCAAGCTTAAAACTAAGTTTTTAAATTTTTCTATTTTCATAAACTACCAACTCCGAAGAACTCAGGAAGCAAACGCCACCACCAACCAAGCCCAAGAGTCAATAATATTCCCATTAAAATTACTAAAAGTCTTAAATCAGGAGTTCCTTTTGCATTATGATTTTTTAAAGCAATTATAACTTCAAGTATGATACCTAACACAAATATAACTGGTAGAACAAACACACATACATATATACAAGCACTAAAAACAAACAATGAAATATCTGAAAGCCACCACAAATCAATCTCTGTGCCGCTATGGTCAACTATATAATCCAACACTGCTGAAACATAGGTTGATATTGTGGCAATCATTGATATAATAGATAATAATTTACCGATACTTAAAACTCGATTTTTTACTCTTTCAAGTTTCATAAAATCACCCCTTTGCTTTTAATTTTATAAATAACAAGACTTACGATTGGTGAAACGAATACAACTATTGAAGTTAATACTGCTAAAAATTCGCTTTCGGGGAAACTGTAAAATACACTGACCACCGGTGTAGAGAAAAGAACGGAAAGTCCTAAAATGATACCTTCGTTCAGTGATGTGAAGTTGTAGAACAATGCGATAATCATTGTAAATAAAGGAACTGTTTCTGCAATAAATGCACTATTGAAAAAGTAATTTTTATTATGCTTTTTAGAATAAAGTGCTATAAAAATATTGTAACCTAAAAACAGTAATAAGAAAATTTTTCCTAAACCTAAATCTGAATACCCTAAATCTAAGACATCGCCCGAAACCATTTTACCTGATAAAAGAATCGCTGAAATCCATATAACTGTTGATGAAAAGATACCGGTTATAATTTGTTTTATTTTATTTTTGTTTGTCATAAAAAACACTCCTTTTTGTTTTCTTTTCATCTACATAATATCAATTTATTTCTAAGAATGTTCTGAAATGTAACTTTTGGGCGTATTTTTGTAATTTTTGGTAAAGAAATACGGGTAACGGAAAACCGTTACCCGAAAAATAAATATTAAAATTTAAATTTTTGTGTCCCACATACCGCAGAAACTGTCAATTGGGTCCTGACCTTTGAAAGCATCTGGTCCTGTAAGAAGATTATCAACTAAAGCATCAAGTGTAGAAGGTTTTGAGTCGTAAGCATTTATATAAGTTCTTACCTGTGGAATATCTGCAAGCATTGTAGGTGCATTAACACTTATAGCAACAACAGGTGTTTCAAAAACATACCACGGAATTTCACCGCCACCCTTTGACATACCAAATGATGGTCTGCCTGTCATAACATCACAGAGTGTAATAATTAAATCCTGACCTGAAACGAAATCTTTAATAGCATTTTTACCCGCAAAATAAAGGTTAAGACTTGGTTTTTCACCAGCGGCGATTTGTGCATTCATTTTATCAAGAGGGCTTTCGTAAATAAATGCATCAAATCCTTTTTCAATAAGTCTGTCTTTTAATTCTTCAGCAGGGTTCTTTTTACCTCCGCCCATCATCATTTTCATAAGTGCATCCATAGGACCTGCCGCACCTTTAATATAAACAATCATAACTCGTTTATATTTTGAAGGGGAGAGTGGTAAAACATCTTTGTCTTTATATTTAACAAGTGTAATTGCTTCTTTACTGATAGCTTCACTTGCTTTTTTATATTCATCTTTACCTAAAACTTCATTCGCAGGTGTTTTTGGTACAAGTTCATCTTTCGCCTTTTTATTGAGTCCCATTTTTGCTTTAAGACCTAAAATTCTTGTGAGTGCTTCAGTCATTCTTTCTTCACCGATAATACCGGATTTATATGCATCAAGCATAGTAGCAAAATCTTCATCAGGGTCGTTGAAGAATAAGAACATATCACAACCAGCATTAATTGCTGCAGGTAGCATATCTTTTCTTGTCATTCTGTCAGTCATAGCAACCATGTGACTTGCGTCTGTAACAACCATACCGTTAAAGCCTAATTTTTCTCTTAAAAGACCTGTCATGATTTCAGGGCAGAGTGTTGCAGGGAGCATTTCGTCATCAGTAATATCAGGTTTTACTTCTCTCATATATGTTGGCATCATAATGTGACCACCCATAATAGCATCAAGGTCGTTATCTATTAACTCTTTATATACATAACCGTAAGTTTCCATCCATTTTTCAGTACCGAAATCATTTATGTTATTTGAAATGTGTGCATCTCTGAAGTCGATACCATTACCCGGGAAGTGTTTAGCCGCACAAGCGAAGCCATCAACTGTATGAGCACCTTTTAAATATTCAACGCTCATTTCTGCAACGCGTTTCGGGTCGTTACCAAATGCTCGTGAAACAATTTCTGTATTTTGCCAATTATAATGTATATCACAAACAGGGGCAAAAGCCATATTGCAACCCATAGCCGCCGCTTCTTCATTTGCATATTTACCTAAATTATAAGCGTGAGTTTTGTTGCGTGTTGCACCGATTTTAATTCCGTTGCCAATGAATGTACCATCTGAGCAACCACCGTCACCGCCTGCTTCTGTATTACAAGCAATAATAAGCGGAATTTTAGCATACTTCTGCAAAATAGCATTCTGATTCTGTACTGCAACTGCCGGCATATTGTTGTAACGGCAACCTCCAAGATGATATTTTTCCATAAGATTTTTAAGGTATTCTTCATCAACACCTGCAGTAAGTTGGAAGAACAACTGACCAACTTTCTCTTCATCAGTCATAGAAGCAATGGTGTCATTAATCCACTTAATATCTTCATCTGAAAGATAAAAAGGTTTTGCTTTTAAATTAACCATATTGAAATACCTGCCTTTTTATAATTTATTTTACACCGAGATTTTTGTAAAAATCTCGTTTTTTTGTTGTTTCGTATTCTTTGTAAGAACCATCTAAAAGATGTGAAAAACCTTGATTTATAAAGTCTTGCCACGAGTCTTTTTCTTTTTTTACTAAAATAGGGTAGTAAAAAATTTCGTTGGTTTCTGCTGCTTTCAAATCACCCGGAGCATCACCACACATAAGCACGTTTTCTTTATTATACCCTTTTTTTAAAAGTTCTGAAATACAAAAAGATTTACTGCCTACATTTTGTGTAAGGACTATATCAGTATGCTCTAAAAGACCATGCTTTTCCCATTCATCTAAAACCGCACCTAAATTTGCGCTTGATACAATTGCAATATCTGCTTTTTCGTGAGCAAGTTTCAGTGCTTCTTTTACAAGAGGAAAAGGTTTAATTTCACTTTCAGGCAATTCCTTTATTGCATTATTGACCATTTCACTCCACTTTAAAGCAAGTTTAAAAATCTCTTTTTCGGGATGATTTTCAATTTCTTTCTTCAAAGCATCATTTGAGAGTTCGTCGGCATTTTCCGACCAATAAATCAAATCGTCAAATCCGTCAATCGCTTGATATTGCTCGTTTATTTCGGTAAGTGCCATACTCAACCCTTTAAAACGGTTGATACCTCGGGTAATGGTGTATAAGTTTATTTCATTCCATCTTGTAAGTATTTCTTTTTCCCATTTATGAAGTGACCAGACATCTACCATGCAAGGACCAAAACAGCGGATGTGTTTTATATCCATTGTGTCCATAGCACAGCCATCACTGTCAACACAAACAAGAAAATCTTTTGTTTTTTTGAATTCAGAAAGTGTAATCATATCCATCAAACCTTTGTATTTATTTCATCAAGAATATTTTGTCTGCGTTCTGCGAGATTACTCGTAATTTCTTTATGTTTTTTGCCTGTTAATTTATAAAAAAACATAGGAATAATTGCTAATAATGAGAAAATTGCAGGGAGAATTGCGAAAAGATACATAAGACTTGCTTTTGCTTCTTGTGGCATAAGTTCAGGCGTTTCTGCAAATGCTTTATAACCAACATATATAAGGAAAAGGTTTGTTACATAGTTAGTACAGTTGCCGAGTATTCGTGACAATGTATTTTTTAAAGAACTGACAGTTGCTTCATTTCTTTCTCCGTGTTCATATTCACCGTAATCATATACCGCCATTTGAATAAGTCCCGGTATAGTGTTGTAAAAACCTGTTGTAAGTCCGTGAATTGCATACCAGATAACTACACTTACAAATATCTGTGCAGGGGTGTGTGCATCATAAGGATATATACTAAAAAACATAGCAAAATAACAAAAAGCCGTTCCTAGTTTCATGCCTATATAAAGATATTTGTCGTCAATCCATTTTCGGACAATTGGTGCTAAAAATAGTGAAATACCTGTAGTTACAAGCGAAGCCAATGAAGCAAATGAAAGAAGCGCCGCGTAGTTACCATCATTATAAACATAATTGAACTCAAACGGTGTGCCTGAGAATAGGGTAAGAGTGAAAGTTTCTGCTCTGAAACAAGCAATAAACGCGTAAGTCATAAGACCATAACCAACCGACATACCGTGACCTAAAATTTCAGAAATCATATAAAGAATGAGTGGTTTGTTTTTGATTATATGACCATAAACTTCACGGAGTTTCGGTGCTTCTGCTTTTGGTGGCTCTGCAATTCTTTCTTTTGTAACAACGATATTCCATATTGCAAGAGGTATTGCCGCAATTGTTACAACAGAATAACTGTAAAAGTATCTTTCTGCTTCTGAAACATTCGGTAAAATAAAAGGTAAAAGTGCCGCAATATAAGTACCACAAGCACCAACAGATGAACCTAAAATGCTTTCTATTGCCGCTATGTAACCGCGTTCTAAATTGTTTGTTGTTCTTCTTGCGTTAAGTGCAGTAAGTGCGGCATTATAAAATGTTGAAAATGCATCATTTAAAAAATATAAAAGAACAAGAAAAATTACTTTAAATGCGTCAGTCGCTTCAGGGAAAAACGCTTTAATTGGTAATGTCTGCAAAATCAGAACTAAATTGCAGGGGATAATCATAAGCATAAGCCACGGTTTAAATCTTCCCCAGTTACCAAATGTTTTTCTCGATTTATCAAGAAAAGATGAAACAATTACATCGTTTGCAATATCCCAGAAACCGAGAATAAAAATAATTGTACTGTATGTTGCAAAAGCACTTTCTGAAAGACCTAAAAATGTTGAAGCAACAAGACCTCCGAAAAATCCGCTCATTGCAGTTGAAACTTTAGAAATAGCGGTACTTGCACCAAATGCTACGTATTCTTTTTTGGTAAGTTTTTCGTTGACATCGGTTGCGAGATTGTTAATTAATTTAGGCATAGCGTTACTCCAATTCTTTTTATATAGATAATTATAACATGAACACAAAGGGTTTACAATTGTGTACATTTTAGACTTTTTGTTTTGTTGTTTGGGGAAATTGCACTATATTTTAGATAAGAAATAATAGAGGATAAAGAATAGATAATAGTACAAAAAGAGAAAAACACCAAATAGTGCTTTTTGCTTTTTTTGCGGATAGCAAGGGGTTTTTTCGCCTTCGCTACGCTCAGTTGGAGAAATGTCGAAACAGTCCACAGGACTTTTTCTCTGTCGCTCCTTTCCTCGCTAAGCTCGGAGTTCGCTCCCATTTCTGGTTCGAATCCCTTGTTTTAATCAAAATAAAAAATAAATGGTAGCACCCTTGCGGCACTACCATTCATTTTGGCGGAGAGCAAGGGATTCGAACCCTCGAAACGCTTTTAGGCGTTTACACGATTTCCAATCGTGCTCCTTCGACCAGCTCGGACAACTCTCCATAAATTCAATCGCTCTGCTATTATACATAACTCAACTGAAAAAATCAAGAGTAAATTTATCTGTATTAAAATTAATGGGTTTGTATTGAGAGTTGTAGAGGAAAATAATAATTTATTATACAAATTTATATAAATTAATACTGGTCAAGTTCTGTTATCTGCAATTGTTTTGTAAATACATCGGTGTATTGAAATGTGTGCTTTTGCGCATGACCTTTGGTGTATTCTTCTAAAATAAATACATTTTTATATACACCAACAATTTTTGCTGGTTCATCTGTCAGATATATTTTAGGAAAAGAACTTATATAATTTATATGTATTTCTGGATTTGTTTCATACAGTTTTTTTATTTTAATTTTAATGTCATCTAAAATTGTCATTGTACACCTCTTTTCAACAAGTTAAAGCCGTCTGAAAAATCAGGCGGCTTAATTTTTACTCGAAATATTCAGAAACATCAGTTTTGTTATTGTATTGTTTTCTTACATGAATAACAACAGAACCATCTTCTTGTTCAAGAGTATCTGTAATCTGATATTTTGTTCTTGCTCTTTCGAGAGATTTTTTATAATGCTCAATGTCATCCAGATTAAGTTTTAAAGCACGTTCTTTACTATAACCCATTTCAGGTTTTTGTGCAAAAACTAAAGTCTGAAAAACGCACGCAGCCTTGACACGTTTCACGGTAACACCTCCTTTGGTACAATACATTACGGCAGAATTATTAGACCAATAATGCAGAGAGATGTTTTAGCAAAAACTTCGTGTTATATAACCGGCTGCCGCCATTATAAAGGCTGAAAAGCACTCTCGTGGTAGTTCTTGACTACAGTATAATTATATCATAAAAATTCAAAAAAATCACGCAAAAAAAGTTGAAAATTTTATTTTTTGTGGTATAATACTTTCAAAATAAATATGTAAACAACGACACATGTAGCATAAAATGCGTAAATCTGATTACGGTACAGTTTACTCTGCGTGTGTTCTTTTTTTGCACACGCGGGTTTCTGCGTGTGTTTTTTGTTTACAAGAAAGAGGTTTTATAAATATGCCAAGAAATCAATTTCAAAGAATGGTTTTTGCATTTATTACCGTTGTAATTACCGTTCACGCTTATGTGTTCTACAGTCTTTATGTCATTCACGGTAGTATGTTTATGCAGATTACCGGTGCAAATGGTGTTATTGAAGCAATTAACAAAATGGGCGGTGTTCCCGTTTTCGGTACTCCTGTACCTATATGGGCAGTTGTACTTATCGAATTTGTTTTAGCTTACACGCTCGAAAATCTCCTCGGGTCTCCACTTTCATTTAAACTTGCCTGTAAGAATTTTGACCCGCACACAACACATCCGGTGCTTTTTGAAACTGCTATTATTTGCGCGACAGTGGGCATTATGTGCCCAGTGATGAGTTTTTTTGCAGCATTTCTTTATTATAATTATCAGGCTGGGTTTAATATGTGTACTCTTCTTGCGGAATGGTTGAAACTTATTTGCTTTAACTTCCCATTTGCATTTTTTACGCAACTTTTCTTTATTCAACCAGCAGTAAGAAAAATATTCAAAACAATTTTCGCAAAGGATATAAAGAATCGTGATAATAAAGAAACTGAATCTGTAACAAAATAAATATTGTATATTGCATGGGGCTGATTTTTGTCAGCTCCCTTTCTTTATATAATAGGTTGTTATTGATGAAAAATAATAATTATGTAAAGCATATCTCACAGTCGATTGTAAATTGTTCTTTAGTGTGATATAATTATTTTTATAGAGTTGAATTTTACAGGAGGCACACATTTTGAACGGAGAACTTCTTAACGCTGAAACTATTGCTATAATTGATGGTGCAGATGGTCCTACAGGTGTTTTTATGGTAGGCGGTAAAAGAAGCATTAAAGTAAGAATAACAGATTATTTGTACAGGCGTAAACAGAAAAATATTGCAAAGAAAATAGTTACAGGAACTCATACGCTCGAAGAAATGTTACAATATGCCCAAAACACCTATGGTGCAAAGGAATCTGATTATAAAGTGAATGCTATACCTGAAATTACCCGTGTTTTTGAAATAAAAGAGGGTGAAGATTTTCTTTATATCGAAGTAGATGATATCGCTGAAACTTTTGGTATATCTTTTTCAGGAAGTGAAGAAAATTTTAAAAGATTTCAGGCGATAAATAAGGATTTATATACTTATTATGGTGTAAGTGAAAAGGATATTGACGAGAAGAACGAAAGGTATTTATCTTTGTTGGGCGTGTTATGTTCGTGAATTTTTTATATAACTTCTTGTATTTTCATACTGTATATGCTATTATTTCGATAAACATCAACCTGAATCAGAGGTGATATATTGCAACCTTATTTATATTTATCTGTTATGTTTTTGTTTTTAGTTTTGTTTGTTTTTTACAGGAGACAAAAACTTATAATTGCAAAAAGAATTATAAAAAATAAAAAAACAGAGGAGAGAGTAGAAATGGTAGAACTTGCAAAGAAATTTATCGGTAAAGATTGTCTTATTTACGCTTTTGACAGTAATCATCAGATTACAGGTGTAATTAAAGAAGTGACAGATGGTGCTGTTTTAGTAGAAAAAGAAGGTACACTTGAAGCGATAAATTTAGATTTCGTTTTCAGAATAAGAGAATTTCCGTTAAACAAAAAGGGTAAGAAGAAATCTGTAATACTTGATTGATAAACTCGGGAGAAGTCTCACAACAGTGAGGCTTTTTCTTTTTGTATGTATTAATTCTTAAAGGGAATAATATGAAAAGGTTACAATAAACTTTAAAAAGGTTACTTTTTTATTACAATGTGCTCTCATTATTTGACAGTTTTCTTTATTTATAGTATTATATATAATTGGAATTATATGTGAAGGGACTTTTTTTGATGGGTTTGTTCATTGACCTTGAGGGTTTAGATGGTTGTGGTAAAACCACCCAGACCGAACTGTTATGTAAAAGATTTGAAAAAGAAAATATAAACTACAAGAAAATCAAATTGCCTGATTACGAAAGTGACTCAAGTATTTTAGTCCGTAAGTATTTAAATGGTGATTTTGGTAAAAATGCAAATGATGTTAATGCGTTTGCCGCATCTGTTCTTTTTGCTGCTGATAGATTTGCTTCTTACACAGAAAAATGGAAAAGTGATTATTTAAATGGTACTTTGATTTTTTCTGACAGGTACACCCCTGCAAATGCATTGTATCAGATGACAAAACTTGAACCAGAAGAGTGGGATTCTTATCTCGAATGGCTTTTTGATTTTGAATATAATAAAATAGGTATTCCTGAGCCTACAATGGTAGTGTTTTTAGATATGCCTGTTGAGGTTTCACAGAAACTTATGACAAGTCGTTATAATGGTGACGAATCTAAAAAAGATGTTCACGAGTGCGATGTAGAATTTTTACATAAATGCAGAAAATCTGCTCTTTATGCTTGTCAGAAATACGGTTGGAAAGTGATTTCTTGTGCAGAAAACGGTGAGTTGCTTTCAATTGAAGAAATAAATAATAAAATCTATAACGAAGTTAAGGCTATTTTAGGGTGAAAATTATATTATGTTAGATTTTCAGGATATTTCAATAGAAGACCGAGAGCGTGTAGAAAATTATTTTGAATTTTTAGAAGAACCATTTTGTGATTTTACATTCGGGAATTTATTTTGTTGGTCTGTTGTTGAAAATACAAAAATTGCGTTTTTAAATAATTTTTTATTTATCAGATTTTCGGATAATGAAAAATTATATTACACTTTTCCACTAGGAAATGGTGAAATAAAAAATGCAATTAATTTAATAATTGAAGATGCAAAAATAAATAATAAAAAATTTCAATTTGTTTGTTTAAATAAAAAACAGTCTGAAATATTAAAAGAAATATTTAAAGAGGAAATTAAAATAAATAAAAATCGTGATGCTTTTGATTATGTCTATTCAGTTAAAAAATTGTCAACTCTGAGTGGTAGAAAATATCACTCGAAGAAAAATCATTTTAATTCATTTAAAAATAATTATAATTTTATTTACGAAGAAATAAATGAAAATAATTTACAGGATTGTATAAGGTTTGCAAATGAGTGGTATTCTGAAACTGAAGCAACACCGCCACTTTTGAAAGAACAAAAGGTTTTGATTAAAGCGTTTGAAAATTATTTTAAATTAAATTTAATTGGTGCAATAATTAAAATAAATGAAAAAATAGTTGCTTTTTGTGTAGGCGAAAAGATGTATAAAGAGAATATATTTTGTACCCATTTTGAAAAAGCGAGTTCTGAGTTTCAAAAAGCATATACAGTAATTAATAAATTATTTTCTGAAATTTCTATAAATAATTTTGAGTTTGTAAATAGAGAAGACGATGCAGGAATTGAAGGGTTAAGAAAAGCAAAATTATCTTATTATCCTGAATTAATTTTAGAAAAATATTATGCAGAATTTTGAAGTTAAAAATAAATTGTTGTTACAAGAAAATAAAAATGAAATAAAAAAATTGTGGCAAAACAATTTTTTCGATGACGATGAAAAAACAATAGAAGTTTTTTTAGAAAATGTTTTTTCTGATAAAAAAGGCGTCGGTGCATTTATAAATAATGAATTGGTTGCAATGGTATTATTTTTAAACTCAAAAATAATCACAAAAAATAAAAAAATTAATTCAGTTTATTTTTATGCAGTTTGTACTGATGAAAAGTATCGTAAAAAAGGCGTAATGAGAACTTTATTTTCATTTGCTACTGAAGAAGCGAAAAAACAAGGTTATAAAATTTGCTTTTTAGTTCCCGAAAACGAAGAACTTTTTAAAATGTATGAGAAATTTTCGTTTGAGCGTACAATATACTATGAAGAAAAGTATATTGACAGGATTTATTGTGATAGCAAAAACACGATAACATATAAAACGGATTTTTGCTATTATGATTATAAGCGAATTAAGTTAAATTCACTCAGAAACAGTCAGTTTGTTTTATGGGAAAAAGACGAATATGAGTTTATATTTAATGAAAACAGAAAAGATGTTTCTTTTGTATTTACAGATTCAAGTTTCGCAGTTTATGAAAAGAATGGTAGTGAAACTTTGGTTTATGAAATCTGTGGAGACGAAAATGAAATTATAAATCTGATTTTTAGTAAACATAAAGACTGTGAAAAAATCATTTTAAGAGCACCAACTGTAAAGAATGGAACAGATTTTGGTATGACTTTAAATTTATCTGACGAGGAAACTGAAATTAATTCTGTTTATTTCGGTATGCTTTATGGTTAATAATAAGTTTTGAAAGGAGTAAGAATTATGGTATATGTGTTTTTAGCAGATGGTTTTGAAGAAATTGAGGCTTTAGCACCGGTCGATTTTTTGCGACGTGCAGGAATTACCGTGAAAACCGCATCATTAAAAGGGAAAAACGCTGTTGGCGCACATAATATTGAAGTGATTGCTGACATCAATATAGATGATATTTCTTTGAATGAAGATGTAGAAGCTGTAATTCTTCCCGGTGGAATGCCTGGCTCACAGAACTTATATGATGACGAGAGAGTTCACAAAGCAATTGATTTTGCAGTTGATAACAACAAACTGGTTTGTGCAATATGTGCCGCACCTTTTATATTGGGAAGAAAAGGTCTTTTAAAAGGCAAAAATGCCACTTGCTTTCCTGGATTCCAGGAGGAACTTACTGGTGCAATTGTTAAAAATCAAGGCGTTGTTAAAGATGGTAATATTATTACTGCGCAAGGTGCAGGGGTTGCGTGGGAATTTGGTGAAAAAATAGCAAGTGAATTGGTTGGTAGCGAAATTTCACAAAATATATTATTGGGGTTGCAATGGAAAAAATAATTGATATACGCCCGATAAAAAAACAAATGCGTTCTTCCTGCAAAGAAGCAAGGCGTTCAATGGATAAAACGCTGAAATCAAATTATGATAAAAAAATTCAGAATAAACTTTTAAATCTTTTTGTGGTACGCGAAGCGGATGTTGTTTTAACTTATGTTTCAACATCTATTGAAGTTAAAACACTTGATTTTATTTCTGCTCTTTTAGAGCAAGGTAAAAAAGTTGCAGTTCCTAAATGCCTTAACGATAAAGGCGATATGGATTTTTTTCTTATAAATTCTTTAGACGATTTGGAAGATGGTTTTTTTGGTGTAAGAGAACCAAATCCTGAAATTGCTGAAAAAGTACTGACAACTGAGAAAACTGTTTGTGTAGTTCCTGCGTTTTTATTTGATGAAAAGGGCTATCGTTTGGGTTATGGTAAAGGTTACTATGATAGATTTTTATCAAAATTCAGTGGCAAAACAGTTGGTATATGTTATGAAGAAAATATTCGCGATTCTTTAATGCACGGTAAATATGACCGTCCTGTGACATTGATTGTAACAGAAAAAAGAATTGTTGATTTATCATAAATTATGGCGTAAAACTATAAATATCAGAAGGAGTAAATTATGGCTCGAGATTACAATGATTACGAAGACCTTTTGAAAAATTTTGATGATTATACTTCAAAGAGTAAACCACAAAGTTCATCAAGAGACATCTTCAGCGACAGTAGTTCTGTTAATCGTGATACAAAACCTGATATTGAGCGAAAAGAGTTTGTCAGAAATGACTTTAAACCAACTCCAATCCGTTCAGATACAAGCAGTAATAATATGTATTTTGATAAAACAGAACCGCCTACACCAAAAAGAAAACAAAATCCTAACAGTCCTTTTTACAGAGACCCTGAAAGAGATTTGCCTACTCCAAAAAGCGGTAGCAGAGGCAATGACGCATTCAAGGCTGCAAAAGGAATGTTGCCGAAGTCTAAAGCAGATGCGTATTTAGACGAGCTGGACAGAGAAGAAAGCAGAAAACGCAGTCGATTTGAACGCGAAAATAAAAAATCTTCTTACAAAGGTGAGGTTTATTTTTCAAATCCACCACAAGAGATTAAAGAAGAAGCAGAGCGTCAGAAACGCGGTGGCGCTTCTCCTTATGGCAAATATGCAAGAAATACAAGTGGTGATAAAGTAACTTCTGCACCGCCTGTAACACCTAAACAAAGGCGTGAAATTGCAATGAAAAAGCGTCAGAAAGAACGCAGAGCACAAGGTCTCTTAAATACTAAAGAAAAACTTCAACGCCTTGCAATTTATGTTTTGATTGTTGCAATTTCCAGTGCAATTCTTTGTTTCTATGGTATTCGTTGTATTAACGATATTCTTGCTATTGAGAAGACAGAGTATGAATGTGAAGTTACAATCTCTGCAGGTGCAACAGACAGTGAAGTTATAAGTATTCTTAAAGATAATGATTTAATAAGAAATGAACTTTTCTGCAATTTGTTTGCAAAACTCATAAATGGTAGTGGTGAATATGTTTCAGGTTCTTACACTCTTAATGCCGATTGGGGACTTGAAAAAATGCTCTCTACAATGCAGGAAGGTAATAACTATTCAGAAACAATCACGCTTACATTCCCAGAAGGCTATACAATTGACCAGATAGCAGAAAAACTCGAAGCAAACAAAGTTTGTACAGCTTCAAGTTTCATTAAAACAATGCAGTCTGTAGATTTCTCTACTGAATACGCTTTCCTGAAAAATCAGGCAAATAAAGAATCAAGATTCCGTGCTCTTGAAGGTTATATTTATCCTGATACTTATGAATTCTATGTAGGCGAAAATGCATCGAGTGTTGTAAGGCGTTTCTTAGATAACTTTGAGTCAAAATGGACTGCAGATTATCAGAAACAAGCAAAAGAATTAGGAATGACAGTAGACGAAATTGTTACATTAGCCTCTATCATTCAGGCTGAGGCGGCTAACTCAGGGCAGATGAAAGATATTTCTTCAGTTCTTCACAACCGTCTTGACAAGCCCGGTACATTCCCAAGATTAGAGTGTGACTCAACAGAAAAATATCTTGTCGAGACAATAAAGGTAACACTCACTTCTTCAACAACTGATACACAGAAATATATCGCATACCGCGATTTATATGATACTTATAGTACCGATTGTAAAGGTCTTCCTGTTGGTGCAATTTGTAACCCAGGTTCTTCTGCGATTGCCGCGGCGTTGTATCCGTCAGATACAAACTACAATTATTTCCGTCACGATGTTAAGGGTAAAGTTTATTATGCAAATACCTTTGCAGAGCATGAGCAGAATGGTTATACAGCATCTGCTGTTACAGCTGACGATGAAGAGTAAAAAAACAGTAGGAGTTCTCGTGAGAGAATTCCTACTGTTTTTATATGAGTTCAGAAATAACTGTATTAGAGAGCAAAAATCCTTTTTCTGTAAGTGAAATAATATTATTTTTATAATCAATTAAGCCTTGTTCTTTTAAGAAAGAGACTTTTTCTATTATTCTTTTTATAGCGGTTTCGCCAAATTTCATATTTAATTCATCTAAATTAAGACCCTGTTTCAAACGGAGTCGAAGCATTATAAATTCTTCTTCGTCACCACCATCACAATCAAAAACAGGCGGTTTACCATTTAAAAATGAATTTATATCATTTTCAAAATAATATCTTTTTCCGTTTATAAATGAATGAGCGGAAGGGCCAAGACCTAAATAATCATTAAGTAACCAGTATTTCGTGTTATGTCTGCTTTCATAGCCATCTTTTGCAAAATTTGAAATTTCATAATGATTAAAACCAATATTTTTTAAGTAGTCGCTTGTGAATTCATAAAAGTCACAAACGGTATTTTCATCGGGTAAATTCAGTTTATTCTGCATTTTATAAAAAGGTGTGTTTTCTTCTAAATTGAGTATATAAGCACTTATGTGCTTAACATCACATTCTTTAATAAAATCAAGAGTTTCCTTAAGTGTTTCAATGGTCTGGTGCGGTACCCCCAGCATAATATCAAGTGAAATATTGTCGATTTCATTTATTTTTAATTCGTTAATTATATCAAAAATCCGTTGTTTGCCAGAACTTCTGCCGAGCTTTTTTCTTTCGATATCAATGGCAGATTGCATACCTAGTGATACTCTGTTTACGCCGCATTTCTTAAAATAGGGTATAAGTGATTTTATATCAGAATTTGGGTTACATTCAATAGTGATTTCAGCATCATCAGTAATTTTATAATTTTCTTTTATCGTAGTAATAATGTCATAAATAGCTTCTCCACTTAAAACAGAGGGAGTGCCACCACCTAAATATACGGTGTCAAAAATTTCTGATTTTGCATTATAGATGCCCTTAAAGCGTCTACCAGTTTTTATTTCATCAGTCAGAGAATTAACATAATCTACTTGTAAATCAACAGAATTCGTCAAAGAGTAAAAATCGCAGTAGGGACATTTCGACTTGCAAAAAGGAATGTGAATGTATATGCCGTTCATAAAATCACCAGTTCAGAGTGACTGTATTAAACCATATCCGGTTCTGATTCACTCATTTAACCCTAATTATACTATCAGGGGTTAGTTTTTTCAATATATTTTTCTTGTTTTGCTAAGACGAACTTATTTTTACATCCCCCAAATTCATTTTTGCATTTTAAGTGATTAAGACATTTCAGCTTCTTTTTGCCGTTATAATAAGCAGTTTCCTGCAAAATAATATTTTTGTTTACAACAGAGCAGTACTGTTCATAAGTAAAAGCGTGTTTGTCCAATAAAATCAACCTTTCAGAAAATTTCTATATATAATAAGTATGCTCTTAAAAGTCAGAATATAATCTTCATAATTTTTGTAATACAAGCATATAGATTAACAAGATAAAAATATAAATGGTGATTTTATGACAGAAATTTATGTATTTGTAGGATTTTTATGTTTTATTGCATTAGTTGTTTTTAAAACAACTAAAAATTTTTTCAAAGCTTTGTTTACAAGTGTATTAGGTGGTTTAGGTGCGATGTGTGCAGTGGGTGCAATCTCTTATTTTGTTCCCATTTCAATAGGAATAAACTGGTTGACACTTTTAATTTCTGCATTGTTTTCTGTGCCCGGAGTAATACTTGTTCTACTATTGAATGTCTTTTGCATATAATAAAAATCCGTTGTGTTAGGAAAATACAACGGATTTTTATTATTAATTATTAAAATAGTTTTGTGTAGCAAAAGCAATACCATAAGCCAACAAACCGGCAACAGTAGGGGAACTTACCCATGCAATTGCAATATTTTTAAATACGCTGAAATTAACGGTTTTTATACCTCTGGTAAGACCTGCACCAACAACTGCACCGACAACTGCTTGCGAAGTAGAAACAGGTATTCCCATCCATTTACCCATTATAACAACAGTCAGTGCCATTGCTATAATTACTAAAAAGCCATCCATCTGACTTATGTTAGCTATACTGCCTCCGACAGTCATCATTACACGCTTTGAATAGGTGAGAACGCCAATTGCAATAGCGATACCACCGATTGTTGCAGCTATACGAGCATCAGTAAGAAGGTTTGCAGCGACACCTGTTTTGCTGAATGCCGCGTCATAATAAAGAGCGGTAACATTTGCAGATGAATTAACACCGATACTATAAGAAGCGAAAGCACCTGCAAATAAATAACCTGTTTTTACTATTTTGTCGTAGTGACTTAAAGAGGAAAATTTATCTTCAACAAATTTATGGAATAAGAAGACGAGAATGAAAGAAATAATACCGGCACCCAGGGGATTTAAAATCCATGTAGAAGCAAATTTTCCGATTTGTGGAAGATTAACTGCTAAAATTTCGGGGTCTTTGTAGTCTGCATAAAAAAGTCCCCAACCTATTATAGCACCGGTTATAGATTGGTTTGCAGAAACAGGGAATTTAAGGTAACTCATTACAAAAACAGTGAGTGCCGCACAGGTGAAAATTATTGCCGCTTTAATTGCAGATTTAAGTCGCAAAGTTTCGACTGTGCCATTTTTGATAGCGGCTAAAACCTGTGATTCTGAAGCGATTACTTCATTACTTGTAGAAAGCTCTGCAACTTTATCAATGTTGTTCGCACCACCAATAAATGCACCGACAACCACGAGAAGTGCAATTATAATAACTGCAGTTCTGTATTTTACAACTCTTGTTGCAACTGCAGTACCAAAAGCATTAGCGGCATCATTAGTACCAAGCGACCAACCCATAAATAACCCTGCAAAAAGCAAAAGGTATATCATAATAAAATCAAGCCTTTCTTGTTACTAACATAATCTGAATTTTATCTGCAAGATTTTCAATAATATCTGAAAGTTCTGCAATTTTATCAGCGAAATCACTCATTTGCATTTTTTCTGCAAGAGTTATATCCATTTTAAATATTCTTTCGTAAAGTTTTTCTTCAATTTCGTCAACGCGTGACTCATGCTTTCTTATTTCATCAAGAATAGAATGGTCTTTTAAAAGTGAACCGAAATCAGAGAAAAGTAGACTGATACTCTTTCTTAAAACTTCAAATTGCTCGCGGCTTATTGCTATAATATTAAGCAAATCTTCGCTATATTCATCAGGAAAAACAAATTGTTGAAATACCGACATTTTAGCATAATTCTCGCATTTGTTTGCGATAGCATCACAACTCGTTGCAATAGAAATGAGGTCTTCTCTTGTAGCAGTTAAGTATGAGCTACCAACAAGAGAGTCAATCATTTTTCTTAATGAAATATCTGCAACAGCTTCTGCTTCGCTTATTCCTTTTGCCAAAGCACTTAATGAATCAAATGATACATTAGGGGAGGAAGATGCACGAATAAAACTTTCAAACTGAATAAGACAGTTTTCAACGTCGTTAATCTGCTCCATAATAAGCATGTGAACAGGGTTGTTTTTGATTTTGTGGTTAAACATAAAATCCCTCCGAATTTTCTTATATACATTTATATTATACAAGAAAATCGGAAGGGATACAATAGAAATATTATTATTTATAATTTTGTTATATTACCCGTGACCTCTGCAAAGAATATGTTCTACCAGAGCCGTGAAAATTGTAGTTATTATGTTTGAAATAATTATTCCTTTAATAAGTCCTTGTTGGTTTTCTACATCCTTTTTTACACCGTAATAAACAATAGGGAATTCAACGATGAGTGTAAGAAACAGGTAACCGAACCCAACAATATACATTGGCGCACGCTCTAACATTGTAGAAAAATCATATATAGAATGTGGCATCAATGAACTTAAATAATCGCATAAATACGGTGTAAGGAACGAAAGTAGATTACCGAGGATTACAAATGTAATAATTTTGTTGAATTTAGTGCTTTTTGAAAAATAATATATCAATAAAATTTCAGTAGCCAGAGTTACAATAATTGCGAAGGGTAGAATATATATCGGGCGAAATGGTGTAAGCCATGCCCATGAAGAATTTGCAAATGCTGATACAGGAACAGAAAACAGCAAAATAAAAGTCATTAAAACAATATTTATGTTTTTTGTTTTATTCATATTATGAACACTCCCTAAAAATTTGATTTGTTGAGAATATATCATAATATAAAGCTCTGTTCAACAATTGTACCAAATCTTAATTTGATCTTAATAAAATTGTAATATTTTTTATGATATCACTTTAAATACTACTTCAAAATTAGCACTTTCGCCAGCAACAACAAGAGAAATTTCACCCTCGAGATTATTAAGTGAAAAATTCTGACCTGATTCATTTGGGATGAAGTCGTGAACGATTTTATCATCTGCTAAAATTAAAAGTCGTGCATTACCTTTGGTAACTGAAAATTTTTGAATTTCAATTGTGTCGGAAGATGTTAAAGGATTTGCTGTGCCGAGCGTAGTCGAACCATTAAAGAGTTTGCCGAGATACCAATATTCATTTTTCACTTCATCAAATGTAACTATATTTAAAGTTGAACTGTCCATTCCCTCAATAATATCTTCATCGGTAATTTTGCAAAGTGAATAATTATCTTCACCATTTGTGTCTTTATATTCTTTCGAGTTGCCTAAATTAGGAAAAAACATAATAAGTGCAACCACAAAGATAGCAAAAATTATAATACCGGTTTTTCTGTTTTTAAACATAAAAATCATCTCCTCCTAATTATTGTAACATAATTAGGAGAAGATGTCATCTTAAGAAATTGTAAGAAAATTTTTTAATATAGTACTTGACAAGTGATAATATTGGTAGTATAATATCAAGCGTTCTAGCGGGATAGTGTAACGGTAGCACGACAGACTCTGACTCTGTTTGTTGGGGTTCGAATCCCTATCCCGCTGCCAAAACGAAAATCCGTTCACCAAAGTGGACGGATTTTTGTTTTGTATTATTCATTATTCAATATTCATCATTCACTATTCATTAAAGAAGAACGGATTTTCAATGAATGATGAATAATGAAGTCGCTTACGCTGATGAATAATGAATAAATTTTTTATTAAGTAGCAATATTTCATTTTTTGTGATATAATAACGCATAAGGAGATGAGATTTGTGTTTGCGAAAGTTACATATTTGGGTTTTTATCCATTAGGTTCAGATGTTATTTACAATGCTGTGAGAATTATGCAAAAAAACTGGACTAAATATAAACATTTTGTTATACCAATTGGTAAGAAAGAAACTGTAACACCGTTTTGGGGGAATGTGTTTTATGCAACAGAAAAAGATGTTACAGTATTTTTTGTCGCAATAGAGTATGGATATGGTAAATATCATATTTTTTCCATAAATAATAAGTCACAGGAAAAAATGCTGAAGAAAATATCTCATTCGTAAGCAGGTTATTTTATGTCGCAGGAATATATTTTTGAATATCAGGGAACTAAGCAGATGTTTTTTGATTCTCTTAAAAAATATCCCAATAACAATGATACATTTTTTTATTTTGATAATTATATTGTGAAATTATTAGAGAATGAAATACAATTTGGTGTTGAGCGTGCAGGTCACTCGGGTGGATACTGGTTTATACCACAAATTACTGAATATGAAAATATAATTGAATTTCGTGGTGAAATTCAATATATCGGACCTGTTGTAAACAGAAGTAAAATTCAAAAAATCAAAGATGATATATTTGTTTGTTTGATATGTATCTTGTTTTTACCTATCACTCTGTTATTGCTCTTTGGTTATTGGATTTATAACATAATTAATAATAGGAAAAAAACGAAAATTAAAACTACAGAGGACAGGTTATTCGATTTGTTAGAAAATCATCTTGGTTGCACACGAAAACAATCGACTAACACCTAACCATCTCTTCAATCTTCGCTCTTACTTCTTACTTCAAATAACTGCCCATGGCGCAGCTGGATAACGCAGCAGATTCCGATTCTGAAGAACGGGGGTTCAAATCCCTCTGGGCAGGCCAAAACGAAAATCCGTTCTCGCAAGAGGACGGATTTTCGTTTTGTATTATCCATTTTTCATTATTCAATATTCATCATTCGTTAAAAGAACGGATTTTCAATGAATAATGAAGTCGCTCGTAAACTCGCTAATGAATAATTAATAATGAATAATATTGGACAGGACACCCGCCCCCGATTGTAATTTCAGATATGGTGTGATATAATAATTGATGCAAATAAGAACCTGTAGAGGTGCAATCTGAATGAAAAATAGTGAATTATATAAAGAATTAGTAAATTCAAAATTTGATAAATTAGATTTGATGATAAATGAATATAATTCTCTTGATTGTGACGAAATTATGCGAAAATATGAGTATTTCTTAAAATGTCTCTCTTATGTAATTCAACTTGAAGAAGATAATATGATAGTCAAAATCAAGAACAAAAAATACAAAATATCATATCTAAAAACTATTTTGGATAATGATGGTCCTGAATATGCTTTAACAATCGGATTTAATAATCCATACAATAGCAAGGTGATATATGAGATTGGAGTTTGCGTAAGAGGAACTCCGTTGCTCAAAAAAACATAAACAAGTGTCAAATTCTAATTTCTCGAACAATTGCTGAGTTGAGCTGTAAACACAAACGAAAATCCGTTCTCGCAAGAGGACGGATTTTCGTTTTGTATTATTCATTTTTCAATATTCATTCTTCATTATTCATTAGTGGTGTTGCGACTTTTCTTAATGAATAATGAAGCCGCTCACGCTGATGAATAATTAATAATGAATAATGGTGGGCGGGACACCCGCACCCGATTGTAATTCAGCATAATGTGTGATATAATTATCTCACCAAATTTCAATTTTAAATAATGTAAAGTTATGTTGCGGAATTGTAAAGTTGATGTGGTGGTATTTGAATGTGCTTTTTGTTACAATGAAATCACCAAATAAGAAGGTGGGTGTGATATGAAGTTGTCAGATAAAATAATAAAGCTTCGAAAAGCAAATGGTTGGT
>SVPQ01000007.1 GCA_015065845.1 Oscillospiraceae bacterium
TTAATATGTTAAAAGAAATGCCATTGGATATTATTAAACTTGATTTAAAATTCCTTGATGGTGAAGGCGACAAGAGCCATGTTATTATGAAAGCGTTAATTGAAATGGCACATACTATGGATTTAGATGTTGTTGTTGAAGGTGTTGAACTTCTTTCACAGGTTGAGTTCTTGCGTCAATTTGAGAATTGTTATTTACAAGGTTATTACTATTCAAAACCGGTACCAACAGAAGTTTTTGAAGAAATGTTGTCTGAAAACTAATAGTAAAATAAGAATTATAAAAAAACACCGCTACCGGATGCGGTGTTTTTTTTATTGTTGCCAAAGGCGTGGAACAATAAAAAACAACCTTGGTAATTCTACCAAGGTTGTTTGGTGCGGGTAGCAGGACTCGACGGCGCTCGCTACGCTTTGCCGTCAACGGCAACGATTGTGTTCACCTTCGGTGAGGGCAGGTTTAAGCACTTAGTTGATTATCTAATCAAAATATAAATAAAAAACAACCTTAGTATATCTACCAAGGTTGTTGGTGTGGGTATTCATACAGTACCACGATTAAAATATAGTTGAATATGCAAATTATTACTCTCCTAAAATAGGAGAGTTTTTATTTAGTATCTAATCCCTTGAAAATTTTAATGATAATAAATATTCTGTCAATATTTTCAAAAAAGTAAAAACAGTTAATTCGAAAAAATCAAATTAACTGTTTAGTGATTTATAATAAATTATTTAGAATATGTCTTTATCTCCTGATTTTAAGACAAGTGAATTGTTTTCAAATGTATATTCATAAGATTCAGTTTCAAGCTTTTCCTCATCCTCGTCATCAAAGAAGTTGTCATCTTCATCTTCGTAATCTTCCTCTTCATCGTAATCCCAATCTTCGTCATCTTCTTCATCAGAATCAAAGTTATTTGAAAATTTGATTTTCAGGTTTGTACCATCGTAACAGTATTCTTCAATCCAGATTTCATAACTGTGAGTCCAACACAAATCATAAGTTAAACTGAAAGACGATTCAGGATTAGCCATAATAAATTCTCTGATAACATGTCTTAATGCAGTATTATATGGGTTAGCAAATAAACCGTAAGTCTCAATTTCGAAAAGGTGTTCTCCATTTTTCACATTAAAAAGGTCAAAGGACAGTTGATGGTCATCAAGACGGAACCATTTCTCCTTTTGTGCCATAGTAGTGTTGTATATTTCAACAAACTTTTTTACATCATTATCACTTTTGAATGTGCCTGTAATTGTTGTAATATCGCATCCCATATTAAAATACTCCTTCAAAAAAATTCCAATAATATTATATAAATATATATATATTCTGTCAATGTTTTTTCGTTCAATTATCAGCAATATATTGTAAAAAGTGCTCTAAAAGTACGTTTTTTGGTACTGTTTTTTATTGAAAAATACCGAGAAATGTGCTACAATGTAATAGTCTTATTTTGTTAATGGTTTTTAAAGAATTAAAGGGGTATTATAATGAGTGATATCGGAGATTTTGTAATTGAAAATGGTGTTTTGAAAAAATATACAGGTAAAGAAACAGAGGTTGGCATTCCAGAAGGTGTAACGAAAATTGGTGACCGTTGTTTTGCCAATTCTACAAAAATCAAAACAGTTACAATTCCAAAAACTGTAAAAAAAATTGGTGCATTTGCATTTATTAACTGCACAACCCTTGATACCATTGTATTTTGTGGTGGCAATATTGTTTTTTTACTTGCTGCTTTTTACGGTTGTAACGCTCTTAAAAGTATAGAGATTACCGACATCAACAACTGGGTAACGTGTTCTTTTGAAAATATACAAGCTAACCCACTGTGCTATGCAAAGAAATTTTTGATTAATGGTAGTGAGGTTGAAGATGTTACTGTTACAACAAATATAAAGAGTCTTAGTGACTATATTTTTTACAATTGCAACTCTTTAAAGTCAATTGTATTGCCAGAAAATTTACAAAGCATTGGTGAAAGTGCTTTTTACAGTTGTTCTTCTTTACAGAAAATTGTGTTGCCAGATTCAGTTGTTAAATTCGGTAAAAATGTTTTTGAAAATTGCAAGGCTAAAATTAATGTTCCGCAAAATTTTATAAGACAAAAAAAGGATTTACCCGCAACTTCTATTGCGATTATTAAACAGTATTTTAAAACACAGTTAACAATAATTGATAGCATTTGGTTATACTTTTACCAAAAATCCGATGAACTCATTTTAATTGCTAAAGACGTTCTTATGCAAAGCCCCTCAGATGCCGTAAAAGAAATGATTTCGTTTCTTGAAAATGAAAAAATCTCAACCGATATGGTTGAGTGTTTTGGTGAATTTGTATTTGAGTACAAAACAAATTTAGAAACTGATTTATTAGAACGTTCTGTAGAATTTTTAAAAAGCAACAATTCTACTACTTGGTGTGATAAAATAGGAAGTTTCATTGACTCCACTTCTGGTAATTCAATAAAAGAATTTTCGATAGATTCTTTCTGTAACGAGAATTTTAAAAACTCGGATTTTCATGAGATATTAAAAAAGATGCCGTTTGATTTTAGTTTGTGTGAGGTTCATTATAAAAACTCAAATGAAGTTGCAAGCGAGTTTTTAATTAAGTGTGCACTTGTCCCCTATTTTACGTCACAAGAAAAAAAGCGAGAAATTGCTGGCTATAAAACAGATTTTAACCATATTTCATTTAACCCGAATGCTGACACAGTTATAGAAAACCTCAATAAAGAAGACTTAACAAACCTTATTTTAAAAAATTCAACTACAACCAATATGTATAAAGCGCAATATTTATTGGCTCCACTTTGTCGTGTTTGTGATGGGAAAACAGTAAGCAAGATTGTTAGCGATATGCGTAGTTGGTCACAATGGTATTCATACGCCGCAAACGGAAGAAGCGCAATTATTATGGCGCGCAGTGCATTGCTCTTAAACGATTCGCGTGAGGCAATGTTATATACAGATAAATGCAACGGTTTAAAATATTATGCATTAATAAGAAATTTAGACGAGGATTATTTAAGAGATAACGTGCTTTCAGATTTTGGTTTTGATGATAACGGGTTAATGTACTACGATTTAGGTGCAACCATCATAGAAGTATGCATAAGCAAAGATTTATCGATTAGTTTATTTGATAAAACGGCAAATAAAGAATGCAAATCTTTACCTAAGCGAAATTCTGATTCAGTAAAATATGAGCAAGCTTCAGCAGCGTTATCTGACTTAAAGAAAAATGTTAAAAAAGTAGTAAAAGCAAGGAATGATATGTTGTTTAACTTATTCCTTTCTGGTGACACTATAAAATTTGAAAAGTGGCAAAATTCTTACCTTAAAAATATAATTTTACATAGAGTTGCAGAGTTGATTGTTTGGGAACAAGAAGACAAGACTTTCATTCTTTCAAAAAACGGCCCTATTGATTGTAACGGAAATCCATACACAATAGTATCCAAATCAAACATTAAAGTTGCTCACCCTATGGAAATGGATTCTGCAACTGTAAAAAACTGGCAACAGTATTTTACTTCTAACAGTTTAAAGCAACCATTTGAACAAATCTGGGAACCAGTTATCAATTTTGATTCAATAGATAAAAACAGATATAGTGGTATAAATATTCCTTATTACAGATTTTTAGATAAATCATCAATAGGAATATTTGTGGAAGATTATGATTATCACAATGAAATCGCAATAAATTTTGAAGATTGTTCCGCAAAGGTAGTTCGTATAGATTGGCAACGACACGCTATTGAAAGAACAGACAACTTTGAAATTCGGTGTTTTTCTGTAAATGAAAAGACAAGAAAAACCAACCATATCGTCAGTTACCTTGATAGAATAACTGTTTATGGAAGAATATTGAAAGACGATATCTCAATAGTTGATTATCTTGAAGTATTTACTTTGGCTCAAATAACAGAATTTATAAATTTAGCGTCAGAAAATAATTGCACTAATGTGGTTGCTGCGTTACTTAATTACAAAAAAGAGCAATATTCTGATTTTGACCCAATGGCAGAGTTTGTATTATAAGGAGAATAAAAAATGAGCGATGTTAAAGATTTTGTAATTGAAAATGGAGTGCTGAAAAAATACATAGGTATTGATGCAGAAGTTGTTATCCCAGAGGGTGTAACGAGTATTGGTATTTGGGCTTTTGAAGGTTGTGTAAACCTCACAACAATCACTATCCCCGATAGTGTGACAAGTATTGATGATAATGCTTTTAGAGACTGCACAAACCTTACAGCAATCGCTATTCCAGATAGCGTTTTAAAAATTGGTTGGTGGGCTTTTTATGGTTGTAATAGTCTTACAACTATAAATATCCCAAATAGTGTAACAAGTATTAGCAAACAGGTTTTTTGTGGTTGTAGTAAACTTACAACTATCACTATTCCTAAAAGTGTAACAAGTATTGGCAATTTGGCTTTTGAGAATTGCACAGGACTTACAACAATAGATATCCCAGAAAGTGTAACAAGTATTGGCAATTTGGCTTTTGAAAATTGCACAGGACTTACAACAATAGATATCCCAGAAGGTGTAACGAGTATTGGTGATAAGGCTTTCAGTGGTTGTAGTAATCTTGCCACTATCATTGTTCCCAAATCTGTAAAAAAAGTCAGCACTGGGTGTTTTTCTGAAAAAACAAAAGTGTTTTTAGAATCTCCTACAATGTTAGAAAATACTATCCTACAAAATCATCCTATTCTAGCAATAGTTGCACCACATATTAAGTTAACTGATTACAAAGATAGTATCCACAAATTTTCATTGACGCTGGGCTATTTAGTTTCCCCGGATTTGTATTCAGACCAGGAGATTGCATCTGAATACAAAAAATATGCAAAAAAAGAGTTTGTAAAAATAATTGATTTTGTTGTAAAAAATGATTTACCTGAAGCAATTGAAACTTACATAACACTTGGTAAAATTACTTCTGCGAATGCAGAAAGTTATATTTTAAGCCTTGCAGAACAGAACAATGCAACGGAATGTATAAATCACTTGAAAACTTGGATTTCAAGTAATTCACAATCTGAAAATAGCGAAGATTCTACAACAGAAAGTAAAATGCTTTCTGTAGCAGAAGTTAAAAAAATGTTTGGTTATTATGAAAAAGAAGATAGTACACTTTGCATTTATTCATATAAGTTACCATTAAGAGTTGTGGATTTCCCATCAATTATTGGTAAAAAAATAGTTTCTGAAATTGGTTGCAGTAAAAGTGGTAAAAATTTTGACTGGGGAAAAACAAAGATAAAAAGCGTAATGATTCCAGACAGTGTAACAAGTATAGGTAATTATGCATTCTGGTTGTGTAAAAACCTCACTACAATCACAATACCAGACAGTGTGACAAGTATTGGTGATTATGCTTTCGGATGTTGCGAAAATCTTACAACAATTACCATCCCAAACGGTGTTACGAGTATTGGTGATGAAGCTTTTTACAATTGCGAAAAACTAACTATTCACGCCCCTAAGGGTAGTTATGCTGAGCAGTATGCAAAAGAAAATAAAATAAACTTTGTGGCAGAATAAAGGAGTATTATTATGAGTGATATTAAGGATTTTGTAATTGAAGATGGTGTGCTTGAAGAGTACACAGGTAACGATGCAGAGGTTGTCATTCCAGAGGGTGTAACAAGCATAGGTGATAGTGCGTTTTCTGGATGTACAAACCTTACCGCAATTACCATCCCAGACAGTGTAACAAGCATAGGTAATTATGCGTTTGGAGAATGTACAAACCTTACCACAATCACAATACCAGACAGTGTGACAAGTATAGGTGGAAATGCGTTCTGGGGTTGTAAAGGGCTTGCAGATAAAAAAGGTTTTGTAATTATAAACGGAACTTTATATTATTACTGCGGTTTCGAAAAAAATGTGGTTATACCTGAGGGTGTAACAAGTATAGGTGGTGCATTTGAGTATTGTGAAAATATTGAATCAATCACAATTCCTAACAGTGTGACAAGTATAGGTGATAGTGCGTTTAAATATTGTACAAATCTCACTACAATCACCATCCCAGAAAGTGTGACAAGTATAGGTCATGGTGCATTTTCTGGATGTACAAACCTCACCGCAATTACCATCCCGGACAGTGTAACAAGCATAGATGCTTGGGCGTTTTCTGGATGTGAAAAACTCACCACAATCACAATACCAGACAGTGTTACAAGCATAGATGCTTGGGCGTTTGGAGAATGTACAAACCTCACCACAATCACAATACCAGACAGTGTGACAAGTATAGGTGATAAAGTGCTTGGTGGTTGTAATAAATTGAACGTTATTAATCTTCCACAAAATATAACATCATTTAAAGGCTCTTCGCTTGAAGTAATATGGGATGCTTTATCAAAAACAGAATCGAAAGAAGTTGTTTTAAAATCATTTATCACTCAGTTACCGATTGATGTACTTAATGATGCAGATTTAAGCAAAAAAATAAAAGCAAATAAAAAACTAATTATTGATTGTATAATAAAAAATGACGAAGCAGACGCTTTAGAAAAATTTTTCAGCTTATATAAAACAATTAAGCTTGATGAGCTTAATGAATACATAGAAAAAGCGGAAGATTCAGTAAGTGTTTTAGCATTCCTTTTAGATTATAAAAATAAAAATTATACAATCGAAAAACAAGAAAAACACGAAAATGATAAGCTTGATAAAGAACTTGGGCTTAAAGAACTTACGCTTGCTGAATGGAAAAAGATTTACACATTTGATGTGAATGGTGATGAAGCAACTGTTACAGGATACAAAGGATTAGATTTAAATGTAATTATTCCTTCAAATATTGATAAGTATAAAGTTGTAGCAATTGCAGACTATGCTTTTAGTACAGAGGCAAGAGGTGTAAGAAAAGACATAAAAGAAATAAGAAGAAAAATAGAGTCTATTGTTATACCGGAAAGTGTAGTACGTATAGGTAATTATGCGTTTTCTGGATGTGAAAACCTCACTACAATTACCATCCCAGACAGCGTGAGAAAAATAGGTGAATATTCGTTTTCTAAATGTACGAACCTCACCTCAATCACCATCCCAGACAGTGTAACAAGTATAGGTGCTTGGGCGTTTTATAAATGTACAAACCTCACCACAATTACAATACCAGACAGTGTGACAAGCATAGGTAATTATGCGTTTTATAAATGTACAAACCTCACCACAATTACAATACCTAACAGTGTTACAAGCATAGGTAATTATGCGTTTGAAGAATGTACAAACCTCACCTCAATCACCATCCCAGACAGTGTAACAAGTATAGGTGGTGGCGCATTTTCTGGATGTAAAAACCTCACTACAATCACAATCTCAGACAGTGTGACAAGTATAGGTTTTAGAGCATTTTATGGTTGTAGAATTCTTGCATCTATTACAATTCCTGACGGTGTTACAAGTATAGGTGCTGGGGCGTTTTCTGGATGTGCAAACCTCACTACAATCACAATCCCAGACAGTGTTACGAGTATTGGTGAGGGTACTTTTTACAATTGCGAAAAACTAACTATCCACGCACCTAAGGGTAGTTATGCTGAGCAGTATGCAAAAGAAAATGAAATAAATTTCATAGCAGAATAAAGGCGTATTATTATGAGTGATATTAAATATTTTGTAATTGAAAATGGTGTGCTTAAAAAGTACAAAGGTAACGATGCAGAAGTTGTTATTCCAGAGGGTGTAACAAGTATAGGTTATGGTGCGTTTTATAGTTGTGAAAACCTCACCACAATCACAATCCCAGACAGTGTGACAAGTATAGGTGAAAGTGCGTTTTCTTATTGTAAAAACCTCACCATCCACGCCCATGCAGGAAGCTACGCAGAAAAATATGCAAAGAAAAATAAAATAAAATTTGTGGCAGAATAAAAAGAAAGAAATTTTAATTTATGGATAATGAAAAATACGAAAAACTTAATAAGTTAGCAAAAGATGTACTTAATCTTTCAAGAAATACGCTTCTTGTGAATTTAAGGTTTCTCGATATGGCTTTAAGTAGATTTCAGTACTTTAATTGTTCGGAGTCAACCTATTTTACAAACGGTGAATTTTTGTTGTATAACCCTGAGCATGTTTTAAAAAGCTACAAGCAGGAAAAAGAAGCTCCGGCAAGAGATTTTTTGCATATTGTTATGCATTGTATTTTTAGACACATGTTTATGAATCCTAAACTTAACAGACCGTTGTGGGATTTAGCGTGTGATGTAGCTGTTGAAAACGTTATAAATGACCTTTGTTTAAAACAGGTAGATACTGCGAGAGCGATAATACAACAGAAAGAAATTGCGAAGATTAAAGCTAATGTTAAAATTCTCACAGCCGAAAAAATATATAATTATCTTGTTGATAATTTAAGCGAGAGAGAAGCGGCAGAGCTTCGCGGATGCTTTTATGCCGATAACCACGAGGTGTGGTATATGACCGAAAGCGAAATTGCCGAAAAGTACAACCTCGTAGCAGTTGCGGATGGCAGCAAGCCTGATAACCCGCAAAGAGATAATAAAAGTGCAAGCGGTAGCGGTAACAAAGATGGCGACGAGCAGAGCAACAATGGTGATAGTGAAAACGATGGTCAGTCTGGTAATGGCAGTAGTAAAAGAAATGAGCTTAACCAGATGTGGCAAGAAATTTCTGAAAGAATGCAGACAGACCTTGAAACCTTCTCGAAAGAACAAGGCGACAAAGCCGGTGGTCTTGTGCAGAATCTTAAGGCGGTAAATCGTGAGAAATATGACTACACCGCATTTTTAAAGAAATTTGCAGTTTTAGGCGAAACAATGAAGGTAAATGACGATGAATTTGATTACATCTTTTACACCTATGGCTTGAAACTGTACGACAAAATGCCACTTGTTGAACCGCTTGAGTATAAAGAAGTAAAAAGAATTAAAGAATTTGTTATTGCTATTGATACATCCGGTTCTGTGCAAGGTGATTTAGTACAGAGCTTTGTGCAGAAAACCTATAATGTTTTGAAAAGTACAGAAAGTTTTTTCAGCAAAATAAATTTACATATTATTCAATGTGATGCCGATATTCAGGAGCATGTAAAAATTACAACGCAAGAAGAATTTGATGATTACTTGAAAAATATGTCAATAAAAGGTCTTGGTGGAACAGATTTCAGACCTGTATTTAATACAGTCAATAAACTCATTATGGAAAAAGAGTTTACAAACCTTAAAGGGCTTATTTACTTTACTGACGGATATGGCGAGTTTCCGAAACAAAAACCTGACTACGATACTGCATTTGTTTTTATTGATGATGAGTACAACAATCCGGACGTACCACCATGGGCAATAAAATTAGTTTTACAGAAGGATGAGATATAAATTACTGTGAGCGATAAAGATTTAGTAATTATAAATAATAAGGTTATGTGCTACAGGGGAAATGATGAAAATATCGTTGTCCCGCAGGGTGTAACCTGTATTAGTGAAGATGCGTTTTATAACTGTGTAAGTATTAAATCAATTACTTTGCCTGAAACTGTTACAGAAATTAAAGTTCTCGCCTTTTGTGGTTGTAAAAATCTTAAAGGAATAAATCTTCCAGATAAAATTACAACAATAAATTACAGTACCTTTAATGCTTGCTACAGTTTAGAAAAAGTAGTGCTTCCATACGATTTAAGGTTGATATGTTTAAATGCATTTTGTGATTGTAAAAAATTAAAACATATAATTTTACCGGAAAATATTACAAGTTTTAAATTCAGTTCATTAAAAGTGATATGGGACTATTTCACCGGAACAGAACATGCAGTAGCAATTAAATGTTCATTTCTGAAGCAGTATTTCCATTTTGTAAAAGAAGAAACAGAATTAAAAAGAAAAATTAAAGTGAGCAAGAAAAATATAGTAAAATTTGCTATTGAACTTGATGATGCGGAAATTGTAAAAAACTTGTTTTCACTTTATAAAAAAATCCAATTAGATGAGTTGGATGCTTTTTTAAGTGAAGCGGAAAATTCAGTTTCTGTTCGTGCATTTCTTCTGGAATACAAGAATTCAAAATATTCTGTTGCAGAGCAAGAGGGTTTCTGGAACCTTGAAGCAGAAAAATCGTTGGGGTTAAAAGAAAGATGTATTTCGGATTGGAAAAAGATTTTTGGCTTTTATGTGAAAGACGGAACTGCTATAATAACTAAATATAAGTCATTGGAAAGTGTAGTAGAAGTTCCTGAAAAAATTGGTAAATATGTAGTTACCGGAATTTCAGAAAAGGCTTTTTCGGCTTATGCACCACGACTTACGGATAAAGAAAAAATAAGCAGAAAAAAATTAGAACACATTACATTGCCGGTAACTATAAATAAAATAGCAGAAGATGCATTTTTCGGATGTACACTACTCACTTTTCATAGTGAAGGAAATGATTATATAGAGCAATACGCAAAGAAACATAATATTCCAATAGAAAAATAAATTTCAGGGGGTTAACCATGAACATCAAAGAAGCTAAAATTGAAATACAGAATGCTATGAAGGCATATTTTACAAAGGACCAATTCGGTAATTACGTTATACCGATTGAACGCCAACGCCCCGTTTTCTTAATGGGTGCACCCGGTATCGGTAAAACTGCAATTATGGAGCAGGTAGCTGCAGAGCTTGGTGTAAGCCTTGTTTCTTACTCAATGACGCACCACACAAGACAGTCTGCTATAGGCCTTCCGTTTATTGAAAGAAAAAATTACGGCGGCAAAGAGTATGACGTTTCAGAATATACAATGTCAGAAATTATTGCGTCTGTGTACGATATGATTGAAAAAACAGGTAAAAAAGAGGGTATTCTTTTTCTTGATGAGGTTAACTGTGTTTCTGAAACTCTTGCACCTGCAATGCTTCAGTTTTTGCAATATAAAGTATTCGGCAGACACAGAGTGCCTGATGGCTGGATTGTTGTTACTGCGGGTAACCCACCTGAATATAACAACTCAGTCCGTGAATTCGACATTGTTACATGGGACAGACTCAAGAGAATTGATGTTGACCCTGATTTTGATGCGTGGAAGGAATATGCCTACAAAAAAGGTGTTCATGCTTCAATAATTACTTATCTTGATATTAAAAAAGGTGATTTCTATAAAATAGAAACCACTGTTGACGGCAAAAGCTTTGTTACTGCCCGTGGTTGGTCAGATTTATCAGATATGATTCACCTTTATGAGCAGAATGATATTAAGGTAACAGAAAAATTTGTTGCACAATATATTCAAAATAAAAAAATAGCTAAAAGCTTTGCTACATATTACGATTTATTTAATAAATATAAATCTGATTATCAAATTGACACAATTCTTAATGGTAAAGCAGGCGACGGAATTAAAATGCGTGCTAAAAACGCTAAATTTGATGAGCGTTTTAGTTTACTTGGACTTTTACTTGATGCGGTAACTGCAGAGCTTCGCACAGTTTGTGGTAGAGAGCTTTCATTGACGGAGCTACTTAATGCATTAAAGATGGTTAAAGTTGAACTTGTAAAGCCTACAGCAGATGCAACTTCTGTTATTGAAAAACAAATTGAGAAATATGAAAAAGATATTTCTGTCGGCAAAGCTGCTTCAAGCCTTTCTGTTGAAGATGAGCTTAAATTACGCTCTACAATTTCAGTGTTAGAAGAAATTATTGGCGTAATTAAAGAAAAAGAACCTCAGGACAATACAAAAGCATTCATTTTAATTAAAGAGTGCTTCGACAAACAAAGAGATGAACTTAAAAAAGGTGCTGATTCTTCAAGTAAAAAACTCTCAAATGTGTTTAAATTCTGCGAAGAAGTCTTTGGCGAGGGTCAGGAAATTCTCATTCTCGTAACAGAGCTTACTATAAGCTACTATGGTGCTCATTTTATAAGCCGTTATGGGTGTAAAGAATATTTCGACCATAACAAAGAGCTTCTTTTCTACGAAAGACAAAAAGAGATTATAACAGAACTTGAAAACTTAGAGTTATAAAATATTAAAAGGAGTATTATAATGAGTGATATTAAAGATTTTGTAATTGAAGATGGTGTGTTGAAAAAATATAAAGGTAAAGAAACAGAGATTGTCATTCCAGACAGTGTAACAAGTATAGGTAGTGGTGTGTTTAGTGAATGTATAAACCTCACTACAATCACAATACCAGACAGTGTAACAAGCATAGGTGCTTGGGCGTTTAAATATTGTACAAATCTCACTACAATCACAATCCCAGACAGTGTGACAAGTATAGGTGTGGATGCTTTTAAATATTGTGAAAATCTTACAACAATTACCATCCTAGACAGTGTGACAAGTATAGGTGGTGGTGCATTTTATGGATGTAGCAGCCTCACCGCAATTACAATACCGGATAATGTGACAAGTATAGGTAAAAATGCTTTTTTTAGCACATCTTACTATAAGAATAAATCAAATTGGGAAAATGGTGTCTTACACATAGGTAACCATTTAATAAAAGCAAAAAAGAATATTTCAGGTACATATACAATAAGAAATGGTACAAAAACTATTGCTGACAATGCTTTTGAAGCTTGCGAATCTCTCACAGGCATTACAATACCAGACAGTGTTACAAGCATAGGTGCTTGGGCGTTTGAAGAATGTACAAACCTTACCACAATCACAATACCAGAAAGTGTTACAAGTATAGGTGTGGATGCTTTTAAATATTGTGAAAATCTTACAACAATTACCATCCCAGACAGTGTGACAAGTATAGGTGGAAATGCTTTTTTTAGCACATCTTACTATAATAATAAATCAAATTGGGAAAAAGGTGTCTTACACATAGGTAACCATTTAATAAAAGCAAAAAAGAATATTCCAGGTACATATACAATAAGAAATGGTACAAAAACTATTGCTGACAATGCGTTTGGAGAATGTACAAACCTCACCACAATCACAATACCAGACAGTGTTACAAGCATAGGTGCTTGGGCGTTCGGAGAATGTACAAACCTCACTACAATCACCATCCCAGACAGTGTGACAAGTATAGGTGATTATGTGCTTGGTGGTTGTAATAAATTGAACGTTATTAATCTTCCACAAAATATAACATCATTTAAAGGCTCTTTGCTTGAAAGAATATGGGATGCTTTATCAAAAACAGAATCGAAAGAAGTTGTTTTAAAATCATTTATCACTCAGTTGTCGATTGAAATGCTCAAAGATGCGGATTTGAGTAGAAAAATAAAAACAAACAAAAAGTTGATAATTGATAATATAATAAAAAATGATGATGCAGAAGCATTAGCCAAACTTTTAAACTTGTATAAAACAATTAAGATAGATGAACTTAACGAATATATTGAAAATGCGAAAGATTCAGTAAGTGTTTTAGCATTCCTTTTAGATTATAAAAATAAAAATTATACAATCGAAAAACAAGAAAAACACGAAAATGATAAGCTTGATAAAGAACTTGGGCTTAAAGAGAGAACACTTGCCGAATGGAAGAAAATTTATTCATTTGATGTAATTGATGTAAATGGTGCCAAAGCAACTATTACAGGATATAAAGGCGTAGATTTAAATGTAATTATTCCTTCAAATATTGATAAGTATAAAGTTATAGCAATTGCAGACTATGCTTTTAGTACAGAGGCAAAAGGTGTAAGAAAAGACATAAAAGAAATAAGAAGAAAAATAGAGTCTATTGTTATACCGGAAAGTGTAGTACGTATAGGTAATTATGCGTTTTCTGGATGTGCAAACCTCACTACAATTACCATCCCAGACAGCGTGAGAAAAATAGGTGGATATTCGTTTTCTGGATGTAAAAACCTCACCGCAATCACAATACCTGACGGTGTGAGAAGTATAGGTGATAGGGCGTTTGAAGAATGTACAAACCTTACCACAATCACAATACCGGACGGTGTTACAAGTATAGGTGAATATTCGTTTTCTGGATGTGAAAATCTCACCACAATCACAATCCCAGAAAGTGTTACAAGTATAGGTGAACATGCGTTTTATAGTTGTACAAACCTCACCGCAATCACAATACCCGAAGGAGTAACAAGTATAGGTGAAGAAGCATTCCGTTGGTGTGAAAAACTCACTACAATCACAATACCAGATAGTATAACAAGTATAGGTTATAGGGCGTTTTCTTATTGTAAAAACCTCACTATCCACGCCCATACAGGAAGCTACGCAGAAAAATATGCAAAGAAAAATAAAATAAACTTTGTGGCAGAATAAAGAGGATTATTTTGTGATATTGAGTGGAAATTTGATTAGATTTTAATTGTTATTAAATGATAATGAAGTTTTTAGGATTGAGGTTTTAGTCGAATGAACGAAAGAAAAATATGTCCTGTTATCGACAATATGGACAAGCGTTATACATATGCACAGCATAAGGGCAGGTACAGTCAAGCGATGAAATATGAGTTTTATTTCGAAGCGTTGATGATTGATTATGCTCTTATGGAAGACAGATTGAAATCGTTTTTGTATCATGCAGGTGTATTAAATTCAAGAACATCCCATAAAATTGATTGCAGTAAACCTAATAAGGCTTTGTTAAAACAAATTTATTGTAAGTATCGAAATAAAACTGATGTCAATTTACCGAAGATTCAGAATATAAGCGGTAAGATTGATATTATAAGAGCTGTCCTTGAATGGGTAAGTAATACAGAACAAAATCCTAATGATAGCCGATATCTTAGAACTTTAAAAAATCAATGTGAGTCTGTTGATATTGGCGATATGTTGAATACTTTGAAAATGATTGAAGATTGGTGTAAGTATCGCAATGAGGTTGTTCATGCATTGATGAATAAAAATATTGATTCCCTGAGGAGTGTACTTTGTGATAAGGCAATCGAAGGGATGGAACTTGCCAATCGACTTGATACCTATGTTCGTGATATGAAAAAGGGTAATAAGGTTCGTAAATCTGCAAATATGTGTATTGAAAAATAAAAGATAAGACTTAAGGTGATAAGAATTGCGCTATATAATCAACGATAAAAAATATCATTTTAAATCAGCTTTTGATACTGAAACAGGTGCTTATGTCCGTACCGGTATTCTCGATGAAAATGGTAATGATACAGGTGTTGATCCGTTTATGGCTTCATATCCTCATTTAATAGATGTTGGCATTATGGGACACTGTATTCACGGTAAAACCGGACTTTGTGCAAAAGCAGGTATCGGATGTTATCAAAGCGGTATGTTAGTAGAACAACCCAATATGTCGGTTGAAGACTTCAGGTGGATTGCAGAACAATCCAAAGGCAAATGCAATCAATTTGCTCTCGGTGGCAGAGGCGACCCCGACCAGCACGAGCATTTTGAAGAAATACTTAAAATCTGTCGAGAAAATGTGCTTGTGCCTAATTTCACTACATCAGGTTACGGTATGACCCCCGAAATAGCAAAGCTTTGCAAACAGTATTGTGGTGCTGTTGCAGTAAGCTGGTATAGAAGCGAATATACGTTAAGAGCAATTCAAATGTTGCTTGATGCAGGGGTAAAAACCAATATACATTATGTGCTTGGCAAAAACAGTATTGATGAAGCGATTGAAAGACTGCAAAATAATGATTTTCCAAAAGGAATCAACGCAGTAATCTTTTTGCTACACAAGCCGGCTGGTCAAGGCACCAAAGCAAATATGCTTGAAGCGAACGACCCAAGAGTTGCAAAATTTTTTGCCGAGGTGGATAAACAGCATCCATTTAAAGTTGGTATGGATAGCTGTAACGTGCCTGGCGCTATCAATTTCTGCAAATCTATCTTACCAGAATCTCTTGATACTTGTGAAGGTGGCAGATATAGTTGTTATATCGGTGCCGATATGATTATGGTGCCTTGCAGTTTTGACCAAGAAAAGCGATATGAAGTTTCTCTTCGTGATATGTCTATCACCGAAGCGTGGAATAGCGAACCTTTTGAGCGTTTTCGTAACAAAATGCGTGGTGCTTGTCCGAATTGCGAAAAGAAAGAACTTTGCATGGGCGGTTGCCCACTAATGCCTGAAATCGTTTTCTGTGAAAGCATAAAAAGAAAAATAATATAAACCAAGGGAGTAAATAACATGAAAATTAGAACTGATTTTGTGACCAATTCAAGTAGCTCAAGTTTTACGCTTATGATTAAATTTGATTTGGTTAATGGTAAAAGTGTTGAGTTTTATGCTCAAGGAGGCTCAGGTGAAACCGGTAGAATTGACTATTTTGATGCTGAAGCTATAGTTAATGTAAGCCCTAAACAATTGGGTAACGCTAAAAATGTTGATGAACTTATTCAATTGCTCGAAGAAGGTGTTGTTGACGGAGAGGATGAAACAAAAATTTTTGATGAATCTCGCCCCGTAGAAAGTGAGGTGGGTGCAGGTGTATTTGATGCCTACGATTTTGTTATTGAAATTCGTGAGAAGATTAAATCAATGGAAGATATAGAATCTATAACAATTACAGGTAATGAAGAAAATTATGAGAGTTATAAACGTAGTTACACATATAACCTAAAAACAAAAGAATATACAGGTACTGAAGACGGATATTTACTACTTGAGGTTGATGGTTCTAACGGTGGTGATTTATGCTTCGATGATTTGCAGTCATGTGTTGTGCAAGCTGATTTATCCGTGGAAGATGATGAGTATTGGGAAAAGGATTTTTCGGACCTCACCACAATCAGAATCCCAGACAGTGTGACAAGTATAGGTGATTGGGAGTTTGATGGATGTGAAAACCTCACCACAATCACAATCCCCGACAGTGTAACAAGTATAGGTGAGGGTGCATTTTATGGATGTATCAGCCTCACCGCAATCACAATACCAGACAGTGTAACGAGTATTGGTGCTGAGGCTTTTGCATATTGCGAAAACCTTACAACAATAAATATCCCCGACAGTGTAACAAGTATAGGTGAAAGTGCGTTTTCTTTTTGTGTAAACCTCACCACAATCACAATCCCGGACAGTGTGACAAGTATAGGGGAAAGCGCGTTCGAATATTGCTCAAGCCTTACATCAATCAATATTCCTGAGAGTGTAACAAGTATAGGTGAAAGTGCGTTTAAATATTGTACAAAACTCACCACAATCACAATCCCCGACAGTGTAACAAGCATAGGTGCTTGGGCGTTTGATGGATGTAAAAACCTCACCATCCACGCACCTAAGGGTAGTTATGCTGAACAGTATGCAAAAGAAAATAAAATAAAATTCATAGCAGAATAAGGAGTGTTATTATGAGTGATATCAGAGATTTTGTAATTGAAAATGGAGTGTTGAAAAAATATACAGGTAATGAAAAAGAGGTTGTCATTCCAGAGGGCGTAACAAGCATAGGTGAAAATGCGTTCTGGTGGTGTAAAAACCTCACTACAATCACAATACCTGACAGTGTAACAAGCATAGGTGCTTGGGCGTTTAAATATTGTACAAATCTCACTACAATCACAATACCAGACAGTGTTACAAGTATAGGTTATGGTGCGTTTTCTGAATGTGAAAACCTCACCGCAATTACAACAATCCCGGACAGTGTGACAAGTATAGGTGGAAATGCGTTCTGGGGTTGTAAAGGGCTTGCAGATAAAAAAGGTTTTGTAATTATAAACGGAACTTTATATTATTACTGCGGTTTCGAAAAAAATGTGGTTATACCTGAGGGTGTAACAAGTATAGGTGATAGTGCATTTGAAAATTGTTCATCTCTTACCACAATTACAATACCAGATAGTGTGACAAGTATAGGCGACAGTGCGTTTTCTTATTGTAAAAACCTCACTACAATCACAATCCCTGACAGTGTGAAAAGTATGGGTAAAGATGTGCTTGGTGGTTGTAATAAATTGAATGTTATTAATCTTCCACAAAATATAACATCGTTTAAAGGTTCTTCTCTTGAAATAATATGGGATGCTTTATCAAAAACAGAATCGAAAGAAGTTGTTTTAAAATCATTTATCACTCAGTTACCGATTGATGTACTTAATGATGCAGATTTAAGCAAAAAAATAAAAGCAAATAAAAAACTAATTATTGATTGTATAATGAAAAATGACGAAGCAGAAGCTTTAGAAAAATTTTTCAGCTTATATAAAACAATTAAGTTTGATGAGATTAATGAATACATAGAAAAAGCAAAAGATTCTGTAAATGTTTCAGCGTTTCTTTTGGATTATAAAAATAAGAATTACACAGTTGAAAAACAAGAAAAGCACGAAAATGATAAGCTTGATAAAGAACTTGGGCTTAAAGAGAGAACACTTGCCGAATGGAAGAAAATTTATTTATTTGATGTAAATGGTGACGAAGCAACTATTACAGGATACAAAGGATTAGATTTAAATGTAATTATTCCTTCAAGTATTGCGAAGTATAAAGTTGTAGCAATTGCTGACAACGCTTTTATTCCTGAAGCGACTGGTTTAAGAAAAGACATAAAAGAAATAAGAAGAAAAATAGAGTCTATTGTTATACCGGAAAGTGTAGTACGTATAGGTAATTATGCGTTTTCTGGATGTAAAAACCTCACTACAATCACAATCCCAGACAGCGTGACAAGTATAGGTAAAATGGCGTTTTATGGTTGTAGTGGCCTCACCGCAATTGCAATCCCAGACAGCGTGACAAGTATAGGTAAAATGGCGTTTTATGGTTGTAGTGGCCTCACCGCAATTGCAATCCCTGACAGTGTAACAAGTATAGGTGAGAGTGCATTTGAGGGTTGTCAAAACCTCACCGCAATCACAATACCAGACAGTGTGACAAGTATAGGTGAAAGTGCGTTTTCTTGGTGTAAAAACCTTACTACAATCACAATTCCTGACAGTGTTACGAGTATTGGTAAGGATGCTTTTTACAATTGCGAAAAACTAACTATCCACGCCTATGCAGGAAGCTACGCAGAAAAATATGCAAAAGAAAATAAAATTCATAGCAGAATAAAGGAGTATTGTTAACGAATAATATCGGGCGGATAATTTAGCTGGTTGAGCCTTGACAATTTGACATAATTGATAGTGGTGGTATAGCGCTATTCGTAATGTGCATATTGAAAAAAATAAAAACTGCTGAAATCTTTGCCGTCAGGCAATTTCATTACAAAATGTTTCATTATGCAACATTTCATTATCGAAAGGTATCTTTATTTTTGCGTGAAGTTCAAAGGGTTTGAAATGAAGTTTGCTCCAGAAGTCGCAAAATGAAGTTGTGTTCTTGCGAACATAAAACAAAAATCTCAAGTCTTGTGACTTGAGATTTTTTATTATCTTTTAAGTTCAATAACAGTTTCTACAAAAAGCACCGCTTTTTTTGCGTGTCGGCTTCGCATTGAGATAGGCTCAACGAAGCTTACTGAAGCACTTTTAAACAATAAATGACCATTATCATAAAGTGGGGCAATTGCGTTGCATAAATCTGCCGGTAAAGTACCTAAATTCTTATTCGATTCAGTAAATAACGAAAAATTATTTCGGTTGAAAGAATTTTCACCATCTCTTACAATATTGATTTTATCGTGGAGTTTTATAGATTCTATCTGCTCTGTTCTGCCCTCATAACGTGTGCCCATAGCTTCAAATTTTATTGTCATAGTGTCTGTGGCTTCATCATAACTTCCATAATACTGCTCAGGGTATTCCATAAAACCCGGTTCATAATAATCAGGACCTACAGTAAGGGAATTCTCATATTTGTGATGAATTTTTTTTACTTCTTCAAGCAGATTGTTTATTAAAATATCATAATTATTCATAATTAATAAATTCCCTCCGCTTCTTCAAGTTCACGGTAATAAGCTTCTGCTGAAGAATAAAACCTGTCAAGAATGTTATCGTAATAGATTTCTGTTCCATGTAACCTATAGGTAACGTCTGACTTTTCATTGATTTTACAACCATATCTTATCATTTCTTCCATAAGGTCATAAGTGTCAATAGAACCGTGTGTTTTAATAATCCACATTTCAAATGCTTTTATAGTAACGGTTGTTTTTCCTTTATAGAGAACAATATTATTAAAAATCTGTTCAGAAGAATAACGCTCATCCCCCACAAGTATGTTTGCATAGAACCAGTCAGAGAAACCGAGGTCAAAAAGTTCGTGCTCAAAGCCTGCTGATTTAATGGTTTTTATACTGAAAAATGTATTGTCTTCAACAAAATCGAAAACACTGTCGCAGAAATTTTCAATGAGTTCATCTGTAATTCCGCCTGCCTCTAACTTTCTTTTACTTATCAGGTGGTCAGGGTCAAATTCAAAGACGATTTTATTGCTTTTGAGATGCGTCAGCGTTCCTGAAAAAGCCTGTACATAAGCGAATTTTTTCCTGAGAGGCTTAATATCAAGAATATCGGACTTAGTTAAAAGATTTTTGAAATATGCGTCAAGTGAGGCGTGATTCTGGTAAGCGTATTTTGAAAGCACCGAAAAGCCTATATTTTTAAGATTGAACGGATTGATTTCAGATAAATCGGCACCAGGAAATAAATCCTTATATATTTTTTTGATTTCATCAATATAATAGAAATCCTTTGTAAGTTTTTCGCTGAGCAAGGTTTTCGCGTCATCACTCATAACTTTGTAGTCAACTCTGTAAGAACCCTGGTAATAATATTTGCTGAAATTCTTCCAGATTATTGCACCTGATTCAAATCCATATTCCTTGCGCACAAGGTCAAGTAACTCTTCCTGTGTAAGTGGTGCATTGTTCATAATAAGCTCAGTAACAGCTTCATTTCTGTCAAATTCACCAAAGCAAAGTATTGGTGTTCTGCCACAACGGAAGTTATTGTAACTATTTTCAGGAACAATCTTTCTTAACAGATTATGTAACTCATACTGGTCTCTTATATCATACTTTTGCATAAGCTCAGGGTAATCATCCATAAATTTAAGAGTTGATATTTCAATGTTTTCATAAGACTCAAAATTGAGTGTGTCAAATAATTCAGAATAATCTCTCGCATCAATGTCGTAATATCTTATTAATTCATTTTGTTTCCACAAAGCAATACGCGACTCTCCAAGATGATTTTTTCTTGTTTTTAAAACACCTTCAGTGTAGTAAAGTTTTTCATCATAAGGTATGTTTTCTGATTTGAGGAATAAGTTGAATTTTTCTGCAAAATCAGTGAATGAAATATCGTCCTGACAGAATTTACTTAAAAAATAGTTTTCAAGCTCAAAACGCTTTTTCTCAATCCACATACCATCAAGCAGGATTTTATTGCGGTTAAGGTAGTTTTTTACCTTGAGCTTTAAACCTATGTCAAGTTTGTTATCTTCAAGTGCAGAACGAAGGTCGTTTTTGCCTTGCTTTATATTACGCATATCCATATAGTTGAAAACAGCAGCATCAATACCGAACCATTTTTCTGCATCGCTTTTGTCAAAAGCGTATGTGCTGAAAAAGATTTCGTAGTAATCTTCATCAAAGCAAGCGACACCAGTTTCCTCTTTGCACTGGATACAAAGCTTGTTAAAATCTCTTTTTTCAATCTGTCGGATTCTTTCTCTTGTTACGTTGAATTCAGTGCCGATTGATTCGAGTGTGGCGCCATCAAGACGCTTTTCAATAAGCGCTTTGCTTCGTTCATCTATAGCGCATGATTTTTTTAGATAATTTTTAAATTTAGGGTATTTGCGATAACAACGATAATCAACATATTCAAGTTTTTTATCTGCTATCATTCTGCCTATTACACTTTTCAGACGACTTTCATCAACGTCAATTGGTAAATGCAGATTGTCGGTAAAATCTTTGAAGCTGAAGCCACGGAATTTATTATTTGCATACAACTCAAGAATGCTTTTACTGATTTCTTCTTCGGTAATAATAGCAGAAGAATCACCATCACAGAAAGCAAGAATTCTGGCTCTATGCTGCTCAAGATATTCTTTTCGCTTTTCGAGAATATTATCAACCGAGCCTTTTCCCATTGCAGGCATTCTGTAAAATTCTGCTTCAGATATAAAAATAATTTCGCTAAGATAAGAATAGCCAGCTTTACGAAGTTGATTTTTTGGTCGGTTTTCAATATTCCAGTCACCAATGAAAATATCGTTTGTGATTACATAAGAACGTATTTTTTCTCTGTTGGCAGGTGAGTGGAGAATATCAAAAACAGTGTTTGTGGGATTTAAAGATTTTTTTATTGATTCATTGAATGCTGTAATGATATTGTCTTTTTGTGTTTCAACGTAAACAGTACAGCTTGTGGTTATTTCAGTAGCGGTGGAAATATCCATCATTTTAATGCTCATTAAATCATTTTTGTCTTCAAAAAGAATATCTTTAATAAATTTCTTACCAGCAAACATAAGAAGATTGTAAGCTTTTGAAGAAATATCAGAAAGGACGTTCAGTTCTGTGTTTGCTGCATTGAAAAATTCTTTTATAAATTCTTTGCCACAGTCGGTTTTAGCCCATTCATAAAAATTGTCATCATTAAGCTCTGGCACGTAGCATTCTGCATCTTCATTGACGGTTGATTCAAAGTTGGCATTAGCATAAATATTAATTGTTTCAGCAACTTCGTTAACAGATTTTTCTCCCATATTAGGAAGATTCTGGAGTTCGCCTTTTTTGTAAAAAGCTACCATTTCACCGAATGTGGAAATACCGGCTCTGTGCAGACAATTCCTTGTGCGCACTGATAAATTTAATTCATCTATAGATAAAACATTGATATCCATAATAAGTCATCCTATAAAAGTTTTTTGAGATTTTCTGCTGTCTCAATAAGATTACTGAGTTCTGCATTAAGAGTTGATTTTTCATCCGGGTCAAGTTTTACAAAAAGTCGGGAATCAATATCTAATAATAGTGAAATACAACTTGCAATATTTTCTACCGGTCTTGCTTTTAACTCCTGAGCTCTGAGACTCAAAAGAGCTTTTTCCATTGAAAATCTCATTCTTTCTGCAAGAGCAGAATTTTCTTCAGCAAAACTATCAAGGGCTTCTTTGGTTTTGTTGCCTATGCTTGCATATTTTTTGCTTATTTCCTGTGCGATTACTGATTGCTCATCAAAGTAATTTTTATAATTACCACTTCGTACAAGAGCTTTTATATCACGCATAAATTTGCGTTGGTCAGGAACTGCACCGATAAGTGTGTTATTAAAAGCAATAACCTTCATTTGATTTTTTTCATTTTCATCGCTGAGCGAGTTGAATAAAGGCAGCATCTCTCTGAAAAGGTCATGTACCTGATATTTACGAGCAATATGATATTGCTCAGGTATAGAAAGATATTCAAGGAATTCATTGATTAAACCAGCAATTTCAATACGCTTCTTTACATTTGCTACTGACTCATTTGATGTTTCGGCATATTCTTCTATTGTAAGAAGGTTGGTTTTGACAATATCTCTGTAAGTACCGATTGTATGGTCTATGGCATCATAATCAACCTTCTTTTCTTCGCCGTGCTGAATAGCAAGCTCAAGAAGTTTTATTGTTTTTTTGTCTGCAATTATATCCATTTCCATAATTACAGTTTCAAAATAAAGAGGCTCGGTTGTTTCTCTGCTGTTTATTCGTAAGCAGGTGAATCGACGGTTACCATCTACAATACGACCATCAGAAAGTGTAACACCAGGCTCACGCTGACCCACAAGAGAAATATTTTTTCTTGTTTTCTGAATTGAGTCAGGATTGCTTTCGGTAATAAAGTTTTCAATAATTCTGTTATAAATTGCTGAATTAAGTTCTTTAAGTGAATCTTTACCGTTTTCAGATTCATAAGCAGAAATCCACGTAGCAATACGGTCATTCTGGTCGTTGTAGTAAAGCAACTCAAGATTAACTCTGTAAACAGGATAAATAACAGTTTTTCCGTTATATGTGATTTTTCTTGTTAAATCTGTTTTCTGAACAAGGTCGGTACCTACATAATTAAGGAGACTTTCTGCAGGCGCTTCATCACGGTTGGAATCAGAAGCGGGTTGAGCAAGTCCTGTAAAGGTCTTTGTTACAGGGTTGAGTGATATGTCAGATGCTCTTGAACGTGCTTCTTTATATATTTCATTGATTTCTTCGGCAGCTTCTTCGTCACATTCCTTGCAGAGTAAATACATAGTGTTCAGCGCACGCTCTGCGAGGGGTTGGTCAAGGTCGCTCTGACCTATATGTGCAACCATATTTCTGATACCCATAAGCTCTTTTGCCCAACTGCGACAATTTTGTGAAAGGTGATTTCTGAAAACGTTTGTCCATTGTCGGTCGATAATTCTTATGCAATTAGCAATATCAAGAGAATCAATTAATTCATTGTATTCGCCATAATATGGTAAATCTCTTTGGTCATCCAGAACACCGAGAACCTGCTCCCACCAGTTGTTTTTATATTCGAGGCACATTTTTTGCCCTATAAATCCTGATAACGAAGATAAGAGTATTCTGAATCCTTTTTGAACGAGTTCATAGTTTTCGGTCATAATAAAACCTGCTTTCAACAATTAATATACAAATTATAATGTATTTAAGTCGAAAAAACAAGATTTTGTTTGTAAAATATAGAATTTACGTAAAACAAAAACTCTCAAATCCTGAGACTTGAGAGTTTTTTAGTTTGGTACGGGTGACAGGACTCGACGGTGCTCGCTACGCTTTGCCGTCAACGGCAACGATTGTGTTCACCTTCGGTGAGGGCAGGTTCAAGTCCTTAGTTGATTATCTAATCAAAATATAAATAAAAAACAACCTTAGTATATCTACCAAGGTTGTTGGTGCGGGTGACAGGACTCGAACCTGCAAGGATCGCTCCAATGGGACCTAAACCCATCGTGTTTGCCAGTTCCACCACACCCGCATATGAATGCAAAATGCAGAATGCATAATGCGGAATTGAGGGGCGAAGCCGATTGTAATTGCTTCGCTTTGACCGGGATTTTTGAATGAATTTAAGTTTGATTGAAACAGAATTTTTGAAATTCTGTTTCAATCATTTCTTTTATTTATCTTACACTATAGAGTATTTCGGTGTAGCTCGGATATGGCCAGTCTTCACGGGCAACTATTGTTTCTAACTCATCAACGATGCTTCTTAATGTATCCATAGCAGGAATCATTTTATCTCTGTAATAATCTGCTTCTGCCTGACTTGTTGAAAAATCGTCACTTTTTTCTGTTAATTGTTCAAGAGTTTTAAGTGCTCTGCCTAATTTCACAGATAATTTAGAAATTCTGAGTAAAAGTGATTTTTCAACTGAACAATCCATTTCTGCACCGATAGCAGTAAGTGCATTTATTTCGTTTGCAATTTTGCCTTTGAATTTTATAACAGCAGGGAGAATGTCGCGTTTTGTCATTTCAAGCATTGTGAGAGCTTCAATTTTAAGTGTTTTCGAGTATGTATTGAGTTTAACATCTCGTCTTGAAATAAGTTCGCTTTCTGTGAACACTTTGTGCTGTGTGAAAAGCTTAACTGTTTTTTCATCGGCAACATAAGAAAGTGCGTCAGCAGTTGTATTAAGAGCAGGTAAACCGCGTTTTTTTGCTTCTTTGTGCCATTCTTCTGCGTAGTTGTTACCATTGAAAATAATTCTTTCGTGCTTTTTAATAGTTCTCTTGATAAGCTCAAGAACATCTGTGTCAAAGTCTTCTGAATTTTCAAGTTCGTCTGCAAACACTCTTAATGATTCTGCAATAGCAGTATTAAGAATTGTGTTTGTATCTGCAATTGAAGCAGAAGAACCGAGCATACGAAATTCAAATTTATTACCTGTGAAAGCAAAAGGAGAAGTACGGTTTCTGTCTGTTGTATCCTGCGGTAATTTAGGAAGCACTCTTGCACCTATCTCAAGGTCAGATGGCTTTCTTTCTTTGTAAAGTTCGCCTTTTTCAAGTGCTTCAAAAATTGCGGTTAATTCGTCACCTAAAAAGATAGAAATAACTGCTGGTGGTGCTTCACCCGCACCAAGTCTTCTATCGTTACCTGCAGTAGCGACAGAAGCGCGTAAAAGTTCCTGGTAATCATCAACTGCTTTAATAACTGCAGTAATGAAAAGTAAAAATCTTGTATTCTGTGATGGTGAATCGCCAGGGTTTAAAAGATTTATTTTATTATCTTCACAAATAGCCCAGTTGTTGTGCTTACCGCTACCGTTAATGCCTTCAAATGGTTTTTCATGAAGAATACAAACCATATCGTGTCTGTCGGCAACAGTTTTCATCATTTCCATAATAAGTTGGTTGTGGTCTGTCGCAACGTTAGCAGATGTGAAAATCGGTGCTAATTCGTGTTGAGCAGGAGCGGTTTCGTTGTGCTTTGTTTTTGAAAGAATGCCTAACTTCCAGAGTTCTTCATCAAGTTCTTTCATATAAGCAGAAACGCGAGGTTTGATTTTACCAAAATAGTGGTCGTCAAGTTCCTGACCTTTAGCAGAGCGGCAACCGAAAAGTGTGCGGTTGCAGAGTTTTAAGTCAGGGCGTTTGTTATAAACTTCTTTATCAATAAGGAAATATTCCTGTTCAGCGCCAACAGTTGTTGTAACTCTTGTAACATTATTTTCACCAAAGAGTCTTAATACTCTTAAAGCCTGTTTGTCGACTGCTTCCATTGAACGAAGAAGAGGTGTTTTCTTGTCAAGAGATTCGCCACCATAAGAACAGAAAGCAGTAGGAATACACAATGTATCATCTTTAATGAATGCAAAAGAAGTAGGGTCCCATGCAGTGTAACCTCTTGCCTCAAAAGTAGAACGAAGTCCACCGTTAGGAAGAGAAGAAGCATCAGGTTCACCACGGACAAGAGTTTTACCTGAAAATTCAAGCATAACCTTACCACCTGAAACAGGGGTAATAAAACTGTCGTGCTTTTCAGCAGTAACATCTGTCATGGGTTGGAACCAGTGTGTAAAATGAGTCGCACCTTTTTCAATCGCCCAGTCCTTCATAGCATTCGCTATAACATTGGCAGTATCAATATCGAGAGTTTTACCGTCTTTAATAGTCTTTATAAGTGAACGGTAAGTATCTTTTGGTAAACGGCTTTGCATAACAGTTTCATTAAAAACCTGACAGCCGAATATTTCTTGAATATTTGTCATTCCACACACTCCGTATTTTGAAATAATTATACAATTAAATATATCATTTTTTGTGTAAATTGTCAATCACCAATTATCAATATGACTGCGTTTTATTGCACCAATAATTTTTTGTGGCACATCTTCATATTGTTTGTTCAGTTCTTTTATAAGATTTTTAACATCTTCTCGTCTTGTGTTTTCATCAGCAGGGCATTTGCTTTTAACTACAGGTAAATTAAGTCTTTTAATAGCCGACTCAACATCATTTTCTGTTAAGTGAATAAGCGGTCTTATCATTGTAATATTTTTTCTCGAAAGATATGTAACAGGCTGAAAGCAACCGATTCGTGCTTCACTTAAAAGGTTCATTAAAAATGTTTCTGCGGCATCGTCAAGGTGATGACCTAAAGCAATTTTGTTACAATCCAATTCTTTTGCGGTGTCGTGCAAAATTCCACGGCGCATTCTTGCACATAGGCTACACGGGTTACTTTCTTTTCGTACATTGAAAATTATATCAAAAAGTTCAGTTCGTCTTATTTCGTAGTGAACATTATATTCGTCACAAATTTTCTGAATTTCAGAAAAATCACCGTCAACATTATTAAAACGCATATCAAGAGTTATAGCGACAATTTCAAAGTCTTTAGGGTAAAATGCTTTTAGACCGCAAAGCGCTTTTAAAAGCAAAACAGAATCTTTACCGCCTGAAACACCAACTGCGATTTTGTCACCATCTTCAATCATATTATAAGTGTCAACCGCATTTCTGACACAACCAAGAATTCTTTGCACGAAGTTCACCACGCTTTAATTTTATTACTGTTATATTTTAGGGATTAGAAAGGGGTTTGTCAAGAGTTAGGTGTTAGGTTTTGGGTGTTGGGGATTTTAGGTGTTAGGGGTTAGATATTAGAAAAGATATGTTGACAAGAAAGAAATATATTGTTACAATAATGGAAGATTATTGAAAGGTAGGTGGATGAAATGACAATGAATACTATGTTACGAAACAGAGATGCCATTTTGTCCATTTGCGATTGATGTAATATATCTTTCTGTAAATATAAAAGGCATCTCCGTTTTCGGAGGTGCCTATATTTTTTTACAGGAGGAAAACTATTATGTATATTAAAAATTATAAACTTGTTATACCAGACGAAACCTATGAAAAGCAGTACACAGAGATGATGGATAAATGGGAGTCCATTGAAGATAATATTCAACCTCAGTTGTTACGCAGATATAGTAAATCATTGGGTGGAAATGTTTCATATTCAAAATGGTTGGAATGGTGTGAGGATGACCGAACAACAGGCTCAATGCTATCCACAGGAGTACCTTGTACACTGTATTTTCTTGTTGATGATAGCAAAGAAATATATGGTGCTATAGTTGTAAATAGTGCCAATACTCACAGAGGACATCTTCATTCAGGGATTGCTCCTTGGCACAGAGGTAAAGGGATTGGCACCAAAATGCTTGAATTAGCCTTGGGAATTTGCAGGAACATGGGTATGACAAGTGTTGATATTATTCCGTATAAGTCCAATAATTCAGCTATCAAAACTATTCTCAAAAACGGTGGAATTTTAATGGATGAGTTCTATGAAGACGAAAAATGGTCACAAAGATACAGGGTATCATTATAAAGAGGTGTAAAAATGGCAAAGCGAGTTGTAGTTGTTCCGTATAACGAACAATGGAAAACTGATTTTGAGACAATTAAAAAGTATCTTTTGACAGCAATAAAAGATATAATAATCAGCATTGAGCATATTGGCAGCACATCTGTTGAAGGGCTTTCTGCAAAACCGATTATTGACATTGATATTATTATCAAGGACTATTCAGTATTTGATACAGTAGTTGAAAAATTAGCAACTCTCGGTTACATACACGAAGGAAATCTCGGTATAAAAGACAGAGAAGCCTTTGATTATAAGGGCGATGTAGATTTACCGAAACATCATTTATATGTTTGTCCTGAATTTTCTTTGGAGCTTCACAGACATATTTTTTTCAGAGACTATTTGAGAAATAATCCTGAAGCTGTGCTGAAATACAGCAAAGTAAAAGAAGATGGGGCAAAATTATTCCCTGATAGTATAGATGATTATATTAATTATAAGTCACCGTGTATTGAGGAGATTTATAAAAAATGTGGAGTTTATCCAGTTGTAGAATTCATTAAAATAAATAATAAAGAATTCAAAGTGTTTGCAAAATGGTCTGTAAATAACTATGCTGAAAATCTTATAAAATCAGGTGACGAAAAGTTCAAGTTAAAAGCAATAAAAACAGCAAAAGATGAATTTAAAAGTGTATTTCCTGATGGTGCTGATTCAAAGGATAATTATTTATATATCGTAACAAATGAAAATAATGAGAAAATCGGTGTAATAGGATATGAGAAAAGTCATTTTGAAGAAAATGCCGCTTTTGTTACAGAGAATGTTATTAAGGAAGATTTTCGTGGCAAGGGTTATGGTAAAAGTGCATTTTTAAAACTACAAGAAGATGCAAAGAAAAAAGGTTTTTCCAAAATGGTTTTGAATGTATTTAAGCACACTACTATTTCTTACTCAATGTATCAAAAATGCGGGTTTAAGGTAATTGAAGATTATGAGGATAGTGTTATTATGGAGAAAGTTTTTGAGAAGAAGGATTAACAATGAACTACAAAGCAATATTCTTTGACCGTGATGGAACGCTTACATATTTTACAACTGAAAAAGAAGAATGGCGAGATAATCAAATAAGCAGTTGGAGTGGTAAACCATTTGAATTGCCTTACGAAAAGATGATGGATTTATTTAACCTTGCAAGTGAGGGCAGAAAACCGTGGTATAAAACACTCCAAGACGAGCAAGAGTTTTTTAAGAGATACTATTATCATTTGCTTACCGGTGAAGGTGTATCAGAAAATATTGAAGAAAAAGCAGAATTGCTTTTCAAAGAACTTTGGTGTAACGGAGACAGAGCATTGTTTTCGGAAACAATAGAAGTGCTCGAATACTTTAAAAGTCATGGTTACAAAATGGGTGTTATCAGCGATACTTCGCCATCACTTGAATTTACATTACAACAACTTGGTATTGCGAAATATTTCACTTCGTTTACTGCAAGTTCATTAGTAGGTGCAGGCAAACCAAGTCCGATTATTTTTAATGCCGCTCTTGAAGCACAAGGTGTAACTGCTACAGAAAGTATCTTTGTTGATGATTGCAAGGAAGAAGCAGATGGCGCAAGAGAGCAAGGTTTTACCGCTTTTTATCTTGACCGAAGAGGAGAAAACAATGAAGAATGGACAATACACAATCTGAAACAGTTGATTGATTTTGTTAAGCGGCAAAAAAAGATGTAATTCTATCATTTTGAGTTTACTAAAAACTTTAAATGATAGAATTTTTTATTTACTTTAACACTTGAAACTTGCCACTTGCAAACTTGCAACTAAATTCACTATTGACTAATGAACAGTAGTGTGCTATTATGAATTTGCAAGGTACTGATTATTGCACAGTACCGATAAAAAAGGGGTTGATTTTATGAAAAACAAATTTATGCTAGAACTTGCTTACAGATTGTTGCCGTTAGTAAGTTTCAGTGAAATGAAAGAGATTTTAGACGATTATTCCGGTTTTATGGTAGATAGTCAGGTGAATGAAAAACCGAAAGAAGTTATGAAATCACTTGAAATCCCAAAGAAAAACGGATTTATATCGGGGGTTTTGTTTGTTGCGTTTTGGCTGTTTTTTGTTTATTTTAATATGTGGTCGAGCAGAGCTTATGATGTACCGTTTTATATTCTTGGGTTTGTTACGATGGCTTTGGGTGCTGTCGGCTTATATGTAATATATTCAGTGTTGGCTAAGAAATTTGTGCTTATTTCAAAATTTTCTGGTAACAGAAGTTGTTCCAAGGTGGTAAATGTTACTTACGGTTTGATTGTAATAGTAGGAATGGTAGGTTTTATCTGTTGGATAATATCAACATTCATATATCCTTATGAGTACGAAAAACCAGAAAATGTTGGTATGTTTATTGGTTCGTTATATGATTTGTTTACAGTTTTCCCTATAGTAAATTTATTTTTATTCTTAATAAAAGGTTCAGATTATTTCTTCTCTTTTTGCAGCTCATTGGTCTCGGTAACCGCCTTTACAGCAATAAAACTGTTTTTGTCTTCAATCAGTTCAATGGAATGGTACATATTTCCATATTTATATGCCGTTCTCGCTATATTCATTGCAGAGATAATAATCGTAATCGTGCTTAGTAAAAGATTGAAAAAGGTGACGGAATAATGAATGCTCAAATAAAAAAAGGCATACTCGAAATGTGTATTTTCTGGTTAGTCAAGGAAAGTGAATCTATTTATGGGTATGACCTTATAAAAAAAGTAGGGGAGTATTTTAAAGAAGTAAATGAAAGTACCTTTTATGCTATTTTAAGAAGACTTGAGCAAAGGGGTTCTTTAAAGTCAACAGTAGAAAAAAGCACGGAAGGTCCACCGAGAAAATATTTCTCAATTACTGATACAGGTGAAAATGAATTGCAAGAGTTTATAGATGAGTGGAATGAATTGAAAAGGATAATGGAGAGTTTGGGAATAAACTAAAAAAATGCACCCGAGGAACTATAAGTTCTTCGGGTGTAATGTTTTTTTAATAACCAAACGGATTAAACGGGAATTGTTCATAGAATTCATCAGGGATTTGTTGTTGCTGTTGTTGTTCAGTTACGGTTTCCTGATAAACTGTATCGCCCTTGTCTTCAACTAAAGTGATTTCTTCGTCAAAAGTATTAGCAACTGCGCCACTATTATCAAGACGGACAACAGTAAGTGTTAATTTATCACCGACTTTTGCATTTTCAATTGCTTCTAAAAGAATGTCGGTATCATCAAGTTTTTTGCCATTTACTGCGGTAACAATATCACCGACTTTAATGTTTGTTTCGTTAAGACTGCTGTTTGTTGCAATACTTGCAATTACAATCGAACCATAAGGAAGATTGTTTTTCCATGCAAGTGCTGAGTAAGTTGAGTCATTTGAAACTGCGTAATACTGAATACCGAGCATTGGTCTGTTTGTAACATAACCATGTTCAATAAGTTCATTATAAATTTCAAGAACTTTTTCAGCAGGTACTGCAAAGCCCATACCTTCGTAGTCAGTTGCAGCAATTTTTGAAGAATTTATGCCGACAATCTGACCAAATTCATTAACTAAAGCACCGCCTGAGTTACCTGGGTTAATTGCTGCAGAGTGCTGAATGCAAGGTAAATCGTAGAAACCATTTTCAGTTGTTGCAATAGGTCTGTCAAGTGCTGAAACCATACCATTTGTGAAAGAACCAAAAAATTCAGTGCCGGCAGGGTTACCAATAGCATAAACCGGGGCGCCAACTTTAAGTGAATCTGAATCACCAAATGTTGCTGCTTTAAAGCCTGTTTTCTTAACTCTTATAACGCCTATATCTGTTTTATTGTCTACACCGACAATCTGTGCATCGTATTCTTTTGAATCGTAAAATTGAACCTGAACATTCATACCGGTACCTGCAATAACATGAGCACAGGTGATTATATATGTGTACCCTGATTTTTCACCAACTATAACACCTGAACCTTCACCGGCTTTCTGGTTCTGGTAATAAACAAGAATTGCTACATTTGACTCTTTTACAGCATCATAAATCTGCGTTGGAGTCATAGAACCTTTACCTGAATATTCCTGTGCCTCGTAAGGTGATTTTTCAAGGTTTGGAACGGCACCATCAATTTTTTCAGTATTTGGTTTTGAATTACCACCATCTGAGAATGGAGTTTCATCTGAAAGAGATGTGCCGATAAGAATTGATGCAACTGCAACACAAAGAACAATAAGTATTGCAAAAACCACTTTACCTGATTTTGATTGTTTCTTTTTTACAGGGTTCTCAAAGGTTTGTGCAGGGTATGAAGCAGGTGTGGTGTATGGTTGTTGTGGCGCAGTATAACCCTGATTACCTGAATATTGGTTATTGAAATTGTAACCATTTGGTGATGTAGGGTAAGCGTTGTTTTGACCGAACCCGTTTTGTTGAAAATTAGTGTTTGGTGAAGTTGTGTACTGAGAATTATTAAAACCCTGGTTTTCAGTTTGTGTAGTTTCAGTGTTTTTTTCATTCTCTGGTGTGTTCTGACTTAAAAATTCGTCCATTAAAAATCCTCCAGGTTTGTTATTGAATTATTGTATTTATATAATAACAAAATATTATTGAAAACAGATTGAATTATTTTGGTAATTTTACAGTGAATTCAGTGAATTTATCAGGTTTACTTTTAACAGTAACTTTACCGCCATGTAATTCTACTATACTTTTAACAATGTGAAGACCAAGACCTGTGCTTTTTGTGTCAGTACTTCTTGATTCGTCAACTTTGTAAAATCTGTCAAATATGTTTTTTATATGTGCCGGTGGGATACCCTTACCGGTATTTGTAATTGTGAAATATGAATATTTAACTTCGCTTTTTGTTGTGAGCGAAATTTTACCGTTTTCATTAGTGAATTTTACAGCATTGTCTATGAGGTTATAAATAACCTGGTCAAGCATAGACTGGTCGCCCAAAACGGTAAGTTCCTCTAAATCTTCGAGACCTTCAATTGAAATATTTTTATCTGTTATGAGTTGCTCAAATGTTAAAAATGTATTTAAAAGATTTTTAGAAACATCAAAACGCTCTAATTTAAGATTTAAGTTACCTGTTTCAATTCTTGAAACATTGAGCATTGCATTAACCATCTTAGAAAGTCTTTTAACTTCCGCTGAAACAATTTCTAAATAATGATTTTGTTTTTCTGGGGGGATAGTACCATCAAGAATGCCGTTAATAAATCCACCAATTGTTGTCATTGGCGTTTTAAATTCGTGAGAAACACTTGAAACAAAGTTTCTTCTTGAGTTTTCAAGTGCTTCAAGAGATTCTGCCATTGAATTAAACTCAATGATAAGTTCAGTCATTTCGTTTTGTTCTGTAGGTTCAGGAACTTTATATGAAAAATCACCTACGGAGTAGCACCTTGCCGCTTTTGCTAAATCTCTTATAGGTTTTGTCATTTTATCTGCAAGGAAGAAAAGCGCAAGAGTAAGTATAATCAACGCAAAAACCGCGGCAGATAAAAATGAAGTTAAAAGTTTAATAAAGTAACCAGCAATCTGCCCCGAAATAGGACTGGTGCAAATAGTGAAACCAGCAATTTCGTTTTCAATTCTTATAGGTGAAATTGCAACTGCGTGAGTTTCTTCGAAAACACCACCGAGTGTTGTGTAGTCTGCGTAACCGATTGCTTCTGCTTTTACAATAAATGCTTTTGGAATGTGAATATTCTGATGTTCTTCACACACCGCGTGCTGAACAGTTTCAAAAGGTTTTTTTAAAGTGTCATCACACGCAATGATTTTACCATCAGCATTACACATAAAAACCATACTGCCACTGGCATCTGCAGTGAGTTTTAAGTTGTTATAAAAAAGCAAGGCGGTTGCTTCCGGGTTATGAAGTGCTAAGTCTGAACATAATATTTCAGATGAAAAATCAGAAATCGCAATTGAGTTTTTACTTAAATTTGCTAAAGTCTCCTGTTTTGAAAAATTATAAACAAAAGCCATAAGCGTAATACCAGTAATAATGAATCCTACTACAATTATTACGGCTAAAATAACGAAGTATTTAAGAAAGAAAGCACCGCGTTTATTATTAGAAAATTTTGATTTTATTTTTTCCATAATTTATGCTTTTGTGTCAAACTTGTAACCGACACCCCAAATGGTTCTTAACTCCCATTGGTCTGAAACACCTTCAAGTTTTTCTCTTAAACGCTTAACATGAACATCAACTGTTCTTGAGTTTCCGTAATATTCAAATCCCCATACTTCATCCAGAAGCTGGTCACGGGTATAAACACGGTTAGGGTTACTTGCAAGATGATAAATGAGTTCAAGTTCTTTAGGTGGTGCATCAACATACTCACCATTGATTTTTAACTCATAGTTTGTAAGGTTTATTGAAAGTTTGTCGTAGGTAACAATTTTATTGGTTTCCTGTGAAGAAGTCTGAGCAGGTGCAGTTCTTCTTAAAACTGCTTTGATTCTTGCTATAACTTCTTTTGGTTCAAAAGGTTTTACAATATAATCATCCGCACCGAGCTCGAGACCTAAAACTTTATCAAAAACCTCGCCTTTTGCAGTAAGCATAATTATAGGTGTTTGAGAAGTTTTTCTTATTTCTCTGCATATCTGCCAGCCGTCAAGACCAGGTAACATTATGTCTAAAAGAACAAGGTCGGGATTGGTTTCGGAAAAAACAGTCACTGCGTCAAGACCATTGTTGACAACTTCTGTAGAATACCCCTCTTTTTCAAGATATAATCTTAAAAGCTCACAGATGTTAACATCATCATCAACAATAAGTATTTTTTCGGTAGCCATAAAAACACCCCTTTTCATTATTTTTTACTCAACTACCAGTTTCATTGTATACCAAATTTTACAAGAAAATATGAACAGAATTTTAAAAATGTATTATAGTTTATTATTGGTAGGTTTAGAGTGAATTATTTTTTCTTTTTATCTTTTTTCTTTTGTTTTGCTTTTCTTACAGATTTTGTTCTTCTTCTCTTAATTGTTAATCTGTAATAAATGAAACCTGCAACACTGGCAGCAACTACAAGAAATATTGAGAAGTAAACAACAATCATTTTAATTTCATCTTTGTTTAAAGCAGACGAAGATGAATCTTCGGCAGTAGTTGTTATACTATCAAGTTTTCCGATTGTTACAACGCCATTTGCATTTAAAATGTAACCATAACCTTCAGGAAGACTTTCTTTAACAGTGTCACTTATAACATTACCCTGACTGTCAACAAGTTGACCGAATTCGTTTATATGTAAAACTTGTGGGTTTGCGTTCGGCGTAGCTACATTCGCATTGAGTGATGGATTTAAGTAGTCATAACTTGGTGCTATGGTGTTATTTAAGTTCATGGAAACATTACCACCGAAACCAGAAACAATACCGGTTGCGTTTTCATCATCAGGTGCGTTTTCTATTCCCTGATAAACATTGATTTTGTAGGTAGTTGTTTCTGCAGAAGCACCATTATATTGAACATTGACATTGACAGTCTGTACAGGTTCTTTTGACAACGCAACTTTTGCATACTGTGCAAGGTCAACTATTTTGTCGTTGATTTTTACTGTCATGTAAGCATTGTCAATTGGTGTAGGGTTTATATAAATAGTTTCTCTGAAGTAATCAAGATATAAATTATATTCATAAATATCTGAGTAGAATTCTTTTTCTAAATCAAATCGGTTTGTTTTTTGAAGAACGATATCAAACGCTTGTTCATAGGTGTATTTTGCAGAAGAAAGTGCTATGCCTTTATCTTCGTAAGCCATTCTCTGGATTATGTAATAAGCCAGTGTTTTTGCTCTGTTCGCTTTGAATACTGAATCAGGGTCTAAAGTTACATTGTACTGGGTGCCAAGCATAGCCGCCATATATTTAATTTGAATTTCTTCGTCCGTTGCAGAACTTGCGTCAACTGAAATACCTGCATCTGAAATTGACATTATAGCAAGTCTTCTGAACGCTTCGTTTCTTTCAATTGTAACAAGTTCGCGTGAAGTAACATAACCATTTGTATAAAGAGCAAAAAGACAGGTGTAGTAAACATAATCTTCAAGACTTACTATTGATGTAATATCAAAATATTTGGAAACAAAAGCAATGAGTGAACGGTCATCGCCATCAAGAGCTACCATATACATCATAAGTGCCGCTTCAAGAGTTGTTCCAGGTGGTATTGATAATCTTTCTCCGGTGAAAACATAATAGAAATCATTTTTCCACAATGCATAAAGAGCACTTATCATAAATATAGAGTCTGGGTCTTCTTCCTGCTCTGGCGTGATAAGAATGCCCTGTTCTCTCAACCATTCTGCTTTTGACTGGTCAGTAGCGTCAGGGTCACCGATTATAGAGAGTGCACCTAACTGTTGGAATACATAAATGTAAGCCGCTCTCTGAGATTCTTCATCAAGAGTGTAGTAGTGAGCGTATTCTTCAACTTCCTCTTTAAAACAAGGTGCATCTGTTATATAAGGGTAATCGGTAACAGGGTGCAAAGCCTTTTCTGTTATGATTCCATCGACAGAAAGCATATTTTCTTTGATGATGAATTTACGAAGCCATGATGGATTGTTTTCTTCATAAGCATATTGAGTTGAAATACCTAAATTGGTGTTGATTTGTTTTGCAAATTTTTTTGCTGAAACACTTAAAGTGAAAATAGATGAGCAAGTGATTACAGCAAGAATTGCCGCTATAATGCGGTATCTTAATTTCATTATTATCCTCATTTCTGAAATGTTATAAATGAAGTTATATTATACCAAATAAGTAATATATAGTCAATGAACTAAATGTTAATTATATTATAAAGAGAAAGCGAAAACCGTTTGTGATTTATACTCTTCGTCTTTGTCATATACGCATTTGCACCAATCCTGATGATTAGGTGAATCAGGGAATACCTGTGTTTCAAGACAGAAAGAACATCTTTTTGTAAGTGGTTTTTCTTGTTTACCGAGAATTGTACCATCAAGGAAGTTACCTGTGTAGAACTGAACACCAGGAAGTGTTGTTTTAACTTCCATTGTAATTCCTGATTTGTCACCCTTTGCAACAGCACAAGTTTTTAAAGTACCGTCAGAATCATTAATAATAAAGTTATGGTCATAACCATTACCATTTTTAATCTGTACACAGTCGGTATTGTTAATATCTTTACCGATTTTTTTAGTGGTCCTGAAATCAAACGGGGTGTTATTTACTGCTTCTGCCATTTTTAACGGAATACTTGTTTCGTCAATTGGTGTGAAGTAATCAGCATCAATCTGTAAATCGTGGTCTAAAATATCACCGCTATCAAAACCATTAAGGTTAAAATAAGCGTGGTTTGTAAGATTTATAACAGTCTTTTTGTCTGAAATTGCATTGTATGCGAGGATTAACTCGTCATTGTCTGTAAGTTCATAAGTAACACTTGCTTTTACATTACCAGGGAAACCGTCAGTTCCATCTTTACTGAAATATGTAAAGGTTAATGACTTGTCAGAGGTTTCAGTGCCTGTCCACACAGCAGAAGAATATTCACCACCACCATGAAGACAAGTGATGCCATTATCATTCTTGGTAAGCGTGTATTCTGTACCATCTATTGAGAATTTACCGCCTTTTATTCTGTTAGCGTACTGACCAACAACAACACCCTGGTAGTCACTTCTTTCAGTGTGACCTTCAAGTGTATCGTGTCCAGATAAAACATCAATAAAATTGCCGTTTTTGTCTTTTACAAAGAGTTTTTCTAAAGTAGCACCTTTCTCAATGATTTCTGCTTTCATACCATTTTTATTTTCAAGTGTAAAGGTGTAAACTTTTACACCGTTTAATTCGCCATATAAAGATTTTGTAATTGCCATAAGTACCTCCAAAAAATACACATTGTAAAACTATATAAACATACACTTTAATTTTACAATAGATAATGTGGTATTGTCAAGAAAGATTGATTATTTTGGAATAATATTGTATAATAAAAAATTATATAACCAAAAACTGCTTTAAGGAAGTGAAAAATATGGAAGGATTTATTCTCGGTCTTACTACTGTGTCAAGATATGCACTTTTGTTAATTGCCTTTTATGTAGTTATAAGGGTAGTCCTCGCTATGTTTTTCAAAAAGGCGAGTAACCCTGTTCGAGGCAGACTTATAAACGATATAACAGGAGAGGTTATAACTTTAAGAGATAATGAAATATCAATAGGCAGAAATAAAAGTTGTGATGTTGTTTTAGGGTTTGATACTATTTCGCGTTTACACGCAGTTATGGCGTTCAGAAATAAAGGGTTTGTGGTGTTTGACACAAACTCAAAATCCGGTGTGACTGTAAATGGTGAAAAAATAAAAAGTAAAGCAAATATTTATGATGGTGACAGAGTTGGGTTCGGTGGTCTTGAATACACACTCTCTGTAAATAAATTCAAATATATAAAAGACAAAAGCGGAAAATTGGGCAGACCAAGTTATTTTATAATTCTCATTCTTATTTCTGTTTTTAATCTTTTTACAATGCTTCTTACTTCGTTCCCCGAAAATAAGTTTGACTTTTTTGTGGCATCAGCATTTTTAGGGATGATAATTCTTATGTGGGGTTATTTTTTCTTTGCTTCATTCGTGATGCGTATAACAAGTTTTGAAGTTGAAAGTATTGCATTTTTATTTGCATCAATCGGGCTTGGAATTGTTGCAAGTATTTATCCAGGGGGGGCTTTAAAACAATTTTTTGCAATTGTTATAGGTGTACTCGGTTTTTGTGCCTTGCTTTCACTTCTGCGTTTTGTTGACACTATAAAAGTTTTTCGATATATGCTCTCTGTTGGTGCAGTAGGACTTTTAGCACTTACACTCCTGATTGCAGAACCAACAAATGGTGCTCTGAGTTGGGTGAATATCGGCGGTATCTCTTTACAACCCTCAGAACTCGTTAAAGTTGCGTTTGTTTTTGTTGGTGCAGTAACACTTGAAAAACTTCAGTCAATAAAGCAACTTACACTTTACATTGTTTTTGCCGCAATCTGTGTGTTAGAGTTGTTTTTAATGTACGATTTTGGTGCGGCACTTATATTCTTTTTTACATTTATCGTTATTGCATTTATGCGCTCAGGTGATATAAGGACAATAATGCTTATTTGTATTGCTGCTGCTTTAGGTGCAGTACTTATAATTCTTTTCAAACCTTATGTTGCGGCAAGATTTTCAGGTTATCTTCATATCTGGGAAAATATGGACACAACAGGTTACCAACAGACCAGAACTTTAATTTATTCTGCAAGTGGTGGACTTTTTGGTTTGGGACTTGGTAATGGAAAACTCCGCAATGTTTTTGCTGCGGCAGAAGATTTGGTTTTCGGTGTTGTTTGCGAAGAATACGGAATAATTATGGGATTTTTAATTCCTGTTACATTTGCTTTGCTCGCTGTTGCAATAATCATAAATGCACAAAGGTCAAAATCGACTTTTTATGCCATAAGCGGTGTTGCGGCAGTATCGCTGATTTTGTTTCAGACAATGCTTAACATTTTCGGTGTTACCGATTTATTACCACTTACCGGTGTTACCTTGCCATTCGTAAGTAAAGGTGGTTCAAGTATTATCTGTTGTTTTTGTCTTCTTGCATTTATGAAATCGGTAGATACAAGAACATTCTCTAATTTTAAGCCGGACTTAGCAAGACCCGAGCCGAAGCAGAAAAGGAGGGCGAAAAATGAAGTCGACAACTAAACGCGGTTTTATAGTGCTTTTGTTGGTGGCAGTTTTTACTGCGGGACTTATTTACCTTGCTTTTAACTTAGGCACTAATGCAGAAAAATGGGCAACTTTAAGAGTTAATAATCATCTTGTGAATGATGATGGTAGTTTTATAGGTGCAGGTAATGTACTTGACCGTAATGGCGAAATTTTAGCCCAGACGGTTGATGGTGAAAGAGTTTACAATAATTCTGAAAGAATAAGGCGTTCTACACTTCATATTGTTGGTGATAGTGATGGGTATATAGCGTCAGGTGTGCAGACTGCTTACAAAAGAGAACTTATAGGTTATAATCTTGTAACAGGTATTTATTCTCTCAAAAAGTATGAACGGGGTAATGATGTTACTCTTACTATTGATTCTTCAGTTTCTGCGACCGCCCTTGATGCGTTAGGTTCAAAAAAGGGGATTGTTGCGGCTTATAATTATAAAACAGGTGAAATTATCTGTTCTGTTTCAAGTCCGAATTTTGATATAAGAAACAAACCATCAACAGAAGAAATTGAAAAAAATGAAGATGGAAAATATGAGGGGCTTTATCTTAATAGACTTCTGGATGGTCTTTATACACCAGGTTCTGTGTTTAAAATAATTACCGCTTCGTGTGCTTTAGAAAATATTCCTGATATTGAAAGTTGGGAATATGAGTGCGAGGGTGAAATGTTTATAAATGGTGTAAGTGTAAGTTGCCCGAGAAAACACGGAAAGTTGGATATAGAAGAAGCATTCAGTCAGTCCTGTAACTGTGCATTCTCTGAACTTTCAAAAGAATTAAGTGCTACACAACTTACAAATACCGCAAATGCTTTCGGTTTTGGTAAAAATTTTGCTTTTGGCAATAGTTTTACTGAAGAAAGTATAATTAATTTAAATGATTCAAGTGCTTCAGATATTGCATGGGCATCTGTTGGTCAGTACACTACGCTTATGAATCCTTACCACGCACTTACAATTGCAGGTGCTATTGCAAATAACGGTACTGCAAAATTACCTTTTGTTGTAAAGAATTTTGCTTCGCCCTCAGGACGAGTTGTGAAAGAGGTAACAGCAGAAGAGGTGGTTTACACAACTCCTGAAAATGCAAAAAAACTTAAAGAACTGATGCGTGGTGCAGTAAAAAACAACTATGGTGACTGGAATTTTTCAGGTGTTACAATGTGCGGTAAAACAGGTACTGCAGAAGTGTCTGATACGGAAAAACCACATTCATGGTTTTTAGGTTTTTCAGAAGATGAGAAGTGTCCTCTTGCAATAGTGGTAGTTGTCGAAAATGGTGGTTGGGGTTCAACTACTGCAATTCCTGTTGCTTCAGAGGTCATAGAAGAAGCAAGTAAAGTAATTTCTTGAAAAGATTTAAATTGTTTATTATTTGTAAATTTATTTTTTGTTCTTTATTTTCATTGACTAAAATTGTTATTTATTGTAGAATATAGAACAAGTTTGTTCAATTGTTTTCAGGTTGAGCAAAATGTATAAATTATTTAGTGTTGAAAGGCTGAATTAAATGAGTTTTATAGAATTTGAGTCTGTTTATAAAACCTATAAAATGGGTGAAGTTACAATAAATGCTGCAGACGGAGTTACATTTAATATTGAACAAGGTGAGTTCTGTATTATTTTAGGTGCTTCCGGTGCAGGTAAAACAACTATTCTTAATATTTTAGGCGGTATGGATGATTGTGATGATGGTAAAGTCCGTGTCGGCGGTGAATTGATTAATGAATATGACAATAAAAGTCTTATAGAATACAGAAGATTTGATGTTGGATTTGTGTTCCAGTTCTACAATCTTGTACCAAACCTTACCGCACTTGAAAATGTTGAACTTGCAACACAGATAGGTGAAAAAGCTCTTAACCCTGTTAAAGTGCTTGAAAGAGTTGGTCTTGGTGAAAGACTTGATAACTTCCCTGCACAACTTTCAGGTGGTGAGCAACAGCGTGTTTCTATTGCAAGAGCACTTGCCAAAAACCCTAAAATACTTCTTTGTGACGAACCTACTGGTGCGCTCGACTACAATACAGGTAAACAGATATTGAAATTACTACAGGATACAAGCCGTGAGTCCGGTATGACAATTGTTGTTATTACCCATAACTCTGCACTTGCTCCTATGGCAGACAGAATTATTACAGTAAAAAGTGGACGCGTTGTAAAAAATGAAGTCAACGAAAATCCGGTTTCTGTTCAGGATATAGATTGGTAAAAGTATTTATTCAACTTGATTTAGAAAGGATTTTTGAAAGATGACAAGAGCGTATGCTATTGATACGGTCCGTTCAATAAAAAAGACAATAAGCCGTTTTATTTCTATTGTGGTAATTGTTGCTTTGGGTAGCGGTCTTTTTGTTGGTCTTAATTCCGTATCTACTGATATGACTGAGTCGGCGGATGTTTATTATAAAACAAACAATCTTATGGATTTACGATTACAGTCATTTATAGGACTTTATGAAGAAGATTTGGAAAGAGTCCGTGTAATTGATGGTGTAAAAGCTGTTCAGGGTATGAAATTTGTTGATGGATTTGTTCAGGTACCCACAACAGAGGAAAGCGAAGAATTTGAAGGTATAGTTGATATCGACGGTTCAGAGCTTACAGTTCGTGTTTTTGGTATGGATATGAATCAGGTGTATTCATTCCATCAGAATGGCGAAGATGACGAAAATTACATAAACAGACTTCAGTTAGTTGAGGGTAAATACCCTGAAAACGCAAATGAATGTGTTGTTACCTGTAGTGCTCTTACAACTCCTGACCAGTTTAAAATTGGTAATAAAATTAAAGTTGTTGGCGACAATGAAGAAATTTCTTATTACTTAAGAGTCAATGAATTTGAAATTGTCGGAATTGTTCTTTCGCCTTACTGGGTTTCATTTGAGCGTGGTGCTTCTACTGCCGGTAGTGGTAAGTTAGGTGACTTTGTTTATGTTTCAAATGAAGCATTCCAACCAAGAATAGATTATTACAGTGAGGCATATATAACACTTAAAGACAGCGACAATTTTGTTGCTTACTCTGATGATTATAATGAATATGTTGAAGAAATGCAGAACACAATTCTTTTAGCGTCAGAGTCAATTGTTAAAGATAGAGCGGCATCATTGGGTACTGGTCTTCCACAGAAACTTATAAGTGCTAAAAATCAGATTGCACAAGCAGAAGCAGGTATAAATTCTCAGTTGCAGGGTGCAAGAGATGAAATTGCAAAATACAGAGAGCTTGAAAAAACAGGTGAAGAAAAACTTGCTGCAGCACAGGCGGAACTTCAGGAAAAGTACAACGCTGCACAGTCACAACTTGAGTCAGGCAGTGATCAGTATTTAGCGGCGGTTAATGAGTATAACTCGAAAATTACTGTTGTTGCCCAGAAACGAGCAGAGCACACTGCAAAAACTAATGAATATAACTTGAATAAAGCTACAGCAGATGAAGCAAAAGAAAAACTCAATACTGCCAATAATGAACTTTTAAGTGCGAAACTTAAAATTGAAACTACTGAGGCATTAATCGGAAGTACACAGTCAACACTCGATACTATTAAAAATAATCAGAATGTTTCTCAGGAAGATCTTGACCTTGATAAAATGGCAGAACGCCTTGAGCAGACAAACCCTGAACTTGCAAAGATTTTATTCTCTGCATCTAACTTAACGGCTCAGGGTATGGCAGCTGATGTTGTCATTGAAACAGAAGCATTACTTGAGCAATATAATTCAGAACTTGTAGTAGCAGAAGAAGAGTATGCAAGAGGTAAAGCTGCATACGATGAAAAATATGCTGAGTGGTATGATGCAGACCAGCAGTTGAAAAATGCAAAAACACAACTTGATAATGCTAATGCTCAATTAGAACAAGCTGAATCACAATTGGCACAATTCAAAGATCAGATTCAATCAAGTGGTTTTGACCTTCAGTTTGGTTCATTAAAAGCGCAGACTGAATATACTAACGCACAGACACAAATTACTTACCAGACTATGCAACTTCAGAATATTCAGCAGATATTAGAAAAAGCCGAAAAAGAACTTGAAGAAGCTGAATCAGAGGCGAATGCAAAATTAGGTGTTGTAAAAACTGAGTATTCAAAAGGTATTGCATTACTTGAATCAATAAATAATGGTGCTAGTTGGTCAGTTTATGACCGTGATGATTCACCGGGTTACACAGGTTACGGTGAAGCGTCAGAAAATATGCAAAGACTTGCGTATATTTTCCCAACATTCTTCTTTATAGTTTCAACTCTTGTTTGTCTTACAACAATGTCAAGATTGGTTGAAGAACAAAGAACTCAGCTCGGTACTATGAAAGCATTGGGTTATGAAGATAAAACTATTATGAGTAAATATCTTATTTATGCTGCATCTGCAAGTACAGTAGGTAGTGTAATTGGTATTGCTGCAGGTTTCTCAGGGCTTCCTTATGCAATCTTCACCGCGTGGGGTATTATGTATGAAATACCTGAACTTAAAATAAAACTCCTTCCGGGGTATATACTTTTAGGTCTTATAATTTCAGTAGGGCTTACAACTTTTGCGGCATACCTTTCTTGCCACAAAGAACTCAAAACACCTGCGTCAATTCTTATGCGACCAAAACCACCTAAAGATGGTAAACGCGTTTATCTTGAAAATTTCACAGGTATCTGGTCAAGGCTTAACTTTACTTCAAAAGTTACAGTAAGAAACCTTTTCAGAAACAAAAAGCGTTTTGCAGTTACTGTCATTGGTATAGCGGGTTGTACTGCACTTATGTTAGCAGCTTTCGGTCTTCAGAATGCTATTGGTACAGTTATTACTAACCAATATGGTGACGAAGGTGTTGCACAGTACGATTTACAGGTTGTTTTAAAAGATAACAAAGAGGATTACACTCCAAACAGCGAAACTGTAAAGAGTATTACGGAACTTCAGGGTATAGAAACTTCTATGCTCGGTTACCTTAAAGTTTGTGAAGGATATTCTGACAGAAGTGACAAAGTTATGGAAGTTGATGTTTTAGTTCCACAGTCACCTGGTATGCTCAAAGAATTTATAAATATGAAAGACGGTAACAAAGATGTTCCGTTTACAGACGAAGGCGCAGTTATAACAAGGAAGTTTGCTGATAAAACCAAGACAAAAATTGGTGATACAATTAAACTTTCATGGACAGAAGGTTCTAAAAAAGTAGAATATCAGGTAAATGTTACCGGTATTTCTGATAACTACACATTCCATTATGTATATGTTACACCTGGTACATACTACAGAATGACAAATACTGTACCTGACTATAACTACTTGTTCTGTTCAATTGCAGACGGAATGACGGTTGAACAAAAATCTGCACTCGAGTCTCAGATTGGTGATATTAAAGGCGTTAATGGTACAGTTTATACAACTGTTGTTATTGATAATTTCAATAATATAATTGATGTTCTTACTATAGTTACTCTCATTCTTATATTTGCGGCAATTGTACTTGCATTTGTTGTTCTTTATAACCTTAACAACATCAATATAAATGAGCGTATCAAAGAACTTGCGACTTTAAAAGTTTTAGGTTTCTATGATGATGAAGTTTCTGCTTATATTTACCGTGAAAATGTAATACTTACATTCTTCGGTATTATTATCGGTCTTGTTGCTGGTATATTCCTTAACTTAGCGGTTGTAGGCGTAGTAGATATTGATACGGTTACATTCAGTACAGACCTGAAATGGTGGAGTTTCCTTCTGGCTGGTTTCTGTACAGTATTCTTTGCGGTAATAGTAAATGTTATGATGCATAGAAAACTCAAGAAAATCAGTATGGTTGAATCACTTAAATCAGTTGAATAAAAAACAAATGCGAAGTCATCAAAGAGTTTGTCTCTTTGATGACTTCGCGAAATTTACCGCTGTATTTAATTCAGAAAATCAAATACAGCGGTCTTTCTTTTATTCATCGGCTTTTGAGTACGAAGCAAATTTTGATTTAGCGAAAAGTGAACCGCTTATGTACATATCAGCAATAAATTCCGCCATAACATTCGGGGAAATTACCATTCCATCATCCATCCAGTCAACAACTGTGCCTGTAAGTGAGTTAAGAGCAAAATTTAAAATAAATCTTCTCGGGTCATCCTGTGCGTATTGTTCTCTTGCAACAGGAACATTTTTTGCAAGTAACTTTTTGATTTTTGTAAGAACTTTATTATTGTTGTATTCGCGAGTTATGACAAAACGCGCAATAGCAGGGTTTTGTTTGCAGAATATGAGAATATTTTCTACATATTTTACAAATGTTTCCGGTGTTGAAACGCAATCTTCTGCTCCTTGCAAAACATCTTCAAATAAATCATAAGCTTCATTCTGAATCTGGTCTAACATATCGAAAATATCTGTATAGTAAAAATAGAAGGTTGCACGGTTAATATCTGCAACATCTGTTAATTCTGTAACAGTTATTTCGTTTATTGATTTTTCCTGTAAAAGAGAAAAAAGTGAATCTCTTAAAAGCTTTTTAGTTCTTTTTACTCGTCTGTCGTTAGCGTTTACTTTTGATAAACGTTCGTCAATATTTGACATGATGCCCCTCCATAGATAATACATCTCACCAAAGTTTTTAATCATTTTAGCACATTTTTGTTGGATATTCAAGAGAAAAAGGCGAAAATGTTTGATTTCTTAAAAAATATTAAGAAGAAAAAGTAAGAAATATGAAAGCAAGGTATATATTACATTCTGCAAATACTTGATTTTTAAATGTGTTGTTGGTATAATATACTCGTTATATTTTGGCATAAATGAAGGAGTTGTTTGAATGAAATACGATGTAGCCGTTATCGGCGCTGGTGTTGTAGGTTCGCTTATTACAAGAGAGCTTTCTAAATACAACATTAAGGTTGCATTGTTAGAAAGAGCAAACGATTGTGCTATGGGCGCAACTAAAGCAAACAGTGCAATTGTTCACGCAGGTTTTGACGCAAAACCTGGTTCATTGAAAGCAAAACTGAATGTTCGCGGTGTTGAACTTATGAAAGTAGCATGTGAAGAACTCAATGTTCCACTTAAAAATATTGGTGCTTATGTTGTAGCTTTTTCTGAAGAAGAGATTCCGCATTTACAGGAACTTCTTGAAAGGGGTAAAGAAAACGGCGTTCCGGGGCTCGAAATAGTTTACAGAGATGAACTTGTAAAAAGAGAACCCAATATTGGTGACTCTGCAGTTGCGGCACTTTATGCTCCAACATCTTCAATAGTATGTCCTTATGAATTAACTATTGCAGGACTTGAAAATGCTGTTACAAATGGTGCGGAATTTTTAAGAAATTGCGAAGTAAAAGCAATTGAACAAAATAGTGACAGTTTCACACTCGAAACAACATTAGGTGAAATTGAAGCGGGTATTGTTATAAATGCGGCAGGTGTTCATTCAGGAAAAGTTGCAGAAATGATAGGCGACACTTCAATTGAAATAAAACCAAGACGCGGTGACTATTATCTTCTTGATAAATCACAGGGTGCATTAGCTTTTAGTACAATATTCCAGTGTCCTACAAAAATGGGTAAAGGTGTTCTTGTTTCACCTACTGTTGATGGCAACTTAATTGTTGGTCCATCTGCTATTGAACACGATGATGGTGACAATGTAGAAACAACTGCGGAAGGTCTCGAATCAGTTTATAATTCTGCTATAAAGAGTATTCCCGCAGTTTCTTTAAGAAATGCAATTACTTCGTTCAGCGGTAACCGTGCACACTGTACAGCGGATGATTTTATTATTGGTTCATCAGAAAAGAATAAAAAATTCATAAATGTTGCAGGTATTGAATCACCTGGTCTTTCTTCTGCTCCTGCTATTGCAGAGATGGTTAGTGGTATTGTAACCGAACTTCTTGGTAGTGTGGAAAAGAAATCAGCGTTTAATCCAAACAGACCTGCTCCGGTTCGTTTCAGAGAAATGACATCTAATCAGAGGGCAAAACTTGTTGAAAAAAATAAGGCTTATGGTAGAATTATCTGCCGTTGTGAAACAATTACAGAAGGCGAAATTATAGATGCAATTCACGCTCCTGCAGGTGCAAGAGATGTTGACGGTGTCAAGAGAAGAACAAGGGCTGGTATGGGCAGATGTCAAGGTGGCTTCTGCGGTAGTAAAGTTGTTGAAATTTTAGCAAGAGAATTAAATGTTCCCGTTAATACAATAACAAAATTCGGTGGAAAATCTGAAATTATGTACGATAAAACAAAGTGAGGTGGCAGGAAGATGTTAAATTATGATTTAGTTGTAGTTGGCGGTGGTCCTGCTGGTATGGCGGCTGCTCTTCAGGCTAAAGAAGAGGGCGTTGAGAAAATCGTCATTTTAGAAAGAGCAGAAACACTGGGTGGTATTCTTGAACAGTGTATTCACACAGGTTTCGGTCTTCATTATTTTGGTGAAGAACTTTCTGGTCCTGAGTATGCTGGCAGATTTATTGCAGAGGTAGAAAAAACAGACATTGATGTTTACACCGACACAATGGTTCTTGATGTTTCAAAAGATAATGTTGTTACTGCAGTTAACAACAAAGATGGTTTAATTCAGATTAAAGCAATTGCAGTAGTTCTTGCTATGGGTTGTCGTGAAAGACCAAGAGGTGCACTCTCTATTGCAGGTTCTCGTCCGGCGGGAGTTATGACTGCAGGTACTGCACAGAAATATGTTAATATTGACGGATATATGCCGGGTAAAAAAGTTGTTATTTTAGGTTCTGGTGATATTGGTCTTATTATGGCAAGAAGAATGACTCTTGAAGGTGCAGAAGTTAAAGTTGTTTGTGAACTTATGCCTTATTCGGGTGGTCTTAAAAGAAATATTGTTCAGTGTCTTGACGACTTCGGTATTCCGTTAAGACTCAGTTGTACAGTTATTGCTACTCACGGTAAAGAGAGACTCGAAGGCGTTACAATTGCCAATGTTGACGAGAAGTTAAAACCAATTCCTGGTACAGAGCAATATATAGAGTGTGACACACTTCTTTTATCAGTTGGTCTTATTCCTGAAAACGAACTTTCAAATGGTGTTGGTATAGAACTCGACCGAGTTACAGGTGGTCCTGTTGTTGACGAATACAGAGAAACTTTACACAAGGGTATTTTCGCTTGTGGTAATGTTCTTCAGGTTCACGATCTTGTTGACTATGTTACAGAAGAAAGTAAAATTGCAGGTAAAGGTGCCGCAAATTACATTTTCGGTAAAAAACAGGGTGGTACATTTATTAATACAAAAGGCATAAATGGTGTGCGTTACATTGTTCCGCAAAGAGTTAATATTGAAAATAAAGAAGATGTTAAACTTTACTTCAGAGTGGGACAAGTTTACAAAGGTGCAAAAGTTGTTGTTGAATGTGATGGTAATATTCTTTCTTCAAAGAAGAAAGTTATGTTAGCACCGGGTGAAATGGAAAATGTTAAAATTACACCTGAAATGCTTAAAAATATGAACGAAAACAGTGAAATCACTGTAAGAATAGAAGAATAAGGGGGTACGAAAAATGAAAAAGAATTTAATTTGTGTATCCTGTCCGTTAGGTTGCCCTATTGAAGTGGAAATTGAAAACGGAGAAATTCTTTCTGTTACAGGTAACACCTGCAAACGCGGTGACAAATACGCAAGAGATGAACTCACAAACCCTGTAAGAAGTCTTACAACAACAGTAAAACTCATTGGTGGTGCTTTACCTGTTGTACCTGTTAAATCTTCAAAACCTGTTCCTAAAGAAAAGATGTTCCAGTGTATGAAACTTATAAACGAAGCATCTATAGAAGCACCTGTTAAAATTGGTGATGTTGTTATTAAAGATATTTTAGGTTCAGGTGCAGATATTGTTGTTACAAATAACGATAACGGAAAATAATCAGATTATTGCAAGGCAACAAAAGGTGTTGCCTTGCAATAATTAAAAAAAGGAATTTACATATATGAAACCTTATGAAATAGCGGCGGAAATTAAACCGTCAGAGCGTCAGTTAGAGTGGCAGAAAACCGAATTTTACGGTTTTATAAATATTGGTCTTCCTACTGTTGTAAACAGAGAATGGACTGATGGAAATGTGAAAGCAGAAAACTTTGTGCCTGATAAATTCAATGCAGAAGAATGGGTAACATTCTTTAAAAATGCAGGCTTTAAGGGTATGGTGCTTAATGTAAAGCATCACGATGGTTTTTGTCTCTGGTATTCTTCTTTAACAGATTACACAGTTGAAAATTCTTTTAACTGGGAAACAGAAAACAGAGATATGGTAGCAATGCTTTCAGAAGAATGTGAAAGACAAGGTCTTAAATTCGGTATTGCAATTTCACCACTCGACAGACACGCAAGTTGTTACGGTAAAGGCGAAGAATATAACGAGTATTTCAAGAAACTTTTAAGAGAAGTTCTTACAAAATACGGTGATATTTTCTATGTTCGTTTTGACGGTGCAGCAGAAGAAAATAAAAATGGCTACACTCAGGAATATGATTGGGAAGGTTACTATGAAGTTGTAAGAGAATGTCAACCAAATGCAGTAATTGCACTTGTTGGTCCTGATGTTCGTTGGTATGGTAACGAATGGGGTGTAATCCGTAAAAATGAGTGGAGTGTTGTGCCGAAATATTATAGCATTGAAGAAGCTATAAAACGAAGCAAAGAACCACCATCAAGAAAAAATCTTAAACGCGAGAAAAAGCACGATATGGATTTAGGTTCAAGAAAAGCAATTAAAAAAGAATCTGAATTTATATGGTATCCTTGTGAAGTTTCTGTTTCAATGCGTGACAGATGGTATTATCATAAAGAAGATGAATATTCTGCAAAAACAAAAGACAAATTACAAAAACTTTATTTGGAATCTGTTGGTGCTAACTGTGCTTTGATGCTCGGTGTTCCACCAATGAAAGACGGTAGCTTTGCAGAAATGGATTATCAGATTTTAACGGCGTTTGGTAAAACACAAAAGCAGACTTATAATTATAAAGTTTCAAGTATTGCAGAAATAACTGCAAGTAGTTCACTTTCACCTGAATATGATGTTAAAAATCTTGTTGATGCAGATGAAAATAAAACATGGAAGCCCGCAAAAGATGATGTAGAACCAGAGATTATTTTCACATTCAAAGAAAAAGATATGTTTGACAGAGTGCTTATGATGGAGCATATAAAAAACGGTCAGCATGTTGAAGAATATGAAATTTATCTTGATACCGGTGACGGTAAATTCAAACGAATTGAAAAAGGCGGAATTGTGGGTTACAAGAGGATACATAAAATAACCCCAACCGAAGTACAGAGATTAAAAATAAAAATCACCTCTTACAGAGGCGAGTTGGAGTTACAGGAAGTAACACTTTATTAATAATAAAAACGACAAGTTTTTACTTGTCGCTTTTTATTTATGATACAAACTGATACTAATTAGTATCAATTTGTATCAGTTGATTATTGTTTCCAAAAACAATTGCATTTTGCAAATATTTATTGTATAATGATTTTGATTGATTTAATATTTAGTAATTATAGGTAAGGAGTTGGTAAAATGAAACGGACAATTAAAAAAATTGCAATTGTTTTCGTTGTAGTAGTGTTAATTGCTATGTCTTGTTTGCCTATGGTTGCTTTTGAGGTTAAGCGTTATTATGGTGACCTTGACAATGACGGTAAAGTCACTGTGACAGACGCAAGAAATATTTTGTGTGAGGCTATTGGTATTTATGACAGTACTTTAGGTGAGCACGATTTTGCGGCGGTAGATATAGACAAAGATGGTGTTCTCACCACAAAAGATGCACGACTTGCTTTAAGGATTGCGGCACAATTAGAAGCACGGGAATTTATGCCGACTTATGAATTCAATAAACACGAAGAAGAAATTTTAGGTTTCATTAACGAATACCGAAATAAACAGAGCGAGGGCGAATTGACTGCATTAACTCTTTCAACTGAACTTTCTGCTGTGGCAGACCAGGCGGCAATGGAATTTGCTTTGCAGACGGGTACTGCATTAAGACGCGGTAACAAAACATATTACAATACATTACTTGATGAAAAGGGGATTTCTTACACCTTTGCAGATAAAGTAATGTGTGTTTCAACAACAAGTTATGCTCAGTGTTACGATAAAATGATGAGCGAAGCACAAAGCAGAAAAGCATTTTTAAGCGAGAATTTCACCGAGATAGGTGTTGGTGCTTTCTCAAGAGATGGCAGAACAGTTTACTGGTGTATTATTTTTACAGATTGATTTAAATAGTTGTTTGCTCGAAAGGAGATATTAAAATGAGCGATTATAAAATAGAAACAAAATGTGTGCAGGGTGGTTACACACCAGGTAATGGTGAACCAAGACAAATCCCTATTATACAGAGTACAACATTCAAATATGATACAAGTGAAGATATGGGTAAACTTTTTGACCTTGAAGCAACAGGTTATTTTTACTCAAGACTTCAGAATCCTACCTGTGATTTAGTTGCAGCAAAAATTGCAGAACTTGAAGGCGGTAGTGCTGCTATGCTTACAGGTTCTGGTCAGGCGGCATCTTTCTATTCTGTATTCAATTTAGCATCAAATGGTGACCACGTTGTAAGTTCATCTGCTATTTATGGTGGTACATACAACCTATTTGCAGTTACTATGAAAAGAATGGGTATTGATTTTACATTCGTTTCACCTGACTGCACAGAAGAAGAGTTGAACGCTGCATTCAAACCAAATACAAAAGCAGTTTTCGGCGAAACAATTGCAAACCCTGCTTTAGCAGTTCTTGACATTGAAAAATTCGCAAAAGCAGCACACGCACATGGTGTTCCGCTTATTATAGATAATACATTTGCAACACCTGTAAACTGCCGTCCTATTGAATGGGGTGCAGATATCGTTACACATTCAACTACAAAATACATTGACGGTCACGGTGCATCTGTTGGTGGTTGTATTGTTGATTCAGGTAAATTTGACTGGATGGCACATGCGGATAAATTCCCAGGTCTTTGCACACCAGATGACAGTTACCACGGTGTAACTTATGCTGAAAGATTCGGCAAAGAGGGTGCATTTATTACAAAAGCAACTGCACAACTTATGAGAGATTTAGGTTCAGTTCAGTCTCCACAAAGTGCATTTTATATTAATTTAGGACTTGAAAGCCTTCATGTTCGTATTAAAAGACATTGTGAAAATGCCCTTGCAGTAGCAAAATTCTTAAAAGAAAGCGATAAAATTGAATGGGTTACTTATGCAGGTCTTGAAGGCGACAAGTATTATGATTTAGCACAGAAATATCTTCCTGACGGTACTTGCGGTGTTGTAAGTTTCGGTGTTAAAGGCGGAAGAAAAGCTGCGGAAGAATTTATGAAAAAACTTAAGATGATAGCTATTGAAACTCATGTTGCAGACGCAAGAAGTTGTTGCTTACACCCTGCAAGTGCAACACACCGTCAGATGAATGACGATGAACTTCGTGCAGCAGGTGTTTCACCGGATTTAGTTCGTCTTTCTTGCGGACTTGAAAATTCTATTGATTTGATTAACGACATTAAACAAGCGCTTGGGGAATAATAAATGCAGAATGCAAAATGCAAAATGCAAAATTAAGGGGCTACGCCGTTATTATAATAAATGAAAGGGGCAAGAAAGTTTGCCTATTAAAATTCCAAATGGACTTCCTGCTGTTGATATTTTAGCGGATGAAAATATATTTGTTATGACGGATACAAGAGCGATTACGCAAGATATTCGTCCACTTAAAATTTTACTCCTCAATTTAATGCCTAAAAAAATTGAAACAGAAACACAACTTTCAAGACTTTTAGGTAATTCACCTTTACAGGTTGAATTTGAATTGATTCACACAAAATCACATATTTCAAAAAATACTTCTCAGGAACATTTACTTGCTTTTTACAAGACTTTTGACGATATTAAACATCAGAAATTTGATGGTCTTATAATTACAGGTGCACCTGTGGAAAAAATGCCTTTTGAAGAAGTCGAATACTGGGAAGAACTCTGTGAAATAATGGAGTGGAGTAAAAAACATGTTACCAGCACATTTCACATTTGTTGGGGTGCTCAGGCTGGTCTTTACTACCACTATGGTATAAATAAAATTCCGTTAGATAAAAAACTTTCTGGTGTTTATAAACATACTGCCGATTATAAAAAGTCAATTCTTTTAAGAGGTTTTGATGATGAATTCTGGGTGCCTCATTCAAGAAATACTACTGTTAAAAGAGAAGATATTGAAAAAGTACCTGAACTTAAAATTTTAGCTTCTTCCCACGATGCAGGTGTTTATATTGTAACAACTGATAATGGTAAACAGATTTTTGTGACAGGTCACTCTGAATATGATGCAGATACTCTTAAAAATGAGTATATAAGAGATTTGAATGCGGGTATTGATCCTGATATTCCGGAGAATTATTTCCCGCAGGATAACCCTGATAATGAGCCTGTGGCAAATTGGCGTTCACACGCAACTCTTCTTTACAATAACTGGCTTAATTACTTTGTTTATCAGACAACACCTTATGATATTGAAGAAATTGAATGAAAAGCAAGGATGTATTTAAATGGATATTTTTAATGTATTAACGCTTATAGGCGGACTTTGTCTTTTCCTTTTTGGTATGAATGTTATGGGCAGTGCCTTAGAGCGAAGTGCTGGTAGTAAATTAGAATCTATGATTGGTAAGCTGACATCCGGTAAATTTGCAGGCTTGCTTACAGGACTTGGTGTTACTGCGGTAATACAGAGCTCATCAGCCACGACAGTTATGGTTGTTGGTTTTGTTAACTCAAGTCTTATGACCTTAAAACAGGCAATTCATGTTATTATGGGTGCAAATATTGGTACCACCGTTACAGCGTGGATTCTGAGTCTGAGTGGTATATCGGGGGACAGTGTTTTCATTAAATTACTCAAGCCGTCATCATTCACCCCGATTCTTGCATTGATAGGTATTGTGCTCTTTATGTTTATAAAGAGTAACAAGAAAAAGGATATTGGCGTGGTGCTTCTCGGATTTGCTACTCTGATGTTCGGTATGGAAACTATGACCGACGCAGTTTCGGGGCTCAGAGATATTCCTGCATTTCAGGATTTGTTTGTTATGTTTAAAAATCCGATTCTCGGTGTACTTGCAGGTGCTGTTCTTACCGCTATTATTCAATCAAGTTCAGCGTCTGTTGGTATTCTTCAGGCTTTAGCGGCGACAGGTGCAGTTTCATATGGTGCAGCTATTCCGATTATTATGGGACAGAATATCGGTACTTGTGTTACGGCAATGATTTCTTCAGTAGGAACAACGAAGAACGCCAAAAGAGCGGCACTTGTGCATTTGTCATTTAATATTATAGGAACAGTTGTATGTTTAGTGGCTTTTTCTTTTGCAGATGCAATATTGGCTCCGGCACTATTAAATGAAGCTGCTACATTTGCCGGAATTGCAACAGCACACTCAGTTTTCAATATTGCGTGTACATTGATTCTTTTACCAATGTCAGGTTTACTTGAGAAACTCGCATATAAGCTTGTTCCAGATGCAAAAATGCCAGAGAAAGTGTCTGAACTTGATGACAGACTTCTTGCAACACCTGCTATTGCTTTGGAATGTGCGCATAACCTTACTTTTGATATGGCTAAAATAGCAACCGAAGCACTCAGAAATAGTATTGAGTGTCTTGGAGCTTATGATAAAAACAAGGCACAGGCTGTTCGTGATGCCGAAGATAAGACAGACCACTTTGAAGATATTATTGGTAGTTACCTTGTTAAGATTAGTTCAAAACAACTTAATGAAATTGAAGGTGCAACTGCTTCTATGCTCTTAAAAGCAATCGGAGATTTTGAAAGAATATCTGACCACGCGGTGAATATTCTTGAATCTGCTGAAGAAATGCGTGAAAAGGGTATTGCTTTTTCAGACAGTGCAAAAATAGAAATGGAGTCACTTGCAGAGGCAACTCTTGAAATTGTGGCGTTGTCATATAACGCGTTTATTGAAAAGAATGCCGAGCAGGCAAATCTTGTAGAACCACTTGAACAGGTTATAGACAGAATGAAAGAACTTCTTCGTACAAGACATATTGACCGTTTGCGTCTGGGCGATTGCGGTATTGAGGCTGGCTTTGTGTGGAGCGACCTTATAACCAATATGGAAAGAGTTTCTGACCATTGTTCTAATATTGCAGGATGTGTTATGGACACTAAGGAGCAAAATATGAATCTTCATGAATCACTTAAATTAGTGAGAAGTGACAGTGTGTTTTACAGAGAAAAATATGCTGAATACACGAAAAAATATATTTCTTTTGTATAAAAATAAAAAACCTATCATTTATAGTTGATACTAAACCAACTTGAATGATAGGATTTTTATTTGACTAATTCAGGAATTTACAGCGTAATCTTTTTTGAACCCATGTGCACCGAAGATTTGCCACTGACCTACTCCGAGTCGTTGCATAATCGCTTTTCTTTCTTCTGCACAAAGTGCTGGGTTTGTATCAACCGAAGTCATTAAAATCGGTGCATATTGATTGTACTCAGCTTGTTCATGTGTCAATCCGTGTGTATTTATAAAAATATCACCGGTAAATGCGATGTGGTGAGTGTAATCAATCAATACGATTTCACCCGGTAAATGTCCGCCTTTGCCTTCATATACCTCAAAATGTAATTCTTCAAAATCGAAAAATCCGATTTGTGTTAAAGGTTCATTCAGATTTTCAATATTGTTCCATAATGTAACGATTTTTTCAGGGCTTACAGCTTTGTAAGATGTAAGTATTTTGCAAATATTTATATATGGCTTGTGTAACGGATTTTTTTCACGGTATCCATCGTTTCCAAGGAATTCATTTTTTAAACATTGTGCTGTTCTGTGACTTGCAATGATTTCGTCAAACATCGGTAATAAACCGCAATGGTCAACATCTGCGTGTGTAACCAGAATAGTTTTTGTGATATTTTCAAAATCAGGAATGTTTCTTTTTAAAAGCTTCTGCATTTCCTCACTGTAACAAGCGTAACCGCTGTCTATAAACAATATTTTATTATTACTCTTAACAATTATTGTGTTGCTACCACAAGGTGGCTCTATTAAAGTGATTTCTGTGTTGTCGGTTATTTTGTGTATACTTATTCTGGGAATGAAAGCCTTGCCTTTTGAAATGCCTAAAAGCTCGGCAAATTTGCTTATACTATCAAAAGTTCTATAAGGTGACAGTCCTTGCTCGTCAAGAGTCTGCATTGCTAAATTGACATGAACCAATAATTCATTTTTCACATCTTCAGAAAGTCCCATAGTTTGAGAAAGTCCTGAAACATAAGTGTTATAGAAAATGCTGTTGTCGTAAACTTTCTCGGAACTGTTGTAATCTATAACGCGGACTTTACAAAGCTTTTCTGCTTCTCTGAGAAACTCTGATATTTTATTGGAATCGTCAACATATAGTCCCATTTTAAATTGTTGGTATTCTGTACCATTTTCCTGAGAACTTATATAAGAAATATTGAAATTAAAGTTATTTATAAGCGTTAAAATGTTTGTAACACTACCAGGTATATCTTTTAAACAAAATTCAATTAAAACAACACTGGTTTTATCGGAGTTGCTTTGTAAATATCCGATTTTTTCCAGTTCAATATCAGCTTTGCTCAGCTGTTCTTCTGTTCCTTCTGCATCAATGAATAAAGTGTGAGAGTCAACTGCTTTATTGTAACTTACACGGGTAATGTTTATTCCTAGAGCAGAAAAACACTGACTTGCTTTTAAAAAAGCACCTATATGGTTTGGCATTGATGTTACATATGTTTTTTTCATTATTTAATCACCTTGGTGTTTAGTATCTGAATTTATTGTAGAAAAAATGATAGCACAATTTATTGGATACTGCAAGAGTGTAATTATATATGGGGTGGATTAAAGTGAAGTTGTGTTTTCAGAGAATAAAGAATGGATAATAATACAAAATGAATTTATTCTTCAAATACGCTTTTCCCTTTTGTTCCATCAGCATTGATGTAATAACCATCAACAATTTCTTTAAAACTACCACCGAAAAACCAACCTTTAGATTCAATAAATTCAATGAATTGTTTTTCAAATTCATCGAGTGTCAGTTCTGGTTGGAGTTCTATGCAACCAGTTATTTTTATTTCTTTCATATATTACACAAACTTTCTTATTAAAATGTGAATTCTAATGTTCTTGGGTTGTTTGCTTCAAATGTGATTTTTTCTTCATCTTCTGAAAGTCCGCAGGAAATGGTTAATGTCTGGTTGATTTCAGATGTAACAGTAGCAATTATAACAGAGTTTTCAAAATCCCATATCAATGACTCTATAATGCATCTGTTTCTTGTTCTTATTCCGGCAATTTCACCATTTTCAAAACTTTTTGGTACAGCGGGTAAAAGTTCGATTTTATCATTGTAAGAGTATATAAGACTTTCGTTTACAATTCCTAAACAACCTATTGCAAAGTCGGTACAGTAACAACTGTTTCTGTCGTAGTCGTGGTTTGTCATCATAGAATCATAATATATTCCGTGATTCATAAGATTTAAAAGTGATTCTTCAACTGCTTCTGAATCTTTGAGTCTTGCACCGATTAATGCTCTGTGAACTAGCGCGTGACTCGCTTGGTTTTCACTTGCTCTGTTTAAAATTGCCTGGTCACACGCTTTTTTGAGTGCTTCATCTTCTTGTGTTTCAAACATAGGCCAAGCACAATAAAGATGGCTTAAATGTCTGTGTAAATTGTTTTCAGTAAATTCGTTTGCCGCCCATTCTTTTAAAGCACCTGTTTCGTCATAGAGGTAAGGTGGCAATTTTTTTAAAAGTTCTTCCCAGTAACTTGTGTCGGCATTTTCGTCAATGCTTTTCTGAATTTCAATAAGCATTAAAAGATTGCTCTTACAAGCAGAAATATCTATTGCGGCATTTGCAACAGATGGACTTGGGTAATTTTCAGGATTATTTTCAGGTGAATAACTTGGGAGGATTGCGTAAGTTTCATCTTCAAGTAATTCTTTTTTCCCTTTTTTATAATGAACTTCGCCATTTTTGTCAGTGTAATATTCAGGGGTCATTATCTGGTCCCAGTAATTTGCAGATTTAGTAAGCAAAGGTAAAAGAATTTCAGTTCTTAAATCAAGGCAACCTTTTTCGGTTATTGCTTTTATATCTTCGTCTGTCAAATCTTCTTCCGTTACTGAAAGAACAGATTTCAACTTGTTTAAATCAAATTCACTTGAGAGCGGAATACTGACATCACCATAGCAAAGCAAAGTTTCATAAAGTGGGTTTAACATCCAGGAAGCACCCGCATTCCAGTAACGGAAAGGGTAAGGGTAACAGGTTTCTGTTATAACTGCTTTGTCACCATCAGTATTTACCGGTGCCTGAATTGCATCAGTAAATCCGTGAGTTGCTTTTGCATTTTCTTCCCAGTCAGGCATTTGTCTTAAAAGGAAAGTAGCGTAGCCTATGTAACTTGATGGCATATTGCTGGTGTTGAGTGACGAGGTCTGTAAATTGACATTTGCATCCATTGTGTATTTGCTACCCCAACCAGGTGCCCATTCACCGGTCCATAAACCACCGAGTCTTGAGGTTGAATAACCTGAGCAACAAAGGTATGCATAACGACCTGAATAATATACTCTTTCTGCTAAATCAGTGTTGATTTTCTTTTTACCCATTTGTTTGAAAATGAGTTTTTCGTTAGAAACAACAGAGTTATTTTCGCCGAGTGAAAATGAAACTTTATTGTATTCGTCAGAGAAGATTTTTGTATGTTCTTCAATAGCTTTTTCGTAACTGAATACATCATCTTCTGAGTATTTCTTTTGAATGTTAACTGCTTTTTTCCTTAATTTCTCAATGAGTCTGAATTCTGTTTCTTTCTCAAATTCTTTCATTGTACCTGCTTTAAAATCTCTGTCAGAAATTGCAATAAGATAAACATTGTCAGCATCTGTAATTTGTATAGCAGGATTCTCTTTACCGCAATATTGATTATCTGTTACATCTTCCAGAGTAACTTTTTCTTTTGTTCCACCTTCAGTTATAACATAAACAACTGTTGCATACGCTCCATTTTTTAGTTCACTTTCTTTATACTCAGGATAGTGTGCAATAAATGAAATAGTGTCAGTGTCTTCTGAAATGAGTTTTTTGTATTTTAAATCTACCTCGCTACCGTTTTCAAAGTTTGCAAAAGTAGAAATGTTGTCAAATGAAAGTGTTAAATTAACTTTTTCACCTTTTGATGATTTTGAAATTTTTGTGATGGTTGCGTTGTCGGTTTGTGAAGTGAAAGAAACTCTTTCCCAACTACCTGCAAAGTTAGAATATTTTACACCAACTTCAGCAGATTCATAATTTGTGTATCTGTAATATTTTGTTGTCGGTTGCCATTTGCTTTTTATTCTTAACGCACCACCCGGATGAAAAGAATAAACATCATCATAACTTGCGTCGTCAACAATATCTTTGCTTGCGGCAATATTTTGCTTTACTGTTTCTAATTCATCTGAAGTATCAGGGCAGTAACGCACTTTTTCATTAGGCATTATAAAGTGAATGTTCTGGTAAATAAGTGAATCGCTGTAGGGAGCACCACTTGTAATTATACCTTGTAGTCCGTTGCCAGAAATCATACCATTACGCCACGCGTCAGTATTATTTTCTTTTGTTTCTGAAAGTTTGTAATATCTTTCAGAATAACACGCTTTATTTGTGCTGGTAAAAGAATCGCTTATGTAATCAAAACTGTCACCCGGCACAATAAAAGAACCTATAAATTGAAAAACTGTTAAGATTAAACTTAATATCATTCTTACAACACCCATAATACACCATCCATTCTTTATTGTGGTTATTGTAACATAAAAAGGTAACAGGTTCAATTGTAAAAAAATAATTTTAAAATTTTAAAAAAATCATTGACATTTAAAATCCAATGTGTTATTATGTCACTCGTGAATAATTGCAGAGGTACCGAAGTGGTTATAACGGAACGGTCTTGAAAACCGTCGTACGGCAACGTACCGTGGGTTCGAATCCCACCCTCTGCGCCACAGCCTTTCTTAGTGAAAGGCTAATTTAATAATAACCGAGATGGTTACCAATGGAGAAGTACTCAAGTTGGTGACGAGGCGCCCCTGCTAAGGGCGTAGGTCGGGAAACCGGCGCGAGAGTTCGAGTCTCTCCTTCTCCGCCAAATAAACTCATACACCTTTGGGTGTGTGAGTTTATTTTTTTGAGTAACAGACTCGAACTCGAGCGACGAAGGCGCGGGCAAGGAACACGACCGCCGCCAGTGGCGGAAGAAGGGAGTGTGAGTTGGCGTAGTGGTCAAAATTCTGTGAGAGAAGCGAACAAAGAATTTTGGGTACCACAAGAGGGTTGCTGTGCAAATTCGAGTCTCTCCTTCTCCGCCAAAACGAAAATCCGTTCACGCAAGTGGATGGATTTTCGTTTTGTATTATTCAATTTTCATTATTCAATATTCATTATTCATTAAAAAGAACGGATTTTCAACTTTGCACCCCCTAACCTCAAAAGGGGGGTGCATTTGTATCAAAATCAGGCTTAGTCTTCAAATAAACTCATACACCTTTAGGTGTGTGAGTTTATTTTTTTGAGTGTAGACTCGAACTCGAGCCGATTGCAAAGCATTGTTTTATATGATACAATTATTTCAATAAATATACCATTCCACTCAAATTCGCTTTTCGGGGGATGTGAATTCTCGGTGAAAATGCTTATAATCAACTTAAAGTTTTTGGGGGTGACCTTATGAATCAGCAAGTAATCGGAAAATTTATAACGCTTAAGCGAAAAGAAAAAAATCTGACACAGGAACAACTTGCCGAAAAAATCGGTGTGAGCAATAAAACTATTTCGAAATGGGAAAACGGCAAGTGTATGCCTGATTATTCCGTAATAGAAATTCTTTGCAAAGAACTGGATGTTACAGTTTCTGAACTTTTAGATGGTGAAGAAAACGAAAAGAGTATCCGTCTTTATGATGAAAAAGAAATAATTGGAATGATAAAAGATATACAGGAACTGAAAAAATCCAAAGATTCAAATTCAAGCTTCTTTCTTATAATTATGGGTATTTCTTTACTTGCGCTTTCGTTTTGTATTGAGGGTTCTGAATTTAAAGACTTTGTTTCAGGTTTTTTATTGGGTATATCTGTTGTGGAAATGATTTTGGGAATTTATTTGTTAGTCAGAACAATGAATCATAATAAGGTCATTTATAAATTGAAAGTTCTGGTGAATAGGATTATAAAACGCTGATAGTGGTTTTTGGGGGAGTAGTAAGTGAAAAAGAGGTTTATTGTTTCAGTAGTAATTTTAGTTGTTGTGACAGGTGCTGTTTTCAGTCTTTTTGCAATAAATAAATCAGGTAATAATGAAAAACTGAATGTGGAAAAACAAGATGATTATATTTTGAAATTTGTGGTTTTTAATCCGTTATCTTATGAACGATATATTTTTTTGTTAGCCGATGAAAATACCATAATGGCACAATACCAAAATGGTTGTGGTGATTTTGAAGATTTGTCAGTAAAGTTAGACGAAACAATGCTCGATTTTATGCAACCTTATATTGACACAGTTCTTTCTGTAACAGATAAAGATTTAACTGGTAATGTTAATTTTACGGATTTCTGGAATGTCAGTTTGTATTGTGGAGAGACAGAAGCTTTATATGATTATGGTGTTTCGGAGTGTAATGCTGCAAATATCTTGCTTGAACAAATTATAGGTTGTTGTGATTTTAAATCGGCAAATAAAGAAAAGTTACAACCATTATGTGTACGACAACGGGAGTTTATGGAAATGTACTGTAAAAAGTATAAAGGTGATTTATGATGAAAAAGAAATTGATTGTTTTAGTATTATCACTTGTAGTAGTTATTGTAACAGTTGTCGGGGCAATTAATTACCATGAGAAAAATTCGGAATGGACAATGGAAAGACTTGTTGAAGAATCAGACTGTTGTGTTCAAATCAGTACATCTTATATTGGTTATTGTTATCAGGCGATTCCGAAAGAACCGCTTAAAGAAGTGTATGAAAAAGATGGTAAGATTTATCAGGAAGTGGTAGTATCTACAAGTCCAAAAACAGTTAAATTTTTTGATGATATGGAGATTACTATAATTCAGGAAAATGAACAGTATTTAAATGAGCATGCGTACATCGTATTTTTAACAAAGGCGGAAGAAGATGACTGCTATTATGTGTCAGGTGGTAAAAATGGTGTTATAAAACTTGTTAATTTTGGTTTTGGAGAACATGCATACATAGAAGAATTTATTTACGGAAAATTTCGCTCGGACAATAAGGTTCTGGAAAAAGAATTTAACGAGAAATTTGAGGATTATAGTGCGTTTTGTGATTGGGAAGAATCCGAAGACAATAAATTTTCAGATAAAATGATTCCGATTGAGAAACCGACATTTATTGAGTTCGATATTAACAATACAACACTTCCGGATATAGATTATAGTAATATAGAAACAACCGCACCCTGGAAAGATTAGTCATAGTTTAAATGAAAGTGGGAAGTATAATGAAAAGGAAGTTAATTGTTCGTATATCTGTAGTTGTATTCAGTGCCGTAGTAGGCGTAGTTCTTTTTATTTTTTCTAGAAATCAATCGGAACAAACGCTTGAAAAAATAATCGAAGAATCAGATTGTTGTGTTTGCCTTGGTTCAATAGGTGGAGCTACATTGTCATCTGATATTGATATTGGACTTACAGGCGATTTGAAATTTATAGAAAAAGAAAACAATGCCGAGACATGTGTTGAGAAAATGATAGGTCTTGGTGATGAAGATGTCTATTTTCCCGATTTCGAAGTAACCCTTGTAAAACAGTATGAAGATGGTAAAACAATTATTGAGTATGCAGACGAGTTTGTTTGCGAAAAAATTTCTGATATAAGACCACTATATATTTTGTTTTTATCTAAATCTGATGATGGTGATTATTATTACATAACAGGTGGTAAAAGTGGTGCTATGGAATTGAATGAAAGAGGAATGAAACCACTTGATAAAAGATTAACGCTTGGTGTGTTGCTTAAGTTTAAAAATGATATTAATGTTTTTTGTGAGTGGTATGAAAATGAGTATGAGTTTTCAGATAAAATGGTTACCCGTAAAAAAATTGTAACCTATTACCAGTGAAAATCACTATTTCAAAAGAAAACTAAAAAGAATAGAGATTATAGAATAAATAATAAAGAATAAACCAAAACAGGAAACGGAGTGTATTTACTCTGTTTCCTGTTTCCTATTTCCTGCTTCCTGCTCCCTGCTTCCTGAAAACTGACACCTCACTTGCAACTTGCAACTTGCACACTTGCAACTAAAAAACTTGACAAACCACCCCAAAAAATGCAATAATATAGTGATTATATATTTTAAAATGCGAAAATGTGTAATTTTTGCATTACGAGGTGTTTTTGTGCGAGTAATTACAGGTTCACAGCGTGGTCGTAAACTTATGTCGCTTGAGGGCGATAGTGTAAGACCAACCACTGACAAAGTAAAAGAATCTATTTTTAATATTATTCAGTTCGATGTACCGGACGCTAAAGTGTTAGACCTTTTTGCAGGTTCTGGTCAATTAGGTATTGAAGCACTCAGTCGTGGTGCAGAAAGTTGTGTGTTTGTGGATTCTTCTTCAAAATCTATTGCAGTTGTAGAAGAAAATCTGAAAATTACTTCGTTCCGTGATAAAGCAAAAACAGTGCGTTCAGATTCATTAGGCTATTTGGACAGAGTTATTGAAACTTATGATATTGCAATTTTAGACCCACCTTATAAAGCAGGTCTTATGGAAGATGCAATAGAACGAGTTGCACCACATATAAATGAAAATGGTGTAATTGTCTGCGAAACAGGTAGTGATGAGGTTTTACCTGAAAATATAGAAGGGTTCACTTCAAAAAGATATAAATACGGGAAAATTGCTTTGACTGTTTACAGAAAGGGTGAGTAAATTGGGTAAAACTGTTATTTGTCCGGGTAGTTTTGACCCACTTACAATAGGTCACTTAGATATTATCAAAAGGTCTTCTAAATTATTTGACCAGGTAATTGTTGTTGTAATGAAAAATTTCAACAAAAACAGTGGTAGTTTTACAGTTGAAGAAAGAATGGAATTTATAAAGCGTTGCACCGAAGATTTACCTAATGTAACTGTTGACAGTCACTTGGGCCTTCTTGCAGACTACGCAAGAGAAAAAGGTGCTTCTGCGGTAGTTAAAGGTCTTCGTGCTATTTCAGACTTTGACGATGAATTCCGTCAGGCACTTACTAACCAGAAGTTAAACAGTGAACTTGAAACCATTTTTTTAACTACAAGTGCAGATTATATGTTTTTAAGTTCAAGTGTTGTAAAAGAAGTGTGCAAATTAGGTGGCGATGTTTCAACATTCGTACCAGAACAAATCCGCGATGACATAATTGCGAGATTATCTAAGTAATTTATAAATAAGTTAATAATAAAATTTTATATACATTTATTATTGAAAGGTTGGTAAAAATATGAGTATTGATACATTACTTAATGATATGGATACCGTAATTGAGGAAGGCAGAAGTGTTCCTCTTGTTCCAAACAAACTTTTAGTTGATGTTGATGAACTTCGTAGAATTATTGAGGACATCAGACTCAATATGCCTGTTGAAATTACACAGGCTAAAAAAATTGCAGCTGAAAGACGCGATATTCTCAATGCGGCAGACGCAGCAGCAGAAGAAGTTATTGTAAAAGCTCGTCAGAGAGCAGACCTTATGGTTGAAGAACATCAGATTACAAAAGAAGCAAAAGAGGCTGCTTTAGCAATTATGCAACAGGCTAAAGATGAGTCAAACGCTCTTCTTAACGCTTCAAAAGCAAAAGCTGATGAAATAATGAATAAAGCAGAGCGCTGGTCTAACGATATGCGTAAAAATGCAAGTAATTATGTTGAAAATGTAATAAAAGATGCTGATGAAACACTTACAAGAAGTGTAAATGACATCAGAACTTTAAGACAAAGCATCCACGATGCACTTAATACACCTACTGAACCAAGACCTAATTTTGACTGATAAAGGGCGGAGTTTTTACGATGGAAAAAGAGCGACTTTGTTTACGCTGTATGAGAAAAATCGGCGAAAGCGAAGCTTGTCCTTATTGCAAAGATGAAAGTCGTGAACCTCAACAAGCACCATATCTGCCACTTAAAACTGTTGTCGGCGGTAAATATCTTGTCGGCAAAAGAGTTTCAACAAATGGCGATGGCTCTACCTACTATGGTTTTGATTTGGATAAAAAACAAGCGGTTATGATTCGCGAGTGCTTCCCTGAGGGTGAAGTTACACGCGGTGATGATAACTATTGTCTTGTTAATGTTGGCAGAGCGGCTGCTTTCATTGATGCAAAGGCTAAATTCACAAAATTATGGAACACCCTTAAAAATATAACGGGGTGCTCTGCTATTGTGCCTGTTCTTGATGTTTTTGAAGATTTGGGTACAGCGTATGCTATAAGTGAATATCTTGGTGAGGGTGAAACTCTCAGAGATTATTTACTTAAAAATGAGCAGGGTTATATTTTATGGGAAGAAGCACGGGTTCTTTTAATGCCTGTACTTTCTGCTCTTGGTGTTCTTCACGAAAACGGAATAATTCACGGTGCTATATCACCTAATTCGCTTATTGTAGATAAAGATGGTAAAGTTAAAATTACCGATTACAGTATTGACGATGTAAGAACAAAAGGTGGCAAACTTCCTTTAGAATTGTCTGATGGATATGCTGCTATTGAGCAATACGCAGAAGATGGCGAATTAGGACCATGGACTGATGTTTATGGGTTTGCAACCGTGCTTTACAGAGTTCTTGTCGGCAGTACACCTATGAATTCAGTTTCAAGGGCTACTAATGATAAATTAATGATTCCTGGCAAATTTGCAGAAATTATTCCTGCTTATGTAATAAATGCGTTAGTAAATGCGTTACAGATTCTCCCTGAAGACAGAACTGAAAATGTCGAATTTCTCCGTGACGACCTTTCTGCTTCACCTACTGCCGCAGTGAGTGCCGCAGAAGCATATTCTTCTTTTGCTCAGGAACGCCGTACTGAAAGGGAAGCCGAAATTTCTGACGAGCATATTGACGAATACGAAGAAACAGAAGACTATATCCCACAGAAAAGTGGCATCAAAAGAAGCACACTTATCACTTTTATTGTGAGTGTAGTGGTTTGTCTTGCAATTCTTCTTGCAGTTGTTTTTGTTATTAAAGGCAATAACTCTGAGGGTGAAGAAACTTCAACAACAGAAGAAACTCAGACAGGTGAGGTTACAGACACTACCGGTGATGATTTTATAAATGTTACTTTACCTGATTTCAGGGGTATGGATATTGAAGAAATAAAAGCAAATGAAACTTATAAACAAGTACTTATAATAAGCACCGTTTACGAAGACAGCGACAAAGAAAAGGGTACTGTTATAGCACAGGATTTACCGGAAGGTACTGTTGTTTCTTCAATAAATAAGCGTTCAATTACCCTTAAAATAAGTGACGGCTTATTAGTTCCTGATTTAGTAGGAGAGGATGCTACAAAAGTACTTAAAACTCTTACAGATAAAGGATTTAAGTATGTTGAAACTGTTGTGAGCAGCGTTGCGGGTAGCGAAGAACAGTCAAATAAAGTTTCAAGCATAGTTTATTACCCTGAGGAAAATGCAAATTGGGAAGATTTGCCACACGACAGAAGAATAAGTGCTACACAAAAGGTAGTTATTTATTGTTACGGAGAATACACTCCACCAACAACTGAAGAACCTACTACAGAAAAGCCAACAACTGAAGAACCAACTACAGAGAAGATTACAGAAAATGAAGATGTTATTGTCGATAATGGAAATAACGACTCGGAAGATGTAATTATTGAATAAATTTTAAAAAAAGTATTGACAAATGTAAAACTTGTTGGTATTATATTTGAGCAACAAAGCAGAACATTTCCGTTCTCACCAAACGAGAGTATTGTTTGGTACAATACCTTTTAGATTTTACAACAGTATTGTTGTGTCTTTTAGCGTGAACGGAAATTTCGTTCACGCTAAAATTTTTCAGGAGGTGTTTTGGTATTAGCAAGGAAACAACCCAAATCAATGAAGAAATCAGAGATAAAGAAGTCAGAGTAATTTCTGCAGAAGGTGAGCAGGTTGGCATTATGTCAGCAAAAGATGCTCTTAAATTAGCAGAAAAGGCAAATCTTGACCTCGTGAAAATTGCACCAGGTGCAAACCCACCTGTATGTAAGATTATGGACTATGGTAAATATCGCTTTGAACAAGCTAAACGCGAAAAAGAAGCGAAGAAAAACCAGAAGGTTATGGATATTAAAGAAGTTCGTTTATCTCTCAATATTGATGTAGGCGATTTTAACACAAAAGCAAACCATGCAAGACGCTTCTTAAGTGACGGAAACAAAGTTAAAGTTTCAATCCGCTTCAGAGGTAGAGAGATGGCACACGCTGAGAATGGTAACGGAATTATGGACAGATTTGCAGAGGCTTGTTCCGAAGTCGGAACTGTTGAAAAACCTGCAAAACTTGAAGGACGTTCAATGCTTATGTTCCTTGTACCCAAATCAACCAAGTGATTTTAGAGTGAGTGTATTTGAACCAAATATGGTTTAATACAACCACTTTTCCCTGTAACATCGTTAAAACTCTTGAAATACGACAGTATTCCTGTGAGTTTTGCCTTGTTACAGAAAAAATTGCCAAGTATTAAACTTCGCAGAACCTGAAATGTCCGAGTTTGCGTGCATTTTAGATTTTCTTTGGCGAAGTCATACTTTCGTATTACAAGACAAAAAAATATAAAAAGTGCGTGAAATCGGACATTTAAGGCATATTTGGTTCGAATACACTCACTCAAAGGAGGAAATTTTATGCCAAAGCTTAAAACACATTCAGGCGCTAAAAAGCGTTTCAAACTTTCAAAAAACGGTAAACCTGTACGTGGTCATGCAAATAAGTCTCACATTCTTACAAAGAAGACTACAAAACGCAAAAGAGGTCTTCGTCAGACAGCAGTTGCAGACGCTACAAATACAAAGCAAATCAAGCGTCTTATTCCTTATAAATAAGATTAGAATGGAGGTAAATTTAAATGGCTCGTATTAAAGGTGCGACAATGACTCGCAAAAGAAGAAATAAAGTTCTTAAATTAGCTAAAGGTTACTATGGCTCAAAGAGCAAATTATTCAAAACAGCGAAACAAGCTGTTATGAAAAGCGGTAACTATGCATACATCGGCAGAAAACAAAAGAAAAGAGATTTTCGCCGTCTTTGGATTGCAAGAATTTCAGCTGCTTGCAAAATGAATGGTATCAACTACTCAACATTCATCAACGGTCTCAAGAAAGCAAACATTGACCTTAACAGAAAAATGCTTTCAGAAATTGCTATTGCTGACCCACAGGGCTTCACAGCTCTTGTTGAAAAAGCAAAAGCTGCTCTTTAATAGTTGATTTAAATACGCTCGGTCAGGGTTCTGACCGAGCGTTAGGCATTTATTAAGGGCGTTAAAAATGAAGTCGTATTTTGAACAAATTTGCTGTTTTTGAGTGTAAAATTTATTTCATAAATCAAATTTAATTTTGTTGTAAAATAAATTTTGCATTCAATAAAGGATAGGATTATGGAAGTTATTTCATCAAAAAGTAATGATAAAATTAAATATGCAGTAAAGTTAAGGGAGTCCTCATCTTTTAGGAAAAAAGAAGAAAAATTCTTTCTTGAAAGTGCAAGACTTATAAAAGATGCTACTCTCAGTGGTGCAGAGATTGAAATGCTTTTCGTTACAGAAGATGCTAATGAAAAGTATAGAGAATATATAGAAGTTATTTTAAAATCAACAAAAAAAGCATTTATGATTTCTGAAGAAATTGCAGAAAAACTGGCGGACACAAAAACTACTCAGGGTGTTTTTGCGGTTCTCAGAGTGCTTGACAAATTTGCAAATATAAGTAAAATAAAATACTATGGCAAATATGTTGCTCTGGAAGAGATTTCTAATCCTTCCAATTTTGGTGCTATTTGCCGTACTGCAGAAGCGGTAGGTCTTGACGGCATTATAATTAAAGGTGGTTGCGATGTTTACAATCCCAAGGTGCAGAGGGCATCTATGGGAGCATTGTTCCGTCTTGATGTTATAACAGTTGATGATTTACCTGAACTTTTTACTGAACTTAAAAATAATAATATGAAAATTTATGGTTCAGTTCCCGATAGTTCTGCTTTAAAAATTACTGATATTGATAAAACCTCTGGTATGGTAGTTATAATCGGTAACGAGGGTAACGGAATAAGCGATGAAGCAAAAGAAAATTCTACGCTGGTCACTATTCCTATGAATGGCTATGCCGAGTCACTTAACGCAGCGGCTGCTGCAACAATAATTATGTGGGAAATGATGAGATAAATGAGTATTTGTCCTACTGAATACTGGCTCTGGCTTCAATGCGCTTTAGGTGCCGGAGCTAAAACTGACGAACTGTTAGCATATTTCGGAGACCCCGAAAAAATGTATAATGCAGGTTCTAATGAATGGCGTTTATCTGGTCTTATGACTGATAAGAAAATAAATGCATTAAAAAGTATTTCGCCAAGCGAAACAGGTGGTATATTCCGTGAGTGTAAAGCGAAAGGTTACTCGATTATTACACCTGACAACGCGAATTATCCTGAAAGATTCAAACAACTTTCAGATATGCCTCTGGTGCTTTATGCTATGGGTGACGCTTCTGTTTTAAAAGACACAGTTTCAATTGGTGTTGTAGGTACAAGAGACGCGAGTAACTATGGAATTGAAACTGCACAGAAATTATCATTTTCTCTGGCGTCCTGTGGTGTTACAATTGTCAGTGGTGGTGCTTTGGGGATTGATAGTGAAGCTCATGCTGGTGCAATGCTTGCAAAAGGCAGAACTGCCGCATTTTTAGGTTGCGGTCTTTCTTATGATTATCTTAAAGAAAATGCATCTTTAAGAAGAGCAATTACAAGATACGGCGCAGTTATTTCGGAGTATGCACCATTCACTCCGGCTTCGAGAACTACATTCCCGATAAGAAACAGACTGATTTCTGGTCTTACTTTAGGTACACTTGTTATAGAAGCGGGTGTAAAAAGTGGTTCGCTTATTACTGCGAATTTTGCATTGGAACAAGGCAAAGATGTATTTGCAGTTCCTGGCGATATTGTCCGTTCTTCATTTGACGGTGCAAATCATTTGATAAAAAATGGTGCAAAACCAGTCTTTTCAGCTATGGATATTTTAAGTGAATATGAATATCTTTACGGAGATTTAATAGACTTTAGTAAAGCGAATGTTTCACTTTCACAGATTCCTTATGTTGAATACAGAAAGAAAACACGGGAAACTGTCGCCAAAGAAAAAACACCAATACAAAAAATGACTGTTGAACAGGAAGTTGAAAAGATTGAAAAGAAAGAGTTGAGCGACAGTTACTCTTTGGAAGCTAAAAAAGTGTATTCCGTTTTAAATGAAAATCCTACTCATATTGATGATATATTAAGGCAAACATCTTTAAAAATGAGTGATGTGCTTTCTGCACTTACAGAACTGGAACTTATGGGTGATGTAAAACAGACAGAAGGTAAAAAATACAGTATTTGAAAGGATAGAATCAAATGTCCAAACTTGTTATAGTTGAGTCGCCTGCAAAGGCTAAAACAATAAAAAAATATTTAGGTAAAGATTTTGAGGTTACCGCTTCAATGGGTCATGTAAGAGATTTACCAGCGGCTAAATTAAGCGTTGATGTAAAAAATGACTTTACACCTAAATATGCAATTATTAAAAATAAAGAAAAACTTGTTAAAGAGTTAAAGGCACAAGTTGAAAAAAGCGAAAAAGTTTATCTCGCAACTGACCCTGACCGCGAAGGAGAAGCAATTTCATGGCATCTTGCTACAATTTTAGGTCTTGATTTAAACGAGAAAAACAGAGTTAAGTTCAACGAAATTAACGAAACAAGTGTTAAAAAAGGTATTTCTAACCCTGAAACTGTTGATATGGGTCTTGTTGATGCTCAACAGGCACGAAGAATTCTTGACAGATTAGTAGGTTACAGACTCAGTCCGTTTATCAGTCAGAAAATCAGACGCGGTCTTTCTGCTGGTCGTGTACAGAGTGTTGCAGTTCGTCTTATTGTTGACAGAGAAGAAGAAATTGCAAAATTCAATCCGGAAGAATACTGGTCAATAGACGCTAAATTTATTTCGGAGAGAAAAACATTTTCTGCATCTCTTACTGCAGATGAAAATGGCAAAGTAGAAATAAAGAATAAAGAAGAAGCAGACAAGTATCTGAGTCGTTTGGATGGTGCAGATTTTGTTACCGATTCAGTAAAAAAAGGTACAAGAAAGAAGCAACCTGCTCCACCATTCAGTACATCTTCAATGCAACAGGAAGCATCAAGAAAATTAAACTTCCAGGCACAAAAGACAATGAAAATTGCTCAGGAACTTTACGAAGGTATTGATATTGATGGTCTTGGTACAACAGGTCTTATTACTTATATGAGAACTGACTCGCTTCGTATTTCTGAAGAAGCAAGAGCTGCACACGCAGAATTTGTTAAAGATGCTTACGGTGAAAAATATCTTCCTGAAAAACCAAGATATTTTAAAACTCGTGCAGGTGCACAAGATGGTCACGAAGCAATTCGTCCTGTTAATGTTAATTTAACACCTGCAAAAGTTAAGAGTAGTCTTTCAAATGACCAATATAAATTATATAATCTTATCTGGTGCAGATATGTAGCAAGTCTTATGGCTGCCTGTGAACAGGCAACTGTAAAAATTGAAATCAAAGGCAGTAAAAAAGAAACACCAGACGAATTCTGTATGTTATCTGCAAGTGGTTATTCTGTAAAATTTGACGGTTTTACAGTTCTTTATGAAGAATCAACTGATGATGAAGAAAAAGAAAGTGTTCTTCCAGAAATCAAAGTGGGCGATTCACCAAAACTCAAAGAGATTAAAGGTAATCAGCACTTTACTCAACCACCTGCGCACTTTACAGAAGCATCTTTAATAAAAATGCTTGAAGAAACAGGTGTCGGAAGACCAAGTACTTACGCTTCAATTGTAAGCACAATTATAAAGCGTGAATATATCAAGCGCGAAGGTAAAATGCTAAAAAACACAGAGTTAGGTAAAGTTACAACAGATTTATTAAAAGAGCGTTTCCCTAAATTTGTAAATACAAAATTCACCGCATCAATGGAAGCAAAACTTGATGAAATTGACAACGGTGAATGCAACTATGTAGAAATGTTAAGAGAATTCTACGATGACCTTGAAGAAACACTTGCAAAAGCAAAAGACGAAATGCAAGGTCAGAAAATTCAGTTGCAAGAAGATATAACAGATATCAAGTGTGAAAAATGTGGCAGAAATATGGTTGTTAAGAGTGGTCGTTTCGGTAAATTCCTTGCTTGTCCTGGTTACCCGGAATGTAAAACTACAAAACCACTTGTAGAAGAAACAACTGCTTCATGTCCTCTTTGTGGTGGTACTGTTATCGGTAAAAAATCCAAGAGAGGTTACCAGTTCTACGGTTGTAATAATTACCCTGAGTGTAACTTTATGACATGGGATAAACCAACAGGTGAAAACTGCCCTAAATGTGGCAAATCACTCTTTAAAGGTAAGGGTGGCGTGATTACCTGTTCAAATACTGATTGTGACTATTCTTATAAAGCACCAAGAAAAAATTCAAAGAAATCACAGGAAAATGATGATGAGTGATAAAAAAGTAACCGTCATAGGCGGTGGTCTTGCAGGGGTTGAAGCGGCAAATCAACTAGCAAAGCGTGGTATAAAAGTAACGCTTTATGAAATGAAGCCTGTAAAATATTCACCTGCACACAAAAATGAAAATTTAGCAGAACTTGTTTGCTCAAATTCATTAAAAGCAGAAAGAGTGGGTTCTGCTGCGGGACTTTTAAAAGAAGAAATGCGTCGTTTTGGCTCTGTGTGTCTTGAAGCGGCAGACAAAGCAAAAGTTCCTGCAGGCGGTGCGTTAGCAGTTGACAGGGATATTTTTTCCTCCCTTATAACAGAAAGCATTTTGAGTAACGAAAATATTACTGTTGTAAGAGAAGAGGTAACAGAAATTCCCGAGGGAATTGTTATTATTGCGGCAGGTCCTTTGGTGAGCGACAGTTTAGCAGAGAAAATAGGCGAACTTTTAGGTGGAAATTTTCTCTCGTTTTATGATGCCGCAGCACCTATTGTCACTGCAGATAGTATTGATATGGAAAATGCTTTTTCACAGTCACGCTATGACCGTGGTGGTGAAGATGATTACATAAACTGTCCTATGAACAAAGAAGAATATGAAGCATTTTATGAAGCAATAATCAACGCGGAAAGTGCAGAACTTCATTCTTTTGATAAGAAAAAGGATGTTTATGAGGGCTGTATGCCTATTGAGGTTTTAGCGTCACGCGGAAAAGATACAATGCGTTACGGTCCATTGAAACCGGTAGGGCTCCAGAATCCCAAAACAGGGCATCGTCCTTGGTCAAATCTCCAGTTAAGAAAAGAAAATGCAGAAGGCACTATGTATAACTTAGTCGGTTTTCAGACAAATCTGAAATTCCCCGAGCAAAAAAGAGTTTTCTCTATGTTTCCAGCTCTTAAAAATGCAGAATTTGTTCGCTACGGAGTAATGCACAGAAATACTTTTATAAATTCACCCGCACTTTTAAATGACGATTTTAGTCTCAGAAAAGATAATCGCATTTATTTTGCAGGTCAGATTTCAGGCGTTGAAGGTTATATGGAATCTGCGGCGTCTGGTATTTTAGCAGGGTACAATGCTGCTCAGAAGATTTCAGGTGAAGAAAAGTTGGTTCTTCCTGAGATAACAATGATGGGTGCTCTGACAAAATATATTTCAGATGAAACTGTTAAAAACTTTCAGCCAATGGGAGCGGCATTCGGAATTGTCCCACCGTTAGAAGAAAAAATAAGAGATAAAAAAGAACGCTACGAAGCACTCTCTAAGCGTAGTTTAGAGTATTTTGATACACTCGACTTGAGGTGAAAAAATGAATTATACTGAGTTTGAAGAAAAATTAGGCTATTCATTTAAAGATAAAAGTCTTCTTGAATTAGCGCTTACACACTCGTCTTTTGCTAATGAAAACAAGTTAAAAAAGAATAATGAACGCTTTGAATTTTTAGGCGACTCAGTATTGGGATTTGTCACCGCAGAGTATCTTTTTACTGAATTCAAAAATCGTCCTGAGGGTGAAATGACTAAACTCCGTGCGGCAGTTGTGTGTGAAAAATCACTTTTTAAATTTGCCGAGCAGATAGATTTAGGTAAATACATTCTTTTAGGGCGTGGCGAAGATGGTACAGGTGGCAGAAATCGTCCATCTGTTGTGTCTGATGCATTTGAAGCGGTTATTGCGGCAATTTATATTGATGGCGGAATGGAAGCTGTCAGACCTTACATTTTGCGTTTTATAAAAGATGCAGTAAAAAGAGAAACAAGTTTTAAAGATAATAAATCACTTTTACAGGAAGAAATTCAGAAAGTTAAAGGTAATACTTTAGCTTATGAAGAAGTTGGCGAAGAGGGTCCTGACCACGACAAAACTTTTGTATTCCGTGTAAAACTCAATGGAGAGATAATAGGCGAAGGTAAGGGTAAAAGTAAAAAAGAAGCGGAGCAGAATGCGGCTGGTAATGCCCTTAATAAATTACACGATGAAACACTCTAATATATCACTTTTTGTTCCACATGCCGGTTGTCCTAATCAATGCTCTTTTTGTAATCAGAAGACTATTTCAGGTAGCGTAAAGGAACTAACAAAAGAAGAAGTAAGAGAAACTCTGATGTTTGCCAGTAACAGTAATCTTTCAAGTGAAAATACTGAAATAGCTTTTTTCGGCGGAAGTTTCACTGCTATCAATAGAGATTATATGATTTCTCTTTTAGAAGAAGCAAAACCGTTTGTTGACGATGGTACTTTTTCGGGTATAAGAATTTCAACCCGACCAGATGCGATAGACGAAACAGTTCTTGGAATTTTAAAAGAATATAAAGTAACTGCTATTGAACTGGGTGCACAAAGCACCAATGATGAAGTGTTACAATTTAACAGACGCGGACACACAAAAGAAGATATAATAAATGCGTCTCTACTTATAAAAAAACACGGTTTTTCGTTAGGTCTTCAGATGATGACAGGACTTTATAAAAGTACTTACGAAAAAGATGTTGAAACTGCAAAGGATTTAATAAAATTAAAACCTGATACAGTTCGTATTTACCCTACAATAGTTTTAGAAAATACTCATTTAGCGGAACTTCTCGCTTCGGGAGAATATAAGTCACCATCTTTAGAAGAAACAATTTCACTTTGTGCAGAGTTTTTAGAAATGTTTTATGAAAACAACATAAAAGTTATCCGTCTTGGTCTTCATTCAGGTGGTAATGTAGAAGATGGTTTTTTAAGCGGGCCTTATCACCCCGCATTCAGAGAACTTTGTGAAAGTGAAATATATTTAAAAAACATAAGAAAAAAACTTTTTGAAATTTACAAAAACGAAAACAATTCAGAAGTTAAAAATGTTACAATATATGTAAATGAAAAAGAAATTTCAAAAGCAACAGGTCAAAAAGGTAAAAATAAAGAAAGTCTTTTAACTGATGGATTTTCAGTTAAAATCAAAGGCAGATCTGACTTAGATATATACGAAATACAGATAGAAGAAAATTGAAACGGAGAATACAAAAATGTATTTGAAAGCGATTGAATTGCAAGGCTTCAAATCCTTTCCCGATAAGACATTACTTGAATTCGGAAAAGGTATAACTGCAGTAGTCGGACCTAACGGTAGTGGTAAGAGTAATATCTCTGATGCTATGCGTTGGGTTTTAGGTGAGCAAAGCACTAAAAATCTTCGTGGTTCAAAAATGGAAGATGTTATTTTCAGTGGTACAGATGCCCGCCGTGCAGTTGGTTTTGCGGAAGTAACTCTTAAATTAGAAAATAAAGACAGAGCTTTAAATAACGATAATGATGAAGTAAGTGTTACAAGAAGATATTATCGTTCAGGCGAAAGTGAATATAAAATAAATGGACAACCATCAAGACTTAAAGATATACACGAGTTGTTTATGGATACAGGTCTTGGCAGAGATGGTTATTCAATGGTCAGTCAGGGTAAAATTGAAACTCTTATTTCAGGCAAGAGTGATGAGCGTCGTGATATGCTTGAAGAAGCGGCAGGTATTTCTCATTACAGATACCGCCGTGCAGATGCTATGCGTCGTCTTGACCAGGCAGAAGAAAATCTTCTTCGCCTTCGCGATATTTTAACAGAACTTGAAACACGCGTAGGTCCTTTAAAAGCTCAGAAAGAAAAAGCAGAAAAATTTCTTGAGTATTCTGAAGAGAAAAAGAGTCTTGATATAGGACTTTGTCTTCATACACTTGAAAAAACAAAGAACTCTCTTCGTGAACACGAAAAGAAAATTACAGTTGCAGATTCACAGTATAATGATGTTTGTCGTGTACTCGAAGAAACTACAAAACAGATAGACAACGCTTTTTCTGAAACACAAAGAATTACTATTGAAATAGATGAAATTTACAGAGCCTCTTCACAACTCGAGGAACAGGCAGCTTTAATTGAAAGTCAGGCGGCAGTTCACGAAAACAGTATTTTACATAACAATGAAACAATTGAAAGAATTGAACGCGACAAAACTAATGAAAATGAAACAGAAGCAGAAATAAATGAGCAGATTGCGTCAACCAACATAGCAATTAAACTTTTAGAGTCTGCTATTAAAGTAAAAAAAGAAGAACTCAGTGAGTTTTCAAAAGAAATCGAATTAATATCAGATAAGAATACAGAAAGTGCGGCAGAGAGTGTAGAACTTTCTGAAAAAATGTCGCAACTCTCACTTCTTATTGCAGATAAGCGTGTGCTTACTTCAACTGCGGCTTCTTCTGTTGAAGAAATTGAAAACAGAATATCAGCAATTGAAGAGAATGAAAAATCACGAAAACCAATTTTAGATGAATTGGAAAATGAAAAAAATAAGGCGCAGGCAGAACTTGACGCGATAGTTGAAAAGAATAATGACCTTAACAATTCACTTTCAGGTATTGAATTGTTAGCACAAAAGCGTCTTGAAAAATTAGAGACATTAAAAGAAAAAGAAAACTCATTAAGAAATGAACTTCATATTAAAAATTCGAGAGTTGCTATGCTTTCTGATTTAGAGAAAAATATGGAGGGGTATCAGGGTAGCGTTAAAGCAGTTATGCGTGAAGTAAAGCACAATGTTTTAAAAGGTATTCACGCACCTGTTTCGCAGATTATTACCGTTAAAGATAAATATGCTCTGGCTATTGAAACTGCTTTAGGTGCTGCAATTCAGAATATCATTACAGATACTGAAAATGATGCTAAAAAGGCAATTAATTTCCTTAAAGAGAGCAAAGCAGGTCGTGCAACATTCTTGCCGCTCACATCTGTTAAAGGTAATCTTCTTCAGGAAAAAGGTCTTGATGATTGCTATGGCTATATAAATCTTGCATCAGAATTAGTTGAATGTGACAGTAAATATAAAAGTGTAATTGTTTCACTTTTAGGCAGAACTGCTGTGAGTGAAGACCTTGACTCAGCGGTAGAAATCGCAAAGAAATATGCTTATAAATTCAAGGTTGTTACACTTGACGGTCAGGTTGTAAATGCCGGTGGTTCAATGACTGGTGGTGCCCGTCTTCAGAATGCAGGTATTTTAAGTCGTGCAAACGAAATTGAAAAACTTACCAAAGAATGTAACGAAATTAAAGAAAAATTAGATATTGCAGTAAAAGATGTAGCTGAACAACAAGAAAGTTATTCTTCACTTTCTGCTGAGCTTGAAGGCTGTAAAGCAGAAATTGCATTTACAGGCGAAGAGAAAATAAGATTAGAGGGTGTAGTTGCACTCAAAAATGGGCAATATGAAACAATTCTTGCTCAGAAAAATGAAGCAGACGAAGAAAAAGAAAAACTTGCAAACAGAATAACTGATATCAAAAATAATGCTTCTTCTGCTGAAACAGAACTTGTAAAACTTCAGAATGAACTTGAGAGTGTTGAAAGTAAATTATCAGTTCTTACAGGTGACAGAGAAAATCTTCAACAGAAGAGAGAAGAACTCACCGCAAAGGCTGCAGACATAAATCTCTTAATTGCTACAAACGAAAAAGAAATTGAAGCAAAAAATGAAGAGATTGAAAGACTTAAAGGCAGAAGTACAAGTCATAAAGACAGACTTACTCAACTTAACAGTGAAATAGAAGAAATTGTTAAGAAAAATGAGGAACTCACAAAACTCATTGATGTTTTAAGAGAAGATGCTGGAAAACTCAGAAGTCAGAGCGGTACTTCAAAAACTGATACTGAAAATCTTATAAAACAGCGTGAAGTCTTTGAGAAACAAAGTGCAGAACTTCGTCTTGCTGAAAGAGATAAGCAAGAAGAAAAGGAAAAACTCAGTGGTGAACTTGCTCGTCTTTCTGAAAGAAAAGAGTCAATGGCCCAAGACCTTGAAAACATTTCGAACAGACTTTACGAAGAGTATGAATTAACCCGTCGTGAAGCAGAAGAACTTAATATTGTTATAGAAGATGTCGGGGAGTCGAGAAAAAGACTTAACGAACTCAAGGCAAAAATAAAAGGTCTTGGTACAGTTAATCTCAGCGCTATTGAAGAGTACAGTGAAGTTTCTGAAAGATACGAGTTTATGCATGTTCAGGTAAGCGATGTTGAAAAATCAAAAGCGGAACTTATTAAACTTATTGGGGAACTCACAGGCAAAATGGGTGAACAATTCAGAAATGAATTCAATAAAATCAATATTAATTTCGGTGAAACATTCTCTGAACTCTTTGGAGGCGGTAAAGCATCACTTGTGTTAAGCGATGAAATGGATGTTCTCGAAAGTGATATTGAAATCAAAGTACAGCCACCAGGCAAGAATGTTCAGAATATTTCACTTCTTTCAGGTGGTGAAAAAGGTCTTTCTGCAATTGCACTTCTTTTTGCAATTCTTAAAGTTAATCCTTGTCCGTTCTGTATTTTTGACGAGGTTGAAGCGGCACTTGATGATGTCAATGTTGCAAAATATGCGTCTTATGTTAGAAGAATGACAGACGATACACAGTTTATTCTCATTACACACCGCCGTGGTACAATGGAAGAAGCAGATATGCTTTATGGTGTTACAATGCAGGAAAAAGGTGTTTCAAAACTTCTTGAACTCAAGACTGCCGAAATGGCAAAACAACTCGGTTTAGAAGATTAAATTTAATTTGATTTTGTAGGTGTTATTATGGGAGTTTTTAAAAAGATAAACTTCGGTTTAAGAAAAACAAGAAATAATATGTCAGGTGCTATTGATAATGTCCTTGACAGTTACACTTCAATTGATGAAGAACTTTTTGACGAACTTGAAGAAGCACTTGTAATGGGTGATGTTGGTGTTACAACTGCCAGTGAAATTACAAAAAGACTTAACGAAAGAGTTCGTAAAAAAGGTCTTAAAAATCCAGCAGATGTAAAAACAGAAATAAAAGAAATCGTTGCCGAAATGCTTGAGGGCGGCGAAGATATGGGACTTATTACAATTCCATCTGTTATTCTTGTCATCGGTGTTAATGGTGTAGGTAAAACTACAACAATCGGTAAAATGGCTGCTATGTATAAAGCAGAGGGTAAGAGCGTTATTCTTGCTGCTGCCGATACTTTCCGTGCCGCTGCTATTGACCAACTTACTGTATGGGCAGAGAGAGCAGGGGTAGATATTATAAGTCATAAAGAGGGTGCAGACCCTGCGGCAGTTATTTTTGATACAATTTCTGCTGCAAAAGCAAGGGGTAATGATATTATTATCTGTGATACTGCAGGTCGTCTTCACAACAAGAAAAATCTTATGGAAGAACTTGCAAAGATTTACAGAGTTATTGACAGAGAATTGCCATATTCTGACCGTGAAGTTCTTTTAGTACTTGATGCAACAACAGGACAGAACGCAGTAAATCAGGCAAGAGAATTTGCTAAAATTGCAGAAATTACTGGTATAATTCTTACAAAACTTGATGGTACTGCAAGGGGCGGTGTTGTTCTTTCAATTAAAAATGACCTTAAAGTTCCTGTAAAATTTGTTGGTGTCGGTGAAGGTATTGATGACTTGCAACCATTCAACCCACACGCGTTTGCAGAAGGTCTTTTTGAAGCATTACCAGATGACTTTAAAGAAGATGAAATCCACGAAATGATTTCAGAAATAAAAGAAGATATAGTTGAAGATGTTCAGGAAATCAAAGAGGAATTTCAGGAAATTGTTGAAGAAGTTGTTGAAGCATTCAACGAACTTAAAGATGATGTAAAAGAAGAAATTGAAGAAGTGAAAGAAGAAATAACTTCTGAAATTGATGAGGCAGTTGAAGAAATGCAGGAAACTGTTGATGAAATTGATGAAGAAACTGAAAAAACAGAAGAAAATCCCGAACCTGAAAATAAACCTGAAAAGAAAAAAGGCTTTTTTGGGAGGCTTTTTAAATAATGCAAAAAACATTTTTAATAGCAACTCATAACAAGAAAAAGAAAAATGAACTTTTAAGAATACTTTCACCTTTAGGAATAGATGTTAAAACCGATGAAGAATTAAACTTAACGCTAACCGAACCGGATGAAAACGGTGAAACATTTTATGAGAATGCTCTTATAAAAGCACAGAGCGGTTGTAAAGAGAGTGGTCTTCCTTGTGTAGCGGATGATTCAGGTCTTATGGTTGATTATTTAGCGGGTGCACCTGGTGTTTATTCTGCACGATTTTCAGGTGAGCATGGCAATGACAAGAAGAATAACGAAAAACTGCTTAAACTTTTAAAAGATGTGCCGGAAGACGAAAGAACTGCAAGGTTTGTTTCAGTTGTTTGTTGTGTTTTTCCTAATGGAGATATTTTATCTGCAAGGGGCGAGTGTGAAGGTAAAATCGGCTATGAAGAAAAGGGTGAGGGCGGTTTTGGTTACGACCCTGTTTTTATGGTTGATGGGAAAAGTTTTGCAGAAATTTCTTCAGATGAAAAAGATAAATTAAGTCATCGTGGAAAAGCGTTGAATCTTCTTTCAGAAAAATTAAATAATTATATGTCTTTATAGATAGTAATAACAATACCAAGAGTGGTGACATCGATAGAAACTTCGATGTTGCTACTTTTTATTATTACACTTTCTTTTGTTTGGGCTTTTAAAAGTTGTGATATATCATTATCAATAATTTCTGTATAGGTATTTTCGTCATTTATAAAAGCGTTAAGTGAATTTTTGAAGAATTCAAAAGATGATGAATCTTCATAAAATTTATTATCTGCCACAAAATTCATTTCAGTAAGTCTACCGTTATTGTCCTCTTTAAAGCTTAAAAGTATTTCATTTTCACTAACAATAAAAAATTTGTAAATATCATCATTTTCTTCTGAATATATAAACCCTTGTGGTGTGAGATTATATTGCTCGTTTAGTGTATTTATTCTGAGTATAAATGAACTTAAATCTTCGCCATTTTGTGCAACAGAGCAACTGCTCAGAAAAATGATGAAAATTAATGGTAAAACAACCAGTTTTTTCATAATATACCTCCATTGTTAACATTTTTTTAACATTTTGCTTTAGTTATAGTAGTATAATAAAATAGACTAAGTTTTAATTAAAATATATGCATTAAAAATCTTATAAATAAGTGTGATTGTTATGAAATTCAAAAAAATTATTTGTTTTCTTTTAGCTGTTATAATGACATTTTTTGCTACTTCATCTAATGTTGTGGCTTTTGCTGCTGCACCTTCATACCCTGAAGGTGTTACAGAAGCTGAGGTAAACAACGCACTTATTGGTACAGAAAAATTGCTTTCATACATTCTTGGGAATTATTTAAAAACAGATTTAAAAACAATACTTGAACCAATGATTTATAATGACCAGGTTGTTTCAGAAATGCTCGTTTCAATTTATGCACCAATGGAAGAAACGGCAAGTGATTTAAAAGCAATTGGTATTGATGTAACAATAAGCGGTGTTTCAAAAGGTCTTAAAAATTACCCTGAAGTGCAAAATGCACTTGTAAATGCGGGTGGTTTTGCGGATTTAGATTTAACAAATGTAAAATGGGGTGTAACAGATAAAAGTAGTTTTGCAAAGGCAATAAGTGCTACACTCAGTCCGTTTAATAACCTTTTGTTTATGCTTCTTTGTTCCGGTAAATATAAAGTGGCGAATTTTACAACAATTGAAGGTGGCAACGGTTACGAAAATGCAATTGTGCCAATGCTTAATGCTTTAGGTTGTGATATGAAATTATCACAGGAAGAGTTTAAAAATCAGGCAAAAGAAGATAAATCTACAATGATTTATAACATTCTTATGTCAGCATTATCAATTGTCGATAAATTAGAAGAAAAACCAATAGATGCACTTGTAACAGTTTTACCGTCTTTTGCTTACTTTTGCGAAAGTGGGCAGATGGATGCCTGTTTCAATAATCTTTTAGCACCGGTTAAAGAAAATGCATATATAAAACTTGCAATTCTTTTAAAAATTATTGACCTTGAGTCAATGAAACCTGATGTTGAAGTAATGCTTAATGATGCACTTGGTAGTATGACAGCAGAAAGTGGTTTAGCAATTCCGCCAATCGACTTTGAAGCACTCAGTAAATGTGGCAGTAGCGATGGTGTTACTTTTACACCAAATAAGCCACTCGCTTATGCAGTAATTATGTCGTGGCTTGTGGATGCATTAAAACTTAATAAAAATGCATTGCCTGAACTCTTAAAAGGGCTTAATGCAGGTGATACAAAAAATGATTTGTTGTCGCCTGATATTCTTAATAAACTTTTAGAAACAGATACTAAAAATGTTGTAAAAACAATTATTCTGCTTTTTAATGACAGTAAATTATCCGATGCAAAGCCTTACAACTTCCCTTCTGTTACATTCAGTCAGATTACCTATACACAAAATTTAGGTGAGAAAGATTTTACAAAAGTTTTAAACGGAATAGACGGTTTAATAGACGAATTCGTTCAGGAGTATACTGATTACAGAAAGTTAGAAACGCTTTTAAAGAATACAATTTACACCAATAAAACAGTTGGTGACCTTACACTCGGAATTTATTCTGCACTCGAAAAAGAAGGTATGATAGAAATGCTTTCTGTTATGGGTGTAGATGCTACACCAAAAGGTGTTGCGTCACTTTTAACTGAATCTGAATTCCTACAGGTAAGAAACGCTTTATTAAGAGCGTCAGACTGGTCAAAGGTTAATTTTAACTATGTCAGTTTTGGTTTTTATAATGGCAGAAGAACAGGTTTTGAAAATGCACTTATAGCTATGCTTCGTCCATTAATGCCACTTTTAGAAGTAGTTCTTAAAGGCGAAACAATTATTTTTATGGACAGTATAAAAATTACTGGTGGCGATGGTTATAATACTGCAGTTATTCCGATTTTAGAAGCTCTCGGTTGCAACAGTAAAGATATTGAAACTTACGAGCAATATAAAAATGATACAAAAAAAGATGCAGTATTAAGAAATATTACAACTCCTGTACTTGATTTGCTTGACGAATTATTTGAGGAGCCTGTAAAAACAGTGCTCGATATTTTACCAAATGTACTCTATTTTATAGACAGTGGTAATTTAGAAATCTGTATAACTAATCTGCTTCTTCCGGTAACTGCATTACTCGAAAAAATTGAACCTTTATACAAAGTAGAACTTGATACCAGTGCAATAAGTTCTTCAATGAACACAAACGATATTTTTAAATCTTTAGAAAAGGAATTAGGTCTGAAACTCAAGGACTTTAATTTAAAAGCACTTTACTCATACGGTGAAACTGAGACAAAGACGAGCAAACAAGTTTTAAATGGTAAAAATACAACCTACACTTACATTAAAGCAGATAAAGAAGCACTCTTGCTTACTGTTTTAAGATATCTTGTAGATACTTTGAAATTGCCGGAAAACAAAGGTGCTTTAAATGGAATGATGAGTGGCGGTGGTGCTGACAGTTTCGCACTTTATGCTTCGCAGATTTTCGAGCAATTTGAAAAAATGACAACTGACGAAATAATTGAGTGGCTTCACAATCTTCTTTTTAAAGAACGCGCGATTGCTCCGCTCGAAGAAGGGGAAACATATAGCCCGACAATTATTTACGAAGAACCACCAAAAGATTACACAGTTTTATATATTATCGGCGGTGTGGCACTTTTTGGTGCAGTTGTAGGTCTTGTGTTCTATCTTAATCGTAAGAAACTTTATTATTGAGGTAAGAAGAAATGTTAGTATTAAAAAATATAGTTAAAGATTATGTAACCGGTGACACTACCGTAAGAGCATTAAAAGGCGTAAGCATTAACTTCAGAGAAAATGAATTTGTTTCAATTCTCGGTCCTTCAGGTTGTGGTAAGACAACAATGCTCAATATTATCGGTGGTCTTGACCGTTATACAAGTGGTGACCTTATAATCAATGGTAAATCTACAAAAAGATTTACTGACTCTGATTGGGATGTTTACCGTAACCACTCAATAGGTTTTATATTTCAGAGTTATAACCTTATTCCGCACCAGACAGTTCTTTCTAATGTTGAACTTGCACTCACTCTTTCAGGTGTTTCTAAAAAAGAAAGAAAATTAAGAGCACAACAGGCTTTAAAGCAGGTTGGTCTTGAAAATCAGATGTATAAAAAACCCAGTCAGATGTCGGGTGGTCAGATGCAGAGAGTTGCAATTGCCCGTGCACTTATAAATGACCCTGACATTCTTCTTGCAGACGAACCGACAGGTGCTCTTGATACTGAAACAAGCGTTCAGATTATGGAACTCCTTAAAGAGATTTCTAAAGATAAACTTATAATTATGGTTACTCACAACCCTGATTTAGCAGAAGAGTATTCTAACAGAATTATAAGATGTCTTGACGGTGAAGTAATTGGTGACACAAATCCATTTGAACCGAGTGAAGAAGATTATGAAAAAGAAAAAGAATTTGCAGAAAAAGAACAACAAAAAGGCGAAAAGACTTCAATGTCATTTGCTTCTGCATTTTCTCTGAGTATAAATAACTTGAAAACTAAAAAAGCAAGAACATTTTTAACTGCTTTTGCCGGCTCTATTGGCATCATAGGTATTGCTCTCGTTCTGTCGCTTTCAAATGGTATTCAGGGGTATATAGATAAAGTGCAGGAAGATATGCTTCTTTCGTACCCTATGTCAGTTGAAAAACAGACAATGGATATAAGCAGTATAATGACTTCTGTTACAGGTCTTGGAATGGAAGCAATGCAGGGAATAGATGTTGAAGAAGATACAGTTTATGTAAATGAAGCATTTATGCAGATGGTAAATGCATTCATTTCTCAGGCATCTTCAAACAACTTAAAAAACTTTAAAACATATATTGAAGACAACAAAGCAGAATTTGATGAAATCTGTAACGATGTTCAGTATAAATACAGCACAGACCTTAATATTTACAAGGCAGATACATCCGAAGGTGTTGTTCAGGTAAACCCGAGTACTATGATGGAAAGTATGAGTATGGGTGCCGATATGGAGGCAATGACTTCTATGGCAGGTTCAATGGCACAGATGTCAGTGTGGATTGAACTTATCGGTGACGACAAACTTATGGAAAGTCAGTATGATGTTATTGCAGGTAAACTCCCTGAGAGTAAAGAGGAAGTTGTTTTAATAGTTGATGCAAACCATCAGATAAATGAGCTTGTAGTTTATGGTTTGGGTATTAAAGACCAGGAAGAATTCTCAAAACATATTATGTCTGCACTCGCAAACGGAGAAGAACTCCAGAGTGCAGGAGTTTCAAAATATTCTTATGATGATATTCTCAATATGGAATTCAAAGTAGTAAACACAGGTGATTACTACACCAAAAACAAGAAAACAGGTCTTTGGGAAGATAATCGCGAAAATGATTACTTTGTAAAAAATCTTGTTGAAGATGGTTTAACACTTAAAATTGTTGGTATTTTAAGACCGGACGAAAACAATACACTTTCAATCGGTACTGGTGGTATCGGTTACAGAACTGACCTTATGGATTATGTCGTAGCAGAAAATGCCAAGACAGAAGTTGTAAAAGCACAACTTAAAGACCAGACAAAAGATGTTCTGACAGGTCTTGAATTTTCAAATCTTACTGTAAACGATTTTGATTTGAAAGATGTTGATTTATCAAAAATCGATTTCAATTACCTTGATATTCAACCATTCTTATCAATGGTAGAACAAATGGAAATTGATATGAGTCAGATTGATATGACAAATATGATGGCAATGTTCGGGTTTGATGATATGTCAAATCTTCAGAAGAAACTTATGGAAGGGTTCCTTTCAGAAGAGCAAGTGTTAGCATTAAAACAAGCGTATGTTGATACAATGGCTGCTAACAATTCACTTTCAGCAACACTCGAAACATTGGGTTATTCAACCGAAGATTCACCATCTGCAATTTACTTTTACCCAAGAAGCTTTGAATCAAAAGAGAAACTTAATGAACTTATAAATTACTATAATAATAAAGTAACTGAAGACGGACACGATGAATATGCAGTTAAGTGTACCGACTTAATAGGTGTGCTTATGAGCAGTATTACAACTATTATAGATATTGTTACTTATGTTTTAGTTGCATTCGTTGCAATTTCTCTTGTGGTTTCTTCTATTATGATTGGTATTATTACTTATATTTCTGTTCTTGAAAGAACTAAAGAAATAGGTATTTTAAGAAGTATTGGTGCTTCTAAAAAAGATATTGCCCGTGTGTTCAATGCAGAAACTACGGTTATAGGTCTGGGTGCGGGTGTTATAGGTATCGGTTCAACGCTTCTTTTACAGATACCAATTAACTTTATTCTTAACGACCTTCTTAATATTCCGGCATCTGCCGCGTTACCATTTGTCGGCGGTTTTGCCCTTGTAATTATAAGTGTTACATTAACACTTGTTGCAGGTTTGTTCCCATCAAAAATTGCCGCAAACAAAGACCCGGTTGAGGCTTTACGAACAGAATGATAATTCTGTTCTTAGGAATTAGGAACTAGGAATTAGGAATTAGGTGGAACAAGAACTATATAAATGAATTCATCCTATCATTTTTAGTTGATGTAAAAATCAACTTTAAATGATAGGATGATTTTCCTTTACACGATATCTTCCTGTTTCCTATTCTCTAAAAAACTATTGTAAAACGGAAATTTTTGTGATAGACTTGAAATGTTAAATTTATACAAAAAGGGGAAATTAAAATGAAAAAAGTATTAAGTTTAATTTTAGCATTTGTTTTTGTTATGGGTGTTTGTATATCTGCACCGATTACTGCAAATGCGGCAAGTGTTGATGATTTGAAATTTGAACTCAATGAAGATGGTAAATCTTACTCTGTTTCTGCTGAAAACTTAAGAATGGAGGGCGACCTCGTAATTCCTAGCGAATATAATGGTTTGCCAGTAACAGAAATTGCAAGAACTGGTTTCCAGTTTTGTAGTTTATTAAAATCAGTAAAGTTTCCGGAAACTCTTAAAAAGATTAACTTGGCTGCATTTGATAATTGTGCCAGAATTTCAGAAGTAACAATTCCTGCAAGTGTTGAATTCATTGATGGAGCAGTATTTTCTTCAATTTATGATTTGAGTGAGATTAAAGTAGCAAGTGGCAATAAATATTATAAATCTGTTGATGGTGTGTTATATAATATGGATATGACAGAGTTGCTCGATTATCCGCCTGCAAAAGAGGGCTCTACTTATACACTTCCAGAAACTGTAACAAAAGTTGCTGGTTGGTGTTTTTCAAATAACAGGTATCTTGTTACGATAGAATTCAATAATAATATAAAAACTATTGATGAGGGGACATTCGCTTATTGCCGCTCACTTGAAAATGTAACTTCAATAAATAAAGTAACAACATTTGGAGTGAACTCATTTCGCGGTTGTAATAAAATAAACTATATAACATTTCCCAATACGCTGAAAATAATTGAACAATTTGCATTTGGTGATTGTTTAAATTTAACTGCTGTTAAGTTTAATGGTAGTGAAAGCCAATGGAAATCTGTTTCTATTGATTCCAGGGGTAATGATTATTTGTTAAATGCAAATGTTGAATTTGTACCGGAATCAGAGTCTCATATACATAATTACACAAGTGAAATAACTGAATATCCAACTTGTACTATTACTGGTGTTAAAACTTTTACTTGTTCTTGTGGCAGTAGTTACAAAGAAACAATTGAAGCGTTAGGACACAAATGGAATGATGGTTCTATAACTATGCACCCAACTTGCACAACATCAGGCGAAAAGACTTTTGTTTGTAAAGTTTGTTACACTTCAAAATCTGAACTTATTTCCGCAACAGGTCACAAAGAAACTATTGTAGGTAAAAAAGATGCAACAGAAAATGAAGTAGGTTACACAGGAGATAAAGTTTGTTCTGTATGTAATAAAGTAATTGAAAAAGGTGAAGAAATACCAAAACTCAGTACTACACTCGCAACTCCAGTAGTAACAGTTAAAAACAGTGCAACAGGTGTAAAAGTTACATGGAAAGCAATTGATGGTGCAACAAGCTACAAAGTTTACCGCAAATCATACAGCACAAAAACTAAAAAATATGGTAGTTGGAAAACTTGTGGTACTGTAACTGCAACAAGTTATGTTGACACTAAAGCTAAGAGCGGTACAAAGTATATTTATACTGTAAAAGCGCTTAATGGTGATGTAAAGAGCGGTATCAAATCAAGTTCAAGCATTTTATATCTCTCACAACCAACAGTAAAAATTGCAAATGCAAGTACAGGTGTGAAAGTTACCTGGAACAAGATTACAGGTGCAACAGGTTACAAAGTTTACCGTGCTGAATACAAAAATGGTAAATGGAGCAGTTGGAAAGGTATGAAAACAATTGACAAAGGTTCAACTGTTTCATATACAGACAAATCTGCAA
>SVPQ01000031.1 GCA_015065845.1 Oscillospiraceae bacterium
TCTCAACGGCACTTTTGCTTAGCGGAATAGTAAGTCTGCTGGGAGATTCGGAAAAGATTACATTGGTTGCGGTTGCAGTATTAATTGTTGGATTAATAATCGGATTTATCTGCATTTTTTGCGTGCAGAAAAAATATAATAACGGTGTTTTCTGATTGACAAATTCCAATTTATCGGGCTGTTTTGAGTGATTTCAATTTTTGACAAAAACAAGTTGTAAACACAAAAATCGACGAATTTCGACAGAAGTTCGTCGATTTTACTTTTTACTTCTTCACTATTCACTCTTCACTAACTTTTGGGTCGATTTTTGGCGAGGTAATAAGTAAGAAGTAATAGTGAATAAGTGTGGGCGGGACACCCGCACTCGATTGTAATTTCAGATTATGTGTGATATAATCATTTCGACAAACAAGAATTTTAAGAGACGGATAAGCTTGTTTTTGTTAAGCTGGCTCGCAATTATAAAGTGAAGTGTTGGTAATATGAAAGATAAAGATTACTTTTTAAGTAAGGCTAAAGAAAATTTTCCTGAACTGAAATATTCTGTTCTCACTCCTGATATTACCGAATTTATCGGTTTAAATGGTGAGAGTATTCTTCTTGACCTTGGTGAACATTTAGTAGGGTATTTCTCATTTGCTTTCGATAAACTTGATGTTTTTGTCGATGCTCCTGTTCGTTTGATTATTAAGTTCGGCGAAGATATGAGAGAAATAAATGATGATTTTTCTGAATACAACGGTGTGCTTTCTAAAACTTGGTTGCAAGAGGAAATAATCAATCTTGATTTCCCTCAAAAAATAACTATGCCCAGAAGATATGCCTGTAGATATATAAAAATAACAGTGGAAAGAACCACCCGACCAATAAGACTCTTTGATTTCAGCTTCTGTGCCTCAACAAGTGCTGATATAACTGTATTGAAATCTGCTGATACGGAAGATGATTTGCTTAACAAAATAGATCTTATTGCGACAAATACACTCAAGGAATGTATGCAGACATTTTTCGAAGATGGTCCTAAACGCGATCGTCGTCTTTGGATTGGTGACCTTCGTCTTGAAGCTCTTACAAATTATTATACTTTCAATAATCTTGAAATTGTAAAAAGATGTTTGTATCTTTTTGCCGCAGGCGAATGTAATGAATTGGGTTTCTTGCCATCATTTGTTTATGAAACTCCTTACTACCATTCTGGTGCAACTCATATTGAAGACTATGCACTTTTATATGTTGTAAGTGTATGCGATTATTTTGAGCATACAGGGGACAAGGAAGTTGTAAATGACCTCTTGGGAATTTGTAAATTACAGCTCGAAAGCTTTAAAACCACACTTGACGAGAGATTGATTGCAACAAAGCAGAATGGTTGGTTTGCTTTTATTGACTGGTGTCCTGGTCTTGAGTGTATTACTGCATTGCAGGGTGTATACCTTTATACACTTCAACGATTCGGAGAATTGCTGAAGACAATTGGTGATGAGGATTATGAAAAATATTCTGCTTTCATTTCTGAGGTTCGTTCTGCTTCTGAGAACTACCTTTATAATGGTAGTAAAGGCGTTTTTGTAAATGCTTCAGATAATTATCAGTTCAGCGTTCATTCTCAGGTCTGGATGATTCTGGGTGGTGTGATAACCGGAGAAGGAGCTAAAAAACTTCTTATTTCTTCACTTGATAACAAGGATTTTAAGCAACCTGTCACACCATATATGCGCCACTATGTTGTTGAGGCTATGTTAAAACTTGGTATGAAGGGTGAAGCGGTACAATATTTAAAAAAATACTGGGGCGGTATGGTAGAACTTGGTGCCGATACATTTTGGGAAGCCTATATTCCCGATGACCTTGATTTCTCACCATACAATGACAGAATGATAAATAGCCTTTGTCACGCATGGAGCTGTACGCCATCATATTTCATTCGAAAATACGGGTTGTAATTTAAGAATATTTATAATAACAAATCCGATTTATAGTTCAAATTTTAATTAATATGTTACTAATTGTTAAAAGGTGTGATTATATGAAGTTTCGATTTAATGTTAATATAACACCAGAAGATTATTTAGAGTTTAACAGAATTGTAATGAGTGAAATGCCTGCAGGGAAAAAGTTGATAAAAAAAGAAAGGATAATTATATCTGTTTTTACTGTTCTTTGTATTATTCTGATATTGTTAAATGAAGAGGGTTCGGATTTGATTGTTGCTGTTGTTGCACTTTTACTTTCTGCTATTTTAGTACAGGTTTTAATAACCCCTGGAATGAAACTGTTTGTGAAATTAAATGTTAAATCGTTAACGAAAACGCAGGGTAAAATGCCATATACAGAACATTCTGTAATCGAATTTTACGATGAAGTCTTTGTTGAAACTTCTGAGGATAATAAAACTGAGATGAAATATTCTGCTATTGAAAATGTTTTTGTTAATGATAAACTTGTTGCAATCTTTATTAATAAAATGCAAGGATATATTTTACCGGTTGCAAGTTTTGAATCAAAAGAGCAAATGATTTCTTTAGTCAGATTTATAAGTGAAAAAAGACAGCGTGTTTAAATTGAATTTTATATTAAAAACAAGTGTAATTTTAACCGAAAATTACACTTGTTTTTTTACTTTCAATTCACAAAATAACTCTTTACTTTTTTCTCTGTATATAGTAAAATATAATGTGGAATATTTAGGTGCATTTGTTATATAAAAACAAGTGCAAAAAGGAGTTGTATTTATGGACTTAAAGTACAAAAGAGTGCTTCTCAAATTAAGCGGTGAAGTGCTTTCAGGTGACAAAGGTCACGGCTTCGATTTTAATGTTATGAACAATATCTGCAGTGCAATAAAAACTGTAGTAGATGCAGGTGCCCAAGTGGGCATTGTTGTTGGTGGCGGTAACTTCTGGCGTGGTCGTTCAAGTGGCGATATGGACAGAACTCGTGCTGACAGCATAGGTATGCTTGCTACTGTTATGAACTCTTTAGCATTACAGGAGACATTTTTACAATTGGGTATAGATGCCCGTGTTCAATCTGCAGTTCAGATTACCGGTGTTGTTGAAACATTTAATAAAGACAGTGCTGTAAGACATTTAGAAAAGGGTAGATTAGTTATCTTTGCAGGCGGTACAGGTAACCCATTCTTTTCAACAGACTCAGGTGCTGCTTTAAGAGCTGCACAAATCGGTGCGGATGTGCTTTTAAAAGCAACAAATGTTGATGGTGTTTACGACAAAGACCCTAACAAGTTCAGTGATGCAGTTAAATTTACAGAGATTTCTCACAATGAACTTTTAGAAAGACACCTTGCAGTTATGGATACAGCAGCTGCTGCTATCTGTCAGGAAAATAACATTCCTATTCTTGTATTTAACCTTAATAACCCTGAAAACATTGGTAAAGCAATGTGCGGAGAAAATACAGGAACAGTTGTTAAATAAAATATTAATTACATAAAATAAATTTACGGAGGCTTTTATTATGGAAACAATTTACGCTAACACAAAAGAAAGAATGGAAAAATCAATTTCTTCATTAAAATATGAGTACAACTCAATCAGAGCAGGTAGAGCAAATGCTGCTATTCTTGACAAAGTTTTAGTTGATTATTATGGAACTCCAACTCCTGTTAATCAGATGGCTGCTATTTCAGTTCCAGAAGCAAGAATTCTTGCAATTCAACCTTGGGATGCTTCTGCTTTAAGTCTTATTGAAAAAGCAATTTTAGCTTCAGATATTGGCATCAATCCATCAAACGATGGTCATGTAATCCGTCTTGTTTTCCCTGCACTTACAGAAGAAAGAAGAAAACAATTAAGCAAAGATGTTTCAAAAATTGCTGAAGACAGTAAAGTTGCAGTTCGTCAGATTCGCCGTGATTCTATTGAAAAAGTTAAAACAATGAAAAAGAATTCAGAAATCACAGAAGATGACCAGAAAAAAGCAGAAGACAAATTACAGAAAATCACAGATGAATTTGTAAAGAAAATTGATGATATCTGTGCTGCAAAAACTGCAGAAATTCTTGAAATCTGAGTCAGTTATGGAAATGAAAAAGTTTGAAGTTTTACCAAGGCATATTGGCTTTATTATGGATGGTAACGGCAGATGGGCTAAAAATCAGGGGCTCAAACGCGGTGAAGGTCATATTGCCGGTGCTAAGGTATTTAAAAAAATAGGTGAGTACTGTGCCGATTTAGGCATTGAGTGCGTAACTTTCTATGCTTTTTCAACTGAAAACTGGTCAAGACCACAAGAAGAAGTTGATGGTCTTATGGACTTGTTCATTGATTATTTAATTGATGGCGATTCTCGTTTGGAAGAAAATAAAGAGCGTCAGATGAAACTAAAATTTATAGGTGAACGAGAAGGTCTTCCACAAGAACTTTTAGAGCTTATTGAAAAAGCAGAAAGAGAAACAAAAGATTATAATAAAATCACAGTTAATATTGCTCTTAACTATGGCGGTAGGGCAGAACTTGTTCATTCAGTAAAGGCTATTGCCGAAAAGGTTAAAAACGGCGAAATTGCTATAGATGATATTAACGAAGATTTAATTTCTCAGAATATCTACACAAGCGGTCAGCCTGACCCTGACATTATTGTAAGACCAAGCGGTGAATACAGACTTTCAAACTTTTTAACATGGCAGTCTGCGTATTCAGAATTCTGGTTCTCAGATATTTTGTGGCCTGATTTTACAACTGATGATGTAGATGCGGTTTTAGAAGATTACCAGAAGCGTCACAGACGCTTTGGTGGTGTCTGATTTTAATTATTGAGAGTGGGTTTTTAAATGAAACAGAGAATAATTACTGGCTCAATTTGTGCAGTTCTTTTTATAGGTTGTTTGTTCTTAATGGATACAATTGTTTTTGCGTTAGTTCTTTCGCTTATGGCTGCTATTGCAGTTCACGAGGTAGAAAAAGCAGTTAATTTAAAGAATATACCTATAATGATTTTAAGTCTTGCACTGGCAGTTGCAATACCGGTTTTAGCACATTTTAATATAAGTGTGCCAATTGCTGCGGTTGGTGGGATTTATGTAGTTTTAATATTCATATTTATGCTCCTTCAGTTTGAAAAAACTAAATTTGAAGAAGCAGTTACTGCAATTTTTGCGTCAGTAGCTATTCCTTATTCATTCTCATTATTCCTTGTATTCCGCGACATAAATGAGCGTTTTTCATCATATACCAAAATAGATGGTATTTTCCTTATACTTTTCGCTTGTTTCTGCGCATGGCTTACTGATATTTTTGCTTACTTTGTTGGTAGCAAGTTCGGTAAACACAAACTTTGTCCTAAAATCAGTCCTAAAAAGAGTGTAGAGGGCGCAGTTGGTGGCGTTGTAGGTGCAGTTCTTTTAAATGTCGCCTTGCTTTTTGTTTTCAAAAAGTTTTTCTTTCAGGATGGAACAGGTTTAAATTATGTTTCAGTTATTATAATGAGCGTTTGTCTTTCTGTTATCAGTATGTTCGGTGACCTTGCTGCGTCTACAATCAAAAGAAATTTTGGTATAAAAGACTTTGGTAAACTCTTGCCTGGTCATGGTGGCATAATGGACAGATGTGACAGTTTGCTTTTCGTTTTGCCTGTTCTTTATTCGTTAGTTTACATAATAAACCTTTTTTGAGATAAAATAACATAGATATGAAAACTATAAATTTATTAGGTTCAACAGGTTCAATTGGTGTACAGAGTTTAGATGTTGCAAGAGCCCGAGGTTATAAAATCGAGGCTCTCGCGGCATTTTCAGATGTAGAAAAAATTGAACAGCAAATAAGAGAATTCAAACCCGAATATGCCGCATTGGTTGATGAAAAAGCGGCAAATGATTTAAAAGTGAGAGTAAAAGATACTTCTACAAAAGTGCTTTCAGGAATGGAAGGTGTCGCTTTTTGTGGTTCAGAAGCAAAAGGTGAAATTACACTCAACTCCGTTGTAGGCATGGCTGGTTTAGGCCCTACAATCAAAGCAATTGAAGCAGGTAAAACTATTGCTCTTGCTAATAAAGAAACACTTGTTGCCGGTGGCAGATTGGTAACCGATTTAGCAAAGAAAAAAGGTGTTTCTATTCTTCCTGTTGACAGTGAACATTCTGCAATTTTTCAATGCCTTTTAGGTGAACCGACAAACAAAGCGTTAAAAAGAATTATTTTAACTGCTTCCGGGGGTCCGTTCTTTGGGAAAACCAAAGAAGAATTAAAAAATGTTACTTTAAAAGATGCTTTAAAACATCCAAGTTGGTCAATGGGACAAAAAATTACCATAGACAGTGCTACAATGTTCAATAAAGGACTTGAACTGATAGAGGCAGTATGGCTTTTCTCAGTTTCACCCGATATGATTGACATTGTTGTTCATAGAGAAAGTATTGTTCATTCGCTTATTGAGTATGACGATAATTCTGTTATTGCACAACTCGGTCATCCCGATATGCGTTTGCCAATACAATTTGCGTTAACTTATCCAGAAAGATTCGAGTCACCTGAAAAGCAACTCGATTTGTGGGAAGTAGGTAATCTTACTTTCTTCAAACCTGATTACGAAAACTTTCCTTGTATGGATATTTGTAAAGATGCAATAAGGGTAGGCGGGTTAATGCCTGCCGCTGTGAACTGTGCTAATGAAGAAGCAAATCTTCTTTTTAGACAGGAGAAAATATCTTTTAACGATATTCCGCGACTTATTAAAGAGGCTTCTGCTACCCTTAAAAATAAACAGGATTATGTTTTAGAAGATGTTTATAATACAGATATTTTAATGCGTGAAACTGTAAGAAAGTTAGCAAGTTCTTAAAATTTTAAAAAGAGGTGTTTTCCATAAATACATTAAATGTTGCTGAAACAATTGCAAATGTATGGGGCGTTGTATGGCCATATTTAGTTGCAATTTTACTTTTTGGTGTAATTATTGCAATTCACGAATTCGGTCACTTTTTCTTTGCGAAATTATTTAAAGTAAAAGTTAATGAATTTGCACTCGGTATGGGCCCAGTGCTTTTCAAAAAGAAAATAGGTGAAACACAATATGCACTCCGTCTTTTTCCAATTGGTGGTTTTGTCAGTATGGAAGGCGAAGACAGTGAAAGTGAAGACGATAATGCATTTAATAAGAAAAAGCCTTACCAAAGATTTATAATTGTCGCTGCTGGTGCGGTTCTTAATTTAATATTGGGTGTTCTTGTTGTTGCGGTTTGCCTTTCAATGCAGACTCTTGTAGGTTCAAGATCAGTTCACAGTTTCCACGAAAAAGCAACAAGCTGTAATTACGGTCTCAGAGCTGATGACGAAATTATAAAAATCAATGGAACTCACATTTATTCAAGTCGTGGTATTGGTTTTAATATGGTTCGTGATACTGACAATAAACTTGATTTGACAGTTATCCGTGATGGCGAAAAAGTAGAATTAAAAGGTGTTGAGTTCAAGCAATTTGAGTTTGAAGGCAGACAATATATTGAACAGGATTTCTATGTTGTTGGTGAAAAGCACACAGTATTTAATGTTGCGAAAAATGCAATTTTAGATTCTGCATCAATTGTACAAATGGTGCGTCTGAGCCTTGTTGACCTTTGTACAGGTAAATATGGAATGAAAGATGTATCAGGCCCAATTGGTACAATTTCTGCAATTGCAGATTCAACTGCACAAGGTCCTACTGCAAAAGATAAACTGTTTACAGCACTTACACTTCTTTCTTTTATTACAATAAATGTCGGTGTGTTTAACCTTCTTCCTGCGCCTGCACTTGATGGTGGTAGATTGTTCTTTATTGTAATTGAGATGATAAGAAGAAAACCAATAAATCCTAAAAAAGAAGGAATTATTCATACAGTAGGATTAGTTTTGTTACTTTTGTTTATGGCAATTGTTTCTATAAGTGATATTATAAAAGTATTTTAGGTGAAAATTATGAGTACACGAGTTTCAAGACAAGTAAAAATCGGCAACAAAGTAATTGGTGGCGGTGCACCGGTTTTAGTTCAGTCTATGCTTAATGCGCCAGCAGAAGATTATGAAAAAAATTTAGAACAGACACTTGCTTTAGAAAAAGCAGGTTGTGAAATTGTGAGAATGGCTGTGCCGAATCTTGAAGCAGTTAAAGCGCTCGGTAAATTAAAAGAAAATACCAATATTCCACTTGTTGCAGATATTCATTTTGATTATAAGTTAGCACTTGAAAGTCTTGAAGCTGGAGTAGATAAAATCAGAATTAACCCAGGTAATATAGGCGATTTTTCAAATGTAGAAAAAGTTGCTTCTGCTTGTGCAAAACGAAATGTACCTATAAGAATTGGGGTTAATTCAGGTTCTGTTGAAAAAGAATTACTCAAAAAATATGGTGGTGCAACACCTGAAGCAATGGCAGAAAGTGCATTCCGTCATATTGAGTTACTTGAAAAATGTGACTTTTATAATACTGTTGTTTCTATTAAATCTTCAGATGTAACAAAAATGGTAAAGGCATATAAATTAGTTGCAGAAAAATGTGACTATCCTTTGCATTTGGGTGTTACTGAAGCCGGTACGGAGCGCGGTTCTCTTATTAAATCTTCAATAGGTATCGGTTCACTTCTTTTAGATGGCATTGGCGACACTATCCGTGTTTCTATTACTGATACACCAATCAAAGAAGTTTATGCGGGGTTCGACATTTTAAAAGCACTCGAGTTAAGAGTAGAAACACCAAGAATAGTTTCTTGCCCGACTTGTGGCAGAACCAAAATAGATTTAGTTTCTCTTGCAAACGAAATAGAAGATGCAGTTAAAGATATTAAAAAGCCTATTAAAATCGCTGTAATGGGTTGCGCAGTAAACGGACCTGGTGAGGCAAAAGAAGCCGATATTGGCGTTGCAGGTGGCGTTAACGAAGGTCTTATATTTAAAAAAGGTGAAATTTTACGAAAAGTAGCAGAAAAAGATATTGTAAGTGAATTATTGAAGGAAATAGAAAGAATATGAGCAATTTGTTTTTAGATGTATTCGGTGAGTATATAAGCGAACCGAAATACAGGGAAATGTTGAAAGATACAACATTTTCAGATTTGTATATACATAAAGAAGATTTGAAACTTACTGCAAATCTTTATTTTAAAGAATTCAAAAATATTATGTGTCTTAAAGCTACCGCAAATGAAATTAAAATCGCTTTAAGATTCAAAACAGTTGAATTCAATTTTATATTACCACCAGAAGCGTTGGATTACAGTTGTTTTCCTATGCTTTTAAAGGTATTAAAAGTAAATGTTCCGCAAACAAACGGATTTTTAGATAATTCCGAATATACTTATGAAGATGATACATTAACTATCAAATTTTTATCCGGTGGTTGCGATATTTGTAAAAATGCCGCTGCCGACACATTTTTAGAAAACTATATTTTTGAACATTTCGGTAAAAGAATTACAGTCAATCTTGAAGGTGAAAACAGTAATTTAGAAGATTTTCTTAAAGTTCAGGAAGAGATTGACGCGGTTAACAATCCTGTTGTTGATTTGTCTCAGCCTAAAGAAAGAAGAGTTATTGAGGGGATTCCTCTTTACTTAGAAACAGCAACCTCTATTTATGGAAATGAGATTAAAAAAGACCCTGTAAATATGAAAGATATTACGGTTGAAGAGGGCGAGGTTGTTGTCTGGGGTGATATTTTCAAATTAGAAACCAGACTTGTAAAAGAAGAGAAATTCCGTATTATTGAATTTAATGTAACCGACTATACTTATTCATATATGGTAAAGTTGTTTGGTCAGGCTGAAAAATTTGAGTCCCTTGTTTCGAAATTAAAAGAGGGTATGACCGTTATTGTTCGTGGTTATCTTGAATTTGATACATATAAAGGCGATACCATAATTGATGCAAAAGCAATTTCTACGGTTCAGAAATTTGAAACTACTGACGATGCAGAAGAAAAGCGTGTTGAACTTCATCTTCATACCAATATGTCTGCTATGGATGCTATGAGTAGCGCGAAGTCACTAGTTAAACGAGCAATGGGCTGGGGGCACAAAGCGATTGCTATTACAGACCACGGTTGTGTACAAGCATTCCCTGAAGCGTGTAACACTGCAAGGGGAACAGACTTCAAAATCATTTATGGTTGTGAATGCTACCTTGTAAATGATTACAATTCGGATGGCACAACTATGGATGCTGAAGATGTAAAAAAATCAAAAAGTTATCACTGTATTTTACTTGTTAAAAATACAGTCGGTTTAAAAAATCTTTATAAACTCATTTCTGCTTCAAACTTAGAATACTTCTATAAAAGACCAAGAATGCCAAAAAGTCTTATTGAAAAACACCGTGAAGGTTTAATTATCGGTAGTGCTTGTGAAGCTGGTGAACTTTATAGTGCTTTCCTTGAAAGAAAAAGTCCTGAAGAACTCATAAAAATCGCAGAGTTTTACGATTACCTTGAAATTCAGCCAAATGGTAACAACAGCTTTATGATTACTAAAAATGACGAGGAGTACGACAGAGTCAACTCTTTTGAAGATTTAGAGCAGATTAATCGTGAAATTATTGCTTTGGGTGATAAATTAGGTAAGAAAACAGTTGCAACTGGTGACGTTCACTTCTTAAACGAGGGTGATGCAAAATTCAGAGCGATTTTACAAGCAGGGCAGGGGTATAAAGATGCTGATAATCAGGCACCGCTCTACTTTAAAACAACAAAAGAGATGCTCGAAGATTTTGCTTACTTAGGTGAAGAAACAGCAAGAGAAGTTGTTATTACAAATACAAACATAATTGCAGATATGATTGAACCTGGTATCTTGCCGATTCCGCAGGGTACTTTTAACCCTGATGTAAAAGGTGCTGAAGAAGATTTAACAAAATTCTGTTGGGAAAGAGCAAGAGAGTGGTACGGTGACGATTTACCAGAAGTTGTTTCAGAACGACTTGAAAAGGAACTCCAGTCAATTATAAAGAATGGTTTCGCAGGTCTTTATATGATTGCAAGACTTCTTGTTAAACATTCAGAAGAATGTGGTTATTATGTTGGTTCCCGTGGTTCTGTTGGTTCTTCTTTCGTTGCTATTATGGCGGGTATTTCTGAAGTTAACCCACTTCAACCACATTACCGTTGTCCAAAATGTCGTTACACAGAATTTTTCTTGCATGGTGAAATTGGTTCCGGTTTTGACTTGCCACCTAAAAATTGTCCTGAATGTGGTGAACCACTTATAAGAGATGGTCATGAAATTCCATTCGAAACATTCTTAGGGTTCTTCGGTGACAAATCTCCTGATATCGACCTTAACTTTGCTGGTGAATATCAGAGCCAGTCACACAGATTTACAGAGGAATTATTCGGTAAATCTCATGTGTTCAAAGCGGGTACAATTTCAGGTGTCGCTGAAAAAACTGCTTATGGTTATGTTAAAAAATATCTTGATGAGCGTGGACTTACATACACAAAAGCAGAGATTGACCGCCTTACATTAGGTTGTACAGGCGTTAAAAGAACAACAGGTCAGCACCCTGGTGGTATGGTTGTTGTTCCTAATATTTATGATGTTGAAGACTTTACACCGGTTCAGCATCCGGCGGAAGATGGTTCAAAGGGTATTATTACAACTCACTTTGACTTCAACTCAATGCACGATACATTGTTAAAACTTGACGAACTCGGGCACGATGTTCCTACAATTTACAAACATTTATATGACCTTACCGGTGTCGATGTTATGGAAATTGATATAAGCGACAGAAAGCTTTATGAACTTTGTACTTCACCTGAACCGTTAGGTGTTACTGAAGAAGATATTCTGTGGCCCACAGGTACACTTTCAATTCCTGAAATGGGTACAGACTTCACAAAAGGAATGTTGCTTGAAGCAAAACCACAGACTTTTGCTGATTTAATTCAGATTGCGGGTCTTTCACACGGTACTGATGTGTGGCTCGGTAATGCTCAGGAACTTATTAAAGCGGGTACTTGTACAATTTCAGAAGTTATCGGTACTCGTGATAGTATTATGGTTTATTTAATGCACTGCGGTCTTGAGCCTAAAGATGCATTTAATATAATGGAAACTGTTCGTAAAAAGAACAAGTACTTAACACCGGAAATGAAAGAGATAATGAAATCTCACAATGTGCCACAGTGGTATATTGAGTCTTGTGATAAAATTCAGTATATGTTCCCTAAAGCTCACGCGGCTGCATATATTATTGCATCACTAAGACTTGCGTGGTTCAAGATTTATTATAAACTTGAATATTACTGTGCTTATCTTACAGTTCGTGGTGGTGATGTTGATGCAGAGTCAATGTCAAAAGGTAAAGACGCAGTTAAAATGCTTCTTAAATCTATTGAAGCAAAAGTAAAAGAGGGTACTGCTTCAAATGTTGAAAAAGACAGGCAGACAATTATGATGATTGTTCACGAAGCAATGGCTCGCGGTGTTGAATTTTTACCTATTGATATTTATAAATCTACCGCTCATTCTTATGTGCCTGAAAATGGTAAAATAAGAATGCCATTCTCTGCGTTACCTGGTGTAGGTGATGCCGCTGCAGAAGCACTAGCAAATGCAAGAAATGACGGTGGACCTGAATTCTCTTCAATTGAAGATTTTGAAGACAGAGCAAGGGCTGGTAAATCTACAATTGAAATTTTAAGAAAATGTGGTGCTTTTGGTAATTTACCTGAAAGTGACCAGATGTCATTGTTTTAATCAGTAAAAAATATTGGTAATATATAGGAGTGTGTTTATTATGGCAATCGGTTCTATTATAGCAGGTGGCGTTGGTATTGCGGCTGCCGCTGGTGTAGGTGTTAGTATGCTTCGTGCTGCTACAACTTATAAAGCAAAACCAATGAAAGATGCTGAAGGCTATCCTGTAGAAAATGCAGATGTTGAAAGATATATAAACAATCTTTCAAAAGCGATTCAGATACCTACAATTTCAAATTTTGACAACGATTTAGTTGACTGGTCAAAATTTGATGAATTTCACGCATTTTTAGAAGAAGCATATCCGCTTATTCACTCAAAACTTGAAAAGACTATTATTTCTAAAAAGAGTCTTGTTTTTCATTGGAAGAGTGCTCACCCAGAGAAAGAGCCTATTTGTATGCTCGCTCATCAGGATGTTGTTCCTGTTTCTCCTGGTACAGAAAACGACTGGACTTACCCTGCATTCAGCGGTACAGTAGCTGATGGTTTCGTTTGGGGTAGAGGTGCGCTCGATATTAAAAACCATCTTATTGGTGTTATGGAAGCAGTAGAAACTCTTCTTGAAGAGGGTTATGTTCCTGAAAGAGATGTTTACCTTTGTTTCGGTCATAACGAAGAAGTTATGGCAGAGGGTACACATTCAGGTGCTTACTGCATTATGGAATATTTCAAAGAAAAAGGCATTAAACTTGATAGCGTAATTGACGAAGGTGGCGCAATTCTTCCTGTTAATGTAAAAGGTGTTATTAATAAGAAATTAGCAGGTGTCGGTGTTGCTGAAAAAGGTCATGTTGACTTTGAAATTTCTACATTTGCTAAAGGTGGTCACTCTTCACAACCACCAAAACACACAGCGTTAGGTGAACTTGCGAAAATTATCTGCAAACTTGAGAAAAATCAGTTTAAAGAAGAAATTACACCAATGATGTCAGCATTATTTACTGAAATTGGTAAAAATACAACTTACCCGGTAAGATGCGTAATGTGTAATGTTCCGATTTTAAAACCACTTATCAGAAAAATTATGATTCAGATTCCACCTGCAGCTTGTATGACAAGAACAACAACTGCAGTAACAATGGCTAAAGGTAGTCCTGCACCAAATGTGCTTCCGCAAAAGGCTACTATTAATGTAAACTTGAGAATTATGCCAGGTCAGACTATTGAGGCTGTTGAAGCACATCTTAAAAAGATTGCTGGTAAAGACGCTGAAGTTAAATTAGTTAAAGGTAATAACCCTTCAAAAATTTCACCAACAGATTCAAGAGCATTCAAGACAATTGCTAAAATCTGTAAGTCAATGGATGAAGACAATATTATTGCACCATATCTCGTTATGGGCGGTACAGACTCTCGTCAGTATGAACCGGTTTGTGATAATATTTATCGTTATTCTCCATTCCCGGTATCAACAGAACTTCTTTTAACTACTCACGGTACAAACGAAAGAATTCCTGTTTCTGCATTAGGCGACGGCGTTGTGTTCTTTAAGAGATATATTAAGGAACTTACTAAGGATTGATAAGTAATGCAAAATGCAGAATTTTGAAAGTCCTCGGACTTGATTATAATTAATTATCGATAAAAACAACAAGTTCTATCATTTTTAGTTTACAATAAACTTTAAATGATAGAACTTATCTTTTTGTTTTTTATTATAATTGCAACGCAGTTCCAAAATTGTGCATTATGCATTGTGAATTATCTGTTTTATAATTGCGTCGCAGACCATTAATTTTGCATTCTGCATTTTGAATTTTGCATTTAATGAAATAATCGCAAAGCGATTATTTCATTAAGCCATTCGCAACGCACCAGTCGTGGAATGATTTAAGTGAACGGAGTCTTGCACTTGAAAGGTTGTGATTGTTACGGGTGTACCAGTTAAATGTATCGATACCCTGAAGTCTTATAAGTTCTTTAGCAGTAGCGTTGAAACCACTGTCAATTGCATTGTCAAGAAGAATAATTTCGTTGTAACGCTGTTCAGCAAGAGCCATATCACCAGAAACAAATGCTTCGTGGAATCTCTGGAAGAATGCACCACCGCAAGAAGTTGGTGTAGCCATAACACCACGGGCACCCGCTACATAAGAGTCAAAGAGGAAAGGCATATTTGCCTGGATGATTGTTGAATCATATTTGTTATCGATTTTACTCTGAATACCTTCCATTGTGCAGGTTGTGTCTTTAATACCGAAAATCTTACCTGTTTTAGCAAGTTCACCATAAGCTTTGCCGCTAATTAAGTGTGGCTGAAAACCAGGAAATTCATAAAGGAAAACGGGGAGAGTAGTTACATCTAAAAGTTTAGATATGTATTCAACAAATTTGTCATCATCGTTGCCTAAACCCTTTATTGTGAAAACAAGACCATCAACACCTGTCTGTTCCATTTTTTTGACTTCTTCAATATTACCTTCAAGAGTAGGTTCGATGTTAGCAGTAGCAACAACAGTTGTGTTACCTTTGTGTTTTGCAGTAAGAGTTGCAAGTTTAAGTCTCTCTTCAAGAGTTAACTGTGTCATTTCAGAACTACCACAAACTGCAAAAAGGTGGTCAACACCCTGAGCAACCTGCCAGTCAGCATATTTCTCATAAGTATTGTAGTCAATGCTTTTATCCTCAAAATAAGGAGTGAGCATAAGGGAATAAATACCGTCTTTTGTTTCTTTAGTTAACTGTGCCATTTTTTAGGACTTCCTTTTTTATATTTTTTATATAGTGTTATAGGGCTGTACTACAAGCACAGCCCTATAGGCAACGAGAGTTGAACCCCGTACGCCTAAAATTTAAATCTTTCGGCACATTAAGGCGTTTTTTGGTTTGTTATACGACAGTATGACTGCACCAAAGAAACACCTTACTGTACCAAAATCTTTAAAATTTTAGGTGCGAGCAGTTTTGTAAGATATAAAAATTTTCAATAACAAGAAAAAACTCGAAGGAATACTATTGTATTTCAAGAGTTTTGACGCTGTTAGTGGGAATTTTTGTCTTCCAAAACCGTGCGGTATTCGACTCTCGTTGCCTTTTAATTATTGAACGTTCTTTTTAAGAGTAGCAAGTTCTTCTGCGAGTACTGGTGGAATTTTATCACCGAATTTAGCGTAGAATTCTTCAATACCTTTAGCATCTTCTTGCCAGAGTTCTTTTTCAACTTCAAGAATGCTCTTGAGAGATTCGAGAGAAACTTCACCTTCAAGACCTTCAATATTGATATCTTCAGCATTTGGAATGAAACCGATTTCAGTTTCTTTTGCACCTACTTTGCCTTCGCAACGGTCAATAATCCAGTCAAGTACACGAAGGTTGTCACCGAAACCAGGCCACATAAAGTTGCCTTCATCATCTTTACGGAACCAGTTAACATTGAAGATTTTTGGTGCTTTATCAGCATCAAGAGTCTTACCAATGTCAATCCAGTGTTGCCAGTAGTCAGCCATATTGTAACCGCAGAATGGTAACATAGCCATTGGGTCACGACGAACAACACCAACTGCACCAGCTGCAGCAGCAG
>SVPQ01000032.1 GCA_015065845.1 Oscillospiraceae bacterium
TGAGAATAGAACAGGGGACGAGGTTTGTACCTGATTATGAAGTGGTTGCGATTGCTGAGTTTTTCGGTGTAACTACAGACGAATTAATGAAAACAGAATTATAAATATAAAAAGAACACTCTTGCTCATTTGTATTGAACAAGAGTGTTTCTGTCTATTTGTCGCATTGGCTTTAGTTATTTCTCTTTTACACCATTTTTACACCATTTTGGTGTGGTGATATATAGAATTTTATAAAGTTTTATAAGTTTTTTGTTTTTTAGATTTTTCACAATAAGAAGATATATAAGGGTTTATAGAAATTTAATGTGAAATGAAAACTGGTTTAAAAATAACAATACCAAGTTTCATTTTTATTACCATTCCTATTTGAAAAAATTTACTAAGATATTTTAGCACATTACAGGAGTTATTTCAATATTTATATTTCATAACTTTCATTAGCGAATTAAAAATATTTCAATCCATTTTCAATAATTTGTGTTATAATGATTTTATAATTGCTAAAAGGGGATAACTATGCGACTGTTACTTGTTGAAGATGAAAAGAGAATGGCAGAGGCGCTTTCTGAAATATTACGGCTTGAAAAATATGAAGTTGACCATTATGACAATGGCATTGATGGTCTTTCTGCTATTGAAAGCAATATTTATGACATCATAATTCTTGATGTTATGCTCCCTGGAATGAATGGGTTTGATGTTGCAAAAAGAGCAAGAAGCAAAGGTGTAAAAACACCTATACTTATGCTTACTGCAAAATCTGAAATTGATGATAAAGTTACAGGACTTGACAGCGGTGCAGATGATTACTTGACAAAACCTTTTATGACAAAAGAATTACTTGCACGACTTCGTGCTTTAGGCAGACGAGTGCTGGGTTCAGAGGATGGTATTTTATCATTTGGTGATATTACGCTTGATACAGGGTCCCTTACTTTATCGTGTGTTAAAAATGGACAAAGTGTAAGGGTAAGTGAAAAAGAATACAGAATTTTAGAATATTTAATTGCAAACAGTGGGCAGATTTTAACGCGTGAACAACTTGCGGTTAAAATCTGGGGATTTGAGGACGAAGCAGAATATAACAATGTTGAGGTTTATATGTCTTTTACAAGGAAAAAACTTAACTTTGTCGGTGCGAAGACTGAAATTAAAGCAGTTCGCGGTGTTGGTTATGAATTGAGGTGCGACAATGTTTGAGAAATCAAGAAAGAAAATAGTTTTTTCTATTATGTCTATCCTTGTCTTATTGTGGGTTAGTACGCTTGGTGTTATTTATATTTCAAGTTATTTAGAAATGACAAAGCAAAATGAACAGATGCTTAAAACCCACTCTGAAATGTTTGAACTTGTGCAAGATAGAGAAGATTTTATTGCACCCCCGAAACCATTTCCTGATAATGAACCTGAATCCGAACATAGATTTGAAGATTCACCGATGTTTAAACTATCTGAATTTTATACAGTTGCAGTGTCTTATGAAGGTGAAGTAATCGAAATAAGAAATGAACAACCGACAGTTTACAGCGATACTGATTTAAAAGGATTAGCCGAAAAAATTGTATCAAATAAAAAAATATCAGGAATGATAAATAATCTCTCATTTTATAAAACAGATAAAAACGGTTATATCCTTGTTACATTTATGGATAATACTGTTGTAAATGAAAATGCGGTAACATTGTTCCGTTATACACTGATTTTTGGAGCAGTCGCACTGGTAGTGTTTTTCTTTTTAGCAAAGTTTCTTGCGAAAAAGATTGTTGACCCACTTGAAGAAAGTTACAAAAAGCAAAAACAATTTGTTTCAGATGCAGGACACGAGTTGAAAACTCCTGTTTCTGTGGTAAGTGCAAATGCAGAACTTTTAGAAAGAGAATTGGGCGACAATCAGTGGCTTAAAAATATACAATATGAAAATGAGCGTATGAGTTTACTCGTGGGGCAACTTTTAGAACTTGCGAGAACAGAAAATGTAACTCCGCAAATGGAACAGGTCGATTTAAGTCATCTTGTTTCAGGAGAAGTGTTACCATTTGAAAGTGTCGCTTTTGAAAATGGATTTACGCTCAATAGTAATATTGTAAACGATATAAAGGTTATGGGTAACAGTGCTCAGTTAAAACAACTTGCCTCTATTCTTATTGATAACGCTATAAAGCACAGTACCGATAAGGGCGAAGTTACGCTGGAGCTTACAAAAGAAAATAATTCTGCAAAACTCTCTGTTATAAATAAAGGTTGCGAAATTCCCAAAGAACATCGTGAAAAGTTATTTGAAAGATTTTACCGTGTCGATTCAGTCCGTAACGGTGAAAGCAATCACTATGGTTTAGGTCTTGCTATTGCAAAAGCAATTGTAACTTCACATAACGGAACTATCCGCGTAAATTGTTATGACGGACTAGTAGAATTTCAGGTGAAAATTCCATTGTTAAAATAATTAAAAAATTCAATAAAACTTCAATTTAACTCCTGTACAATGATACCATCAAAGTACAGGAGGTTTTTATGTCTTTTCAGAGTGTTTTTAAAAGATATGAGCTTAAATATATGCTTACATCCGCACAAAAAGAAAAAGTGCTAAGTGCAATGTCTCCATATATGAAACTCGATAAGTACGGTAGAACAACTATACGCAACCTTTATTACGACACTGACGATTATCTCTTAATTCGCCGTTCTATAGATAAACCTGTCTACAAAGAAAAACTGCGTATCCGTAGTTACAGTAAAGTGTCCGGTGACAGTAAAGTTTTTGTTGAACTAAAAAAGAAATATAATCATATAGTCTACAAAAGAAGAGTGGCTTTACCGAATGACGAAGCAATGAAGTGGTTAGCAGGTGAGAAAAATATAGCTAATAATAATCAGATAACAAACGAGATTAATTATTTTCTCGGGTTTTATAACTTGCTTCATCCGAGTGTGTTTCTTTCTTATGGAAGAGAGGCTTATTATTCTCTTGATGGTACAGATTTTCGTGTGACATTTGATGATGAAATTCTTTGCAGACAAGATAATTTATCACTCGCATCAGATATTTATGGTACACAGATTCTCCCAGATGATAAAGTTTTAATGGAAATAAAGTGCAGCGGTGGTATTCCTATGTGGATGACAGAAGTTTTGTCAGAAGAAAAAATTTATAAAACTTCTTTTTCTAAATATGGAACTGCTTATAAAACACTTGTTTTTCCACAGACTCATACAATAAATTTATATAATATGCTGGAGGTAACTAAAAATGTTTGAAAATTTATTTAAAGTATTGTTTGACTCGGATTTTACTGCGGTAATCAGTGTGACTGATTTTCTTGTTTGTCTTATTGTATCGCTTGTTATCGGTGTACTGATAACACTTGCTTATATGTACCGTACCCGTTATACAAAAAGTTTTGTTGTTACATTATCGCTTCTTCCGGCGGTTGTTTGTGTTGTAATTATGATGGTTAACGGTAATGTAGGAACGGGTGTTGCGGTTGCAGGTGCTTTCAGCCTTGTGCGCTTTCGCTCTGTGCCAGGTACTGCAAAAGAAATCTGTACATTGTTTTTAGCAATGGGGGCAGGGCTTATTGCGGGTATGGGTTATATAGGTTTTGCTTTGCTTTTTACTATTCTTATGTGTGTAATGTTTTTAATTTATAATTGTCTTGGTTTTGGTACCAAAAAGAACAATGCCACTTTTAAAACTTTTACTATAACAATTCCTGAAGACCTGAATTACACAGAAATATTCAATGATATTTTTTCAGAATTTACAGTTTCCAATGAACTTGTTAAGGTTAAGAGTACTAATATGGGTAGTATGTTCAAATTAACATACAATGTTGAACTGCGTGATGTTACCCGTGAAAAAGAAATGATAGATAAAATCCGTTGCAGAAACGGTAATCTTGAGATTGTTGTATCAAGACAAGAAACAACTGTATCAGAATTATAATCGGAGGTTTTTATGAGAAAAATATTATCGTTATTATTGTTCGTTTTTGTTTTGTTTGGTTCTTTTTCAGGATGTCTTGCAAATAAAAATTCTGACAACGAAAGTGTAACTGACACTACAAACGGTGTTACAGAAGAAATTGATTTTTCAACCACCAACGCAGATATGTTTACTGAGCGTGATAGGGAAACTGATTATGATGAAAATAAAGCGATTAAATTAAATCTTAATAAAAACACTGCAGTTTCAGATTCAGAAAGTGTTAAAATATCAGGCTCTACTGTAACTATAACAGAAGAGGCAACTTATGTTATTTCGGGTGAGTTAAATGATGGTATGATTATAGTGGATGCACCCGATACTGCAAAACTTCAACTCGTTTTAAATGGTGTGAACATTACCAGTGAAACTTCTGCCGCTTTATATATTTTAAATGCTGATAAAGTCTTTTTGACACTTCCTGAAGGTACAACCAACACACTCTCAAATGGTGGTAGTTTTACACAGATTGATGATAATAATATAGATGCCCCTCTTTTTTCAAAACAGGATTTAACTTTAAATGGTACCGGTAATTTAACAATTACTTCTCCTGGTGGTAATGGGGTAGTCTGTAAAGACGATTTAGTTATTACCGGTGGCGAATATATTGTGAATTCTGCTTCTCACGGTTTTGAAGCTAATGACAGTGTGAGAATTGCAAATGCTACTTTTACAATAGATGCAGGTAAAGACGCTATACATTCAGAAAATACTGAAGATAACGAAAAAGGTTTTGTTTATATTGCAAGTGGAACTATAAAGGGTGAAGCAGAGGGAGATGGTATTTCTTCCGGTTCTTATATGCAAATCGAAAATGGCACTATAGATTTAACTGTAGGCGGTGGCAGTGTAAATGGCAGTAAAGAACAGTCTGAGTCGTTTGGCGGTTTTATGGGTGGTGGCAGACCCAGTGGAATGAAGCCGGGCGGAATACAACCTGACAGAAAACAACAGGGTGATTTCACTAACAGTACGACTACAACAGAAGAAGACAGTACAAGTATGAAAGGTTTAAAAGCTACAGGCAGTTTAGTTGTTTCTGGTGGTAATATAACTATAAATTCTGCAGATGATTCTGTGCATTCAGATAATTCTGTCATTATAAATGGCAGTAGTTTAAATATTTCTTCAGGTGATGATGGTATTCACGCTGAAGAAAAACTGACCATAAATGCAGGGAAAATCAATATTACTGAGAGTTATGAAGGTTTAGAAGCATTGCACATTGAAATAAATGGCGGTGACATTAAATTGGTATCAAGTGATGACGGTCTCAATGCTGCAGGTGGTACAGATCAGAGCGGATTTACAGGTGGTCGTGATGGTATGTTCAGCGGTGGCGGACCAGGTATGAATGGTGGTATGTCAGGAAATTCAGATGGTAGTATTAAAATTTCAGGTGGTACACTTTACATTAAATCATCAGGCGATGGTATTGATGCTAATGGTACTTTAGAAATTTCAGGTGGTAATACAGTTGTCGTAGGTCCTACTGTGGGTGATACTGCTACACTTGACTACGATGTCAGTGGTGTTATCACAGGTGGAACATTTTTAGGCACAGGTGCTACGGGAATGGCACAGACTTTCAGTAATTCGGGTCAGGGTGTTATTGCTGTTAGTGTAGGTAATCGCTCAGAAGGGACTGAAATTGTGATTAGTGATGCAAATGGTAATAATATTTTAAGTAATAAACCTGAACTTGATTTTGCTTTGGTTATTTTATCGAGTCCGGAATTAGTTAAAGGCGAAACATACAAAATTCGCATCGGTTCAGATGTTGCTGAGGTTGTAGCAAGTTAATAAAAATATTTGCATACAGAATTCACTCTTTGCCAATATTAATATTGGTAAGGAGTGATTTTTTTGAATTTCAGAACAGATTTAACATTAGAGAGAACAGAACTTGCAAAAGAAAGAGGAAAAGGAATAAAAAAAGAGTTCCGTCACAATGATTTCAGTAATACAACAATTATAGATATTTTAAATGAAGAAACTGCTCATAAATTAGGGAAAGCAGTCGGTAAATACATCACAATCGAAATACCTGAATTAACATACCTTTCAGGTGAATTATCAAAAATAGTGGATGTAGTTAAAGAGTCGCTTAATATGTTGTTACCAGAAAACAATGGTCTTGTCCTTGTTGCAGGTGTAGGCAACAGCGATATTACTGCAGATGCATTAGGTCCGTTTGTTGCGTCAAAAATTTTCTCCACAAGGCATCTTTCAGGTGAATTGCAGAAAAACATAGGTTTTCAGGAACCGCTTCGTCCTGTGTCTTCTATTTCTACCGGTGTTTTAGGTCAGACGGGACTTGAATCAAGTGAATATATAAAATGTATCGTAAACGAAATAAAGCCTTGTTGTGTTATAACAATTGATGCGTTGGCATCAAGAAGTGTAAAAAGATTATGCAATACAATTCAGATGTCTGACACTGGTATTGCACCAGGTTCAGGAATAAACAACAAAAGAAAAAGAATTGACAAGGAATTTTTAGGTGTGCCTGTAATTGCGATAGGTGTACCGACAGTTGTTGATGCAGTCACTTTAGCAGAAAGCGTATTTGGTACGAGTTCAGAAAAAGAAACAGATGTTGATATGATTGTAACACCGAAAGATATTGATGTTTTAATAAAAAATTCGGCGGATTTAATAGCTAGTTCAATTAATCTGAGCTTGCAGAAATCTTTAAGTTACGAAGAATTGAAATTTTTGTTATAACCGAAAAATTTATAGCATAAAAATATATTGCACTACTATTTTTTAGGCGAAAGGCGTGTGCAATATGAATAATAAAAAAACAGGATTAGAAGGTTTTTTAAGTGTTTTGGTTTCATTTTTTCTTGTCGGTGTCACACTTGTATTTTCAAGTGATATTGTTTCTGTTTTAAGAGGGGTTACTCTGGGTACTTTCAGTGTAATGACAAGTGTAGCCGAGTTTAAAGCGGAAAACGAAAAATATAATTTATCAAAAAATGATGATTATAATTTAACTGGTTTCGGTAACGGACTTGAAACTGAAACAAACGCTACGGATACTGAAACTCCCGAAGACATAGAGAAAATTATGAATGAAGCAGTGTCTGCCTACGCGTCATTCACAAAAACGGGTGATATTGACGAAACACAACTGGGAGCATCAAGTAGCAATACAGTTTACAAAAATGTAGTAGTAAATAATAAAACTGAAACAAAATCAGTGAATATAAAAAAAGAACTTTCTAAAAAACCGAGTTTTGGTGAGATAACAAAAGATGAACCATATATTTTAATTTATCACACCCACACAACAGAAGGGTATGAACTTTTAGATAAAGGTTGGTATTCATCCGACTATGATTCACGAACAAAAGATGTAAATAAAACCGTTGTGCGTGTAGGCGAGGAGATTGCTGAGCGTCTGGAAAAATCGGGATTTAAAGTGATTCACGATAAAACAATATATGATGCCAGTTACAATGGTGCTTATGGTCGTTCTTTAAAAACAGTTGAAAAATTTCTCAAAGAAAATCCGTCAATCGTAATCACTTTAGATGTTCATCGTGACGCAATTCATTACGACAGCGGTACAAGGTGTAAACCTACTGCTGAAATAAATGGAAAAAAGGCGGCACAGGTTATGATTATTTCTGGTGCGGAAGAAGGTGAAATAACAGATTATCCTGATTGGAAACAAAATCTGACTTTTGCTATTGCTTTGCAGAATAAAGTTGAAGAAAATTATAAGGGTCTTATGAGACCGTTGTTTTTTTGTCAGAGAAAATATAATATGCATGTAACACCTTGCTCACTTCTTTTAGAAATGGGTACAGATGCAAACACTTTAGAAGAAGCGGTGTATTCAGGTCGCCTAATAGGTGACAGTCTTGCAGAATTGCTTGAAGAAAATATGTAGGAGATAAAAATGGAAGAATTTACAAAGTTATTAAGAAGTTACACAGTTATCACAATCGTAGTTATAATTTTAGTCGCATTTGTTTGCGGTTCGTTTATTGCAGGGTTTAAAGTGAATTACAATATTACAGGAGTAGAGCATTCAAAAATTGGCTATAATCGTGATTTTGTGAGTGAGAATATATAAAAAAAGAAAAAAACTGTAAAAAGTGTAAAATTCCTATTGAAAAAAATCCGCGTTTATTGTACAATATACAAAAGGCACATAGCAAATACCAATAACGGTGGTTAACACCTGGTTGTGTCTTATAGCAAGGAGTTGGAAAGTTTGGCAGTTAAACTTAATACGAAGTATCTTGACGGTTTCGTTGCAAAGTCAGATGTTGACGCAATAAGCGGTGAAGTTGCTTCAGCAGTTGAACTTCTTAACAGTCGCAAAGGTGCAGGTAACGACTTTTTAGGTTGGGTAGATTTACCTGTTAATTACGACAAAGAAGAGTTCGAAAGAATTAAAAAGGCGGCAGAAAAGATTCGTAGTGATAGCGAGGTTTTAATTGTTATCGGTATCGGTGGCAGTTACTTAGGCGCTCGTGCCGCAATCGAGTTTTGTAAATCACAAAACTACAATTACTTAAATAAACCGCAAATCTTTTTTGCAGGTAATACAATTTCTTCATCTGCTTTAGCAGAAACAGTAAAACTCTGTGAAGGTAAAGATTTTTCAGTTAATGTTATTTCAAAGTCCGGTACAACAACTGAGCCTACTTTAGCATTCAGAGTTTTCAAGGAATTACTTGAAGAAAAATACGGCAAAGAAGAGGCAGCTAAAAGAATTTATGCAACAACCGACAAAGCCCGCGGAACATTAAAAGAACTTTCAGATTCTGAAGGTTATGAAACATTTGTTATTCCTGATGATGTTGGTGGCAGATATTCAGTGCTTACCGCTTGCGGACTTCTTCCTATTGCGGTTGCAGGTATTGACATTGATAAAATGATGCAGGGTGCACAAGTTGCCCGTGAAGATTTTAAAGATGGCGATGTTTATACAAATGATTGTTACAAATACGCTGCAATGAGAAATATTCTTTACCGTAAAGGCAAATCAGTCGAAATGATGGTTGCTTATGAACCTGACTTTACAATGATGAACGAATGGTTCAAACAACTTTTCGGTGAAAGTGAAGGTAAAGGCAATAAGGGTATATTCCCATCATCAGCTATTTTTTCAACTGACCTTCACTCACTCGGTCAATATGTTCAAGAGGGCGAAAGACTGATGTTTGAAACTGTTGTTAAATTTAAATCACCAAAGAGTGAAATGGTAATCAAAGAAGATGCCGAGAACAAAGACGGTTTCAACTTCGTTGCAGGTAAAACTGTTGACTTTGTTAATGAACAGGCATTTTTAGGTACTGTACTCGCTCACTGCGATGGTGGTGTACCAAATATGATTTTAGAAGTTGACAAAATGGATGAATTCAACTTTGGCTATCTTGTATACTTCTTCTGCAAGGCTTGTGCTGTTTCGGGTTACACATTGGGAATTAATCCGTTTGACCAACCTGGTGTAGAAAGTTACAAGAAAAATATGTTTGCTCTTCTCGGCAAACCTGGTTACGAGTCTTTAAGCGAAGAACTTAAAGCAAGACTTACAAAATAAAGTAAATAAACTGAAGACAATTCAGTAATAAAATAAACGGAGGTAAACACTATGGTTTCACTTATTATCGGCAACAAAGGTTCCGGCAAAACAAAAAAACTCATCTCTCTTATCAATGAGGCGGTTGACAAATCAAACGGAACAGTCGTTTGTATTGAGAAATCACCGTTACTTACTTACGAGGTAACTCACAAAGCAAGACTTATTGAAACAGAAAGATATGGTGTTGAAGGTACTGATGCATTCTTTGGTATGATTTGCGGTATCATCGCTCAAGACCACGACATTACAGAAGTTTTTGTTGATGCTACATTCAAAATCGTAGGCAGAGATTACGAAGCATTTGCAGACCTTATTAAAAAGGTAAGCGATATTTCAAAACTTTCAGATACAGACTTTGTTTTCACAGTATCAGAAGATGAAGAAAAACTTCCAAAGAGACTCTTTGATTACGCAGAAAAACTCAACTAAAGCTTTGAACACCGCCTGTCTTTAAAAGATGGGCGGATTTTTTTGAAAAAATTCACAGATTTTCAAATTATATATTGACAAAACAACATTATTTTAATATAATGTTTAGGCGTATTGAGAGGTAGTTAAATGATTATTGAACTTGAGTCTATATTTAATACGGATGGTTCGTCTTATGAATTTGATTACGAACTTTCGCTTTCACACATCGATGTAGCAGGTGTAAATCCACTTAAATCACCTGTTAAAGTAAATGGTGTTGTGAAAAATAATACTGGCATTGTCACACTCATGGCGAATGTTGAACTTGTTTATTCAGCCTTTTGTGACCGTTGTGCAGAAGAAACTGAGAAAACTTATAACTATAATTTTTCTCATAATTTAATTGCATCTTTAAGCAATGAAGATAATGACGATTTTCTCGTTGTGAGTGATATGCGTCTTGATTTGGATGAACTTATCGAAGAAGATGTCAATTTAGAATTACCAACAAAATTCCTTTGTAATGATGATTGTAAAGGTATTTGCTCTATGTGTGGTAAAAATCTTAACAAAGACCAATGTGACTGCAAGAAACCAATAGATCCTCGTCTTGAAGGTTTACTTCAGTTTTTGGAATAAATTAAATTAGTAATTAATATTTATTGTTAAATTATAAGGAGGAAACTTAAAATGGCAGTACCAAAGAGAAGAGTTTCAAAAGCAAGAAGAGACAAAAGAAGATCAAATGTATGGAAAATGGATGCTCCACAACTTATGAAATGCCCACAGTGCGGCGAATATAAGAGAGCACACAGACTTTGCACAGCTTGTGGTTATTACAACGGCAAACAAGTAGTAGTTGTTGAAAAATAATTAATTTGTGCAAAATGTAAGTTGATTTGCTTTCAAGGGGCGGTGAGAAATTCTCTCCGCCCTATTGGAGTTTAAATTTGCTTTGTAAGGAGTGAGTAAAGTGTCGGTAAAAGTAACTTGTGTTAAAGAAAATTCCTATGGTGAAAAAGCAGGGATTTTAAAAGACGATGAAATTAAGTTCATAAATGGCAGAGAAATTACCGATGTTTTAGATTATCGTTTTGCAATACAAAGCAAAAAGCTTTCTCTTACTTTAAATCGTGGTTTAGAAGAACTACAGGTAAATATAAGAAAAAGCAGCGAGTTTTCAGACATAGGTCTTGACTTTGAGACTTATTTGATGGACAAGCAACATTCCTGTAAGAATAAATGCATTTTCTGTTTTGTTGACCAGATGCCTGAAGGTATGCGTGATACTTTATATTTTAAAGATGATGACTCACGACTTTCATTCCTTTTTGGTAACTATATTACACTTACAAACCTTACCGAAAAAGAGGCAGACAGGATTTGTGAAATGCATATAAGTCCTGTAAATATTTCTGTTCATACAATGAATCCACAATTGCGTGTTAAAATGATGAAAAACAAAAACGCAGGGGACTCACTTAGATTTATAAAGAAGTTTCACGATGCAGGTATTTTAATGAACACTCAACTTGTTCTTTGCCCGGGTATTAATGATGGCGAAGAGTTAAGGTATTCGTTAACAGAACTTGCAAAATACAGTCCGTATATTAAAAGTATAGCGGCAGTGCCTGTAGGTCTTACAAAATATCGTGATGGCTTAGAGCGTTTAGAACCTTACACAAAAGAAACGGCGAATGAGGTTATTTCAATAATAGATGAATTCAATGCACATTACTCGTTCTTTAATAATGGCAAGGTCTTAGCTTTTGCTTCCGATGAATTTTATCTTTTAGCAGAAAAAGATTTTCCAGATGAAGATTATTACGGTGAATACAGTCAACTTGATAATGGTGTTGGAATGTGTACACTTTTAAAAAGTGAGTTTTTAAGTGCTTTAGAAGAAGCAGAAGAAAGAGAAATAAATCGAGAAATCACTTTAGCAACAGGCGAGTCTGCATATTCACTTTTGTGTGAATTAACAAAAAAAGCAGAAAAAAAGTTTAAAGGATTAAAAGTTAATGTTGTTAAAATTACCAATGTTTTTTTCGGCACAACGGTTACAGTTGCAGGACTTTTGACAGGTCAGGATTTAAAAGAACAGTTAAAAGAAAAAAAACTCGGTGAAGAACTTTTAATTCCCAGAGTTTCTTTGAGAAATGAAGGTGACAAGTTCCTTGACGATTTAACTCTCGGTGAACTTGCAGAATTTTTAAATATTAAAGTTTTACCCGTCAAGAATGATGGTTACGAGCTTTTAAACAGTATTTTAGGAGGTGCGTAAAAATGGCACAACCGGTAGTTGCAATAGTCGGCAGACCAAATGTTGGTAAAAGTACACTTTTCAACAAACTTACAGGTAAAAGACTTGCTATTGTAGATAATACCCCTGGCGTTACTCGTGACAGAATTTTCGGTGAATGTGAATGGTTAGGGCATAAAATGATGCTTGTAGATACAGGCGGTATTGAGCCATATTCAGATGATATTATTCTTTCACAAATGCGTCGTCAGGCACAACTTGCAATTGATAGTGCAAATGTAATTATATTTGTAACAGATGTACGCGATGGTGTTGTTGCGACTGATAGTGAAGTTGCTTCAATGTTACAAAAAAGCGGTAAACCAATTGTACTTTGCGTTAATAAATGTGACAAAATCGGTGAACCACCGGCAGATATTTATGAGTTTTACAATTTAGGTATAGGTGACCCATTCCCTGTGTCATCAGTTCACGGTCACGGTACAGGCGACTTACTTGATGAAGTAATCAAGCACTTCCCTGAAGAATATTTAAGAGATGGCGAAGATGAAGACGATTACATCAAAGTTGCATTAATCGGTAAACCGAATGTTGGTAAATCTTCACTTGTAAATAAAATTATAGGCGAAGACAGAATGATTGTTTCTGATATTGCAGGTACAACCCGTGACGCAACTGACAGTTTTGTTGAGAATGATTACGGTAAATTTATGTTTATAGATACTGCGGGTCTTCGTAGAAAATCAAAAGTTGAAGATGCTGTTGAGCGCTACAGCGTTTTAAGAACAGATATGGCAGTAGAAAGAGCCAATGTCTGTGTTATTATGATTGATGCTTTAGAGGGCTTTACCGAGCAGGACAGTAAGGTTGCAGGAAGAGCCTTAGAGCAGGGTAAGGGTTGTATTATTGCAGTTAATAAATGGGATGCTTACGAAAAAGATGGCAAAACAATGGACTCATACCGCAAAAAGCTTATGAATGATTTTTCGTTTATGTCTTTTGCACCTATTATTTTCATTTCTGCAAAAACAGGTCAGAGATTAGACCGTCTTTATGAACTTATCAAGTTTGTAGATACACAAAACGCGATGCGTGTAAAAACCGGTCAGTTAAATGAAATTTTGGCGGCTGCAACATTAAGAGTGCAACCACCAACAGATAAAGGCAAACGACTCAAAATTTATTATATGACTCAGGCTTCAACCCGACCACCAACATTCGTGTGCTTTGTAAATAACGCCGAACTTTTCCATTACAGCTATCAGCGTTATTTAGAAAACCAGATTCGCGAAGTCTACGGTCTTGAGGGCACACCAGTCAGGTTTGTTATTCGTGAACGCGGTGAGAAGAAATTCTAGTTGCAAGTATTTAAGTATGCAAGTTGCAAGGTGAATCAAACAAAACTCAGTTAATTGATTTCGGTCAGTTAACTGAGTTTTTTGTTTTTAAAGAATAAAGAATAAATGAAAAAGAATAAAGTGAAAATGAAAAGAAAAAGTTGTTTTTAAGGTGTACCTCTCTTCGAAGAGAGGGGGACCGCCTTGTCATTATTTTGCTTGTATTTATGCACTTTCAAGCGAGTAGAAAACTTTATAAAATTTATAATGTTACTTGGGTGGTGGAGAGTTCTTAAAGAATTTAATGAATAATGAAGTCGCTTATGCTGATGAATGATGAAGAATGAATAATCGGAACTGCGTTGCATTATAAATGAAACAATAAATTAACTCCCGCTATAGTAGGGGCAGACCTGTGGTCGCCCGCAGTAGTGTAAGAAAGTTTAAGATTACGACAAACTAATCGAGTGCAATAAAATCTGAATTTATCGTTTTGTTTTTATATTATCAATTTAATTAACGCGTTATTACGGGAGAGCAAAGCTCATCCCCTACGAAGAAATAACTATATATAAGACAGGGGACGGCTGATTGAGGTAAGAGGTAATAGTGAATAATTAAGAATTGAAAAAGTTCTATCATTTTTAGTTTACAAAAAACTTTAAATGATAGAACTTTTTTGTTTTATTTACTTAAATATAATCAACGCGAAGCGTTCCGAAATTCTTAATTCCACTTGCAACTTGCACACTTGCATACTTGCAACTAGAATTGTGATTATTCAACCACAACGCCTTCTCTTTCTCTTTTCTCTGCAAGTTCTTTAACAATTCTTTCTTTTTCTTTACCAGAAATTTTGTAGAAGAACATTGGAATAGCACAGAGTAACATACTTATACCTGGTACAATTGAAACGAGTGAGAACATACCGAAGTTCTGCATTCTTGTAAGGTCAGTTGCCGCAACAATTGCAGTAGAACTTAACATATTTTCAGGCTCTAAACCAATTAACATATAAGCAATAATAATACCGCTTGTTGCGAGTGCATTACCGAGTTTATTAACAAATCCCTGACATGCAGCACCAAGACCGTTATCTCTGAAACCAGTCTGTAATTCAATGTAGTCAAGGCAGTCACAAATCATTGCACTTGAAATAACATTAAGAACACCTAAAGGAATGCAAGAAATAAGAATGAAAGGAATACAAATGTAAAGATTTAAAGTAACCCAACCAATAACTGTTGTGAAAATACTTGCTACAAAACCTGCAAGACAAGTTGTAATAACTATTTTCTTATAGTCAAACTTTTTCATAAGGTATGGCATAAAGAGCATAGCACCAAACATACCAACAATTGCACATACCTGGAAAATAGTTTTTACAGAAGAAACACTTGCGTCAATTGCCGCAGTTCTTTCCGCTTGTGAAAGACCTTCTAATTCAGGACCAATATAAAAAGCATATCTTGCTACGTGAATTGCCGCCGCCTGAACCATATATCTGCCACTTGAAAGAACACCCATAGCAACAACGAGCATTAAAGGTTTACATTTGAAAATTCTTGAAAGGGTAGATGGTTCGCCCTCTTTTCTTGTTTTTTGTGGAACTCTTACTCTCTCTTTCACATGGAAATAAGAGTTAGCAAAGAGAACCATACCTAAAAGAGAAACAACAACAGCAATAATTAAATATTTTGATTTGTTGTATTCAATCGGATTATCTGTATTTGTAAGAATTAAAGGTAAAACAAGACCTGCAACTAAGAATAATACTTCAGGAATTGCAGTACCAATACCATTTAAGATTTTTGCAAATGAAATAACCTGACCACGTTCTTCTGCATCAGGAGTCATAACATTAGGTAAACTCCACATCGGAACATCTGCCATTGTGTTAATCATACCCCAGAGAATATAAATAACTGCGGCATAAACCATTAAACCGTTTTCATTAAGT
>SVPQ01000033.1 GCA_015065845.1 Oscillospiraceae bacterium
TCTGTAATAACGCCATCTTTAAGAGGAACGTTAAAGTCGCAACGAACGAGAACCTTTTTACCTTTTGCGTTGATATCATCAACTGTTTTCTTGTTTAAAAGACCCATTTTAATAGACTCCTTTACATACTTTAATTTTTATACGCTTACTATTTTATAACATTTTCACTTCTTTTTCAAGTATATTCTTCACATTTTGAGCATTTCAGGTATACATTATTACACTTGAAATTGTGAAATTTTTGTCACATTTGTCAAACGAGGGTCAAACAACCATTTTCAACCGCATTTCTTTCAATATTACTTTCTCGCGTCTTGATACCTGAACCTGCGTCATTCCCAGTTTTTTTGCAACAACCGTCTGCGTTTCGCCTTTAAAATATCTTAAAGTTATTATTTCTCTGTCTTTTTCTGAAAGTGCTTTAAGACATTCGTTAAGTGTTATTCTCTCAGCAATTTTCTCTTCGTCACCCTCTACTGCTATATCAAATTGTTTTTCGTCATTTTCTTCGTCACTTGTAAGTGAAACCGGTGGCAAAGAAACCAGAAGCAATTCTGCAGTTTCAGGAACAGAAAAATTTAAAAATTCCGCTAACTCTTTAACGCTTGGTTCATAGCCGAATTCTTTTAAAAATCTTTCTTTTTCCCCCGCTACGAAACGCGCTTTTTCCTTTAATGCTCTACTGACTTTTACCGCACCACCATCACGGAATATTCTTTTAATTTCACCCAAAATAGCGGGTACTGCATAAGTAGAAAACTGAAAACCCAGAGTATCATTAAAACCATCTGCCGCTTTAATTAAACCTACGCACCCTGCCTGAAACAAATCGTCATATTCTATACCGCGATTTTTAAATCGATTGGCACAAGAGTGAACAAGACCTAAATTCTCTGAAATGAGTTTTTCTCTGTCATTCATATTTTTTACCGCTTATTCTTTTCTCCATAGTTACAGTTGTACCTACACCTACTTTTGAACGAACCGAGAGCTTGTCTGAAAAACTTTCCATAACAGAAAAACCGAGACCGGAGCGGTCACCGCCGACACTTGTATATAGCGGTTCTCTTGCCTTTTTTATATCAGGAATACCGCAACCTCTGTCCCTTACAGACACTCTTAAAAAGCCATTTTCAAATACTGTACAGGTTATGTAGATTTTGCCTATTTTCTCTTTATAGGCGTGAACGATACAATTAGTAACCGCTTCACTTACAATTGTTTTGATATCACCTAATTCATCGACTGTCATATCAAGTTGTGACGCAAAAGCGGAAACTGCAACACGCGAAAACCCTTCATTTACTGAGCAACTGTCGAGTATCATTTTCATTTGATTTATTTTTTTCATTTTAATTTTCTTCTCCTTTTTTATTTATTTCTGCAATTCTTTCTATTCCTGACATCTGCATAATTTTATAATTTCTATTATCCAGATTATCTACACGAATTTTTTTACCAAGTGTAGTAGCATATCGGTAACGCCCCATTACAAGACCTACACCTGAAGAATCCATAAAACTGACTTCATTAAAATCGAGAACCAGCATTTTAGCACTTTCAGAAGTAGACAAAGCATCATCTATTGTTTCTCTTATTTCGGGTGCAGTATGGTGGTCAATTTCACCTTTTATAAAAGCGTAAATATAATCATTTTTTCGTTTTATTGTTACTGACATAATTTCACTTCCTTTGTTTTTAGATATAATATAACAACCACAATGCGAATTTTGTCGCATTGTGGTTGTTAGCTTATGTAAAAACTATTAAATTCCGAAAATTTGTTGATTTTCTTTTACTTCTGTTATAGAACGGAAAATATAATAATCAGATGGAGTTGTTATTTTTATATTTTCTGCAGGACCAAGAACAGTATATAAAGAGAAACCATAATAAGACATCATTGAAGCAGAGTCAATAAAATCAAATTTATTTGCTTCAATTGCCTTTTGGTGACAACCATAAATATCACCAATTTTAAAACTTTGTGGTGCACGGGCTAAACGACATTTGTCTCTTGTTACTGTATCTGTAATTTTATCACTACCATCTACAATAGCAATAGTTTCAATTGCAGGACTTACTGTGATAGCAACACCATTCTTTTTAACACATTCAATGTTATCGGTAATAACATCACCATTAATAAGAGGACGAACACCATCGTGAATGAGAACAATATCATCATCACTTGTAGTCGGGTCATCGTGTATTGCTTTGAGTCCGTTGAAAATTGATTCCTGACCGGAATTACCACCTGGTACAATCCACTTAATTTTCTTAAGACCATCTTTATCAATAAGATTTTTTAAATAGTCAAGCCATGATTCAATACATACAACAGCAATTCCATCAATATCGGGATGATTTTCAAATATCTCTAATGTATGGATAATAATAGCTTTACCGTGTAATTCTAAAAATTGTTTTGGTTTAGCAGCACCACTCATACGAGTACCGGTACCACCAGCAAAAATCAATGCATAATTCATCGTTTTTATTCCTTTTTATCATAATGATTTTTCTGATTAAGCATCAGAAACTACTGCATTATAACATTTATAGCAAAATATGTCAATGTTACTGTTTTTTCGCCGCAATTTGTTCCAATTTGTTATTTATTGCCTTTCTGAGCAATTTTTCGAGTGGCATTGCAACAAAAACAAAAGCAAAAGAAATAACAAAGAATATTACTATTGCTACAGTAACACCCAAATCATTAAAACTTTCAATATTCTTGTATGCACTGTTTACAATTCTTCTTGTCAGACTGTGACAAAGATAAAGCGGTAAACTTAAAGAACCAAGGAAATAAACTACTTTATTATTGAAAATTCTTTTACCATAAGTCACTTCACTGAATGAAAGACATATAGCAATACAAGCAAATATAAAGATTGTTCCCGCGTATTTATCTGCTATATCCAAAGTTATAAAGCCTAAAACAACTAAATAAGAAACCACTTCAAATATAGTCAACATTACTTTATCTTTTTTTGTGAAATTAAGTTTATTTATATTTCTGCAAACTTCAAAAGTAAAGACACCGGCACAAATTTCAGAAACTGCTCTTAAGAATGTTTTTGCAACAATTACCGACCACGCAGTACTTCCGTTTAATGAACCTGTTGTTTTTATCAAGTAACCTATAATTAAAAGTGAAGTAACGGGTGCAATTATTCTTGTAAATCTATCGTAATACTTAAGGCATATAGGATAGAGAATATACATAGCAATAAGCATATCACTTATATACCATTCAACACCAAGAATATCTTTATTTGCAAGACCTGACCTTTGAACGAACAACAAATTAGGAATAGACTGTAAAACTCGTGTTAAAAATTCAAAAATATCTACACGCGTTAAAATACATACACCAATAAAGGTAATAGTAAATACTATAAGATGATACGGTAAAACCGCCAAGAGTTTTCTTTTCATAAATTCAAATGTTTCTTTGCCTAAAGACTGTTGTGATGACTGTCTTTTAAAAGCTGCAGATGCCATTAAATAACCTGAAACAGCAAAGAAAAATTCAACACCAAAATAACCATTTGAAAAGAATGTTATTTTATCAAGAATACGAAAATCTGACGGTAATAAAACATCACCAATATGAAATAACATTATCAAAATAGCAAAAGCAAATCTCGCAAATTCTATTTTACCATTTTTAGAAACCTTAGTACTCATTTCGCTTTCCCCTTTAACGATTTCAATTTTCTTTTTACTCTTGATAAGAAAATTCTTATTAAACTTCTCTCTGATAATCTCTTGTACTTTTCAGCATCCTTACGAGCTTTATTTAAATCATCTTTGAGTTTTTTCATTTCAACTTCTTCTACCGTTTTTAATTTTTTCTTAGTGTTCTTATAGTCCTCAAGCAATTTACGACCAGCATACAACCATTTATCACAAGTTTCACGAAGCAATTCGTATTGCCAAGCACGAGCTTCTGCTTCTGTATAAGTTGTTTTCTTAACATCTGCAAGTGTTACATTTTCACCGTAACTCTCCATCTCGTTTATAAATGACTGAATATTTTCTATAAGTGCATTTCTTGTTGGTAAATAATCTTTTCTGTTTGCAGGCGGATTATTATAATCGTAATTTATATTACCCGCTAAAATATCCGCTTCTGATATATAATTTACCCAATCGCTGTATGGTGCCCATCTTGTATAGTTGCCTTTTTGTTCTAAATCAACAATCGACATTACAGGAACTTCCATTGCAAGACAAGGAAGTGTAACGTGCAATCTTCTTGTAACCACAAATTTCGCATTCTGATAAAGTGTTAATAAATCCTCGATTTTTTCAAATCTGTTATCCATTGTATCAGGATTTTTTCTATAACTGTATCTATGAGAAACTTCTCTTATTTCAAGACCACTATCTTTAAGCCATTCCTTTACCTTAGCTTTTAAATCGTCACGCAAATCTGCAATTACTACATAGGTACCTTTATCGGCAGTTTCCTTTTGCTTAGGTAATGTGAGAGTTATGCAACCTGAAAAATACGCATCGATACCCTCATTTTTCAAATAATCAAGTGTTACGCTATCTCTGACACCAACTGGTCCATAAGCATCAAAGAATTCTTTACCTATACCCTTAAGCCATTCTGTGCTTACAGGTGAAGCATTTTCTCGTGGACCATAATGGTTGATATGCATACTTACTAACTTTGGAATAATACATTCTGCTGGTGGCCAGTCAAATTTTTTCCACATCCACCAGGCAGCCATAACCGTAGCTACTGGTTCATTATTTTCTGATTTAAACGCATCAATTTCTTCTCTGTTGATATAATAGTCTACATGAGGCAAAAATTGTTTTATAGCATAAGACTGAATGTCATCACCCAAATTAGTTGTTGGCTCGTGAATTAATAAACCGTATTTCATATTGCACCTCTTTAATTATTTTTCATACTTTCAACAAGTCTTTTAAACATTTCTTCAATACCAACTGTTGCTTTCCAGCCTAAAGATTCGAGTTTTGAAGAATCAAGTCTTATAACCATTTCAGGATTATAACCGAAAGAAGCAACATTTTCGGGTATATCTATAACAACTTTTATATCTGATTCAGGGAATGTATCACAAACGAGTTGTGCCATTTCTTTTATTGAACAAGCTGTGTCAGGGTTAGTTACATTGTAAGCGGCACCTGTTTCGCCGAAAAGAGCAATATAAATAAGTGCTGAAATAGCGTCTGTTGTATAACAATATGTTCTTACTGTATTGCCCTGTGTATGAAGTACTATATCTCTTTTCTCAATAGCACATCTTGCAAATTCTGCAAATACTCTGCCGTCATTGTACTCAACTCCTGCACCAAAGGTCTGCGAAAGTCTTGCAATTTTAACAGGCACTTTATATTCAGATGCATAAGAACAACAAAGACACTCAACCATTCTTTTACCTTCGCTGTAACTTGAACGCACATTGAGTTGGTCAATATAACCGTAATCGTTTTCAGCAATTTTTTCTTTAGTACCATCCGGTGTACCATACACCTCAAGAGAAGAAAGGTAAACGAAACTTTCTACATTCTTATCTTTAGCGAATTCAAGAATATTTTTTGTACCGTCTATTGCAGTATAGATTGTTTCAACAGGATGTTCCACAAAGTATTTTGAACTTGTAGCAGAAGCACCATGAATAATATAATCTACTTTACCGCTATACTCTATTTTACTGTTTATATCGCCAACAAGAAATTCAATGTTTGGTATTTCGCCAAAAACTTTTTTTGCCTTTTCTTCGCTTCTTACAAAAGCAATAACTTTGATATTTGTGTTATTAACACGATTGTAACAAGCAATAGATTTTATAAACTGTGAACCTATAAGACCTGTTGCACCTGTTACTAAAACTGTTTTGCCATCCAATTTGTTAAATGGTGTGTTACTGTTTGCAAGAATGTCAAAATCATTTTGCAATACTTTGTTTTCTGCACTTTCTAACATAAGTTTCATTCCTTTCATTCAAAATCTTCTGTTAATTCTTCTGCAAATTCAGGTTCAAAATCGAGTAACGCTGTTTTCTGAGCATCGTCAAATTTATTATCAATAGCAGTTTTCATATCGTCCGGCATATTACCCAATATAAGCCAGTCAATTACGCGGTCAGAAGCATTTGAATCAATATAATCAAAATGCTCGTCAACATACTCCTGTACTTTTTCGTATTCAAAGTCATTATTTTGTATAGCGTCTAAAAGTTCACTGAAAGTATGAACAATTTTACCAGGAGTTGAGTCTTTGTAATCACGATGGAATCCTCGTGAGAAAGAATACTGAATTTCATCATAAGCAAAGAAGAGCATCGGTTTTTTCATAAGCGAATACTCAAAAATATTTGATGAATAATCGGTAATTAAAAGTTCTGTTATATAGAACAAATCGTTTATATTAGGATATGTTCCCACATCTATGAACTTGTCCTGATATTTTTCATCAATAGGTACAGGCATACTAACCCATGGATGCATTTTAAAGAGAACGATATACTCATCTTTGCAAAGATTGTATAAAGCATCAAAATCTATAAGTTCATACGGATAGTGTGCTTCTGCTTTATTTCTGCCACGATAAGTAGGAGCAAAAAGAATGACTTTTTTATCTTTACACATTGGAAATTGGTTATATAAATTTTCAATGGTAGCCTTTTTGTAGTTTTCATCTAAAAACTCATCCATACGAGGCATACCTGTAGGTAAAACCTGTTCGGTATTTATTCCCCACACTTCTGAAAAGAAGTGTGCTATTCTTCTGGAACCTGCTATACCATAAGTGTATTGTCTGTGACAAGAGAACGGACTCGGACAACCACTGTTACCCCAACGACTGTAACCCGATGATTTAAAACCCGCACCCGCGTGCCAGAGTTGGATCACCTTAGTTTTTTTATTAAGCATTAACCAGTCAAGAACAGGTGCATGGTCATCAAGAACAATCACATTACTCTTTGCCATTTTCTTTAAAAGTGCAACCCAACTTTTAAAGGATTGTCTTTCTGCTGCTGCAGAGCGGAAAGATTCTAAGATAGTCCATTCTTTATCGAGTCCGCGTGAGTACATTCTGTCGTAAACAGCTTTCTGATTTGCAGTAATAGATGAATTTTGTTCGGACATAAAAAGAATTGTCTTTCCGTTTGCATCCAAACCTTTTGAAAGCATTCTGTAAATGAATTTAAATCTTTTTCTGCGACCTGTTTCACCAGTATATTTTTTCACTATCTTGCGTAGTTTTTTAGTAATTTTACCGATTACGCGTTTAATAAGTGGTATTGTCGCCACTTGTTTTTCTTTCGGAGCAAGGCTTATAGGGTTAAGGTTACCAATACTTGTTGCTCTTGATGCCATTGTGTACATAACAAATGGTAACGCATTATCGTCATCATCCGAAACATAAAAAACAACACTATAAACATTGTTACGACCGCCATATAAAAACGAACGGGAAAAATCACTCATTTTTGTAACAATAGATTCATCTACAACGCATCTGCCGTAATCGTTTTCACCGCAACAGATATGGATATTGTAAGTACCTCTTGCAAGACAACGATTATATCCGGGATTAGTAATATTAAGATATAATTTATAAACACCATTTTCATTGGATAAAACTTCAAAATGCGCCTTTGAATAATAAAGACCATTAACGAGATAAAAATCGAGTTCTGATGTATCATAGTTATTATCAAGAATATCTACTTTTACATCTATATAAAGATTGATTCTTTCCCAATGAATATTGGTAACTTTTGCTTTTAAAATATTCTTATCGCCTAATAAATTCAACGCCATTTTCCTTTCACAAAGAATAATTTATTTAAATATGATATAAAAAAATGTCAAAAACCAGTTAAAATTCAACAGACTTTTCCCCATCATCCAATTTTCAGATTTTAACAACATCATCTGCCATTTTCTCTGCACAATTCACCGTGTTTTCGATATATTTATCTATGTATGATTCAAGGTAATTGTAATCATACGGCTTTTCTAGACTTGCAACTAAATCTTTAGCATTTTCTTCTTTAAAACCAGGTAAATCCTCGTAATTTATTGTAAGACTGCGAACATCTTCATAAGTCGCCATATCATAATTATAAAAATATAACGGAATACCTTTTACCCCTGCTTCATAAACCACACAGGAGTAGTCACTAATAAATTTATCTGCAACCGAAATCATCTGGAATGTTGAAAAACTTGTATCAAAAATAACTCGTTTATCGCTGACAGTTACTTTAGAAAGCGGATGAAGTTTAACAACAAGGTTATATTTATTGAAATCAAATTCATTTATAAGCTCATTGAAATATTTTTCAAAATCACTTTCATCTTTTCTGAAAGTCGGTGCATATACCACACAAGGTTTTTCTTTAAGAACCGGATATTTTTGGTAAATTTCATTTTTGATACTCAATTGATACGCTTCATTAAAAAGCAAATCAATACGAGGCAATGTACAAATATGAAATTTTTCCGGAGGCATATTGAAACCTTCTGCTAAAATTTCTTTATACGCTTCCCCTGCACAATAAACAACATCGTAATTCTGATGCATTTTTAAAGTCTTTGCAATTTCAGGGTTACTGCCTTCTTTTCTGTGAAGAATCTGCCAACCGAATTGTTTCAAAGTACCTATTGAGTGCCATATCTGCACTATTTTCAAACTCTTTTTATGTTTTAATACACTGACAACAAGGCAATATGTGTCCAACACACAAATTTCAGAAGTTGCTAAGTGGTACATCTGTGTAAACATATGAAACCCATAGCCTATTTTAGTAAAAAGCGAAGAATTCACGCCACCATCAAGTGTACGGCAAAGGTACTTTACTTCGTAGCCTTTTTTAATAAGTTCATCACCAAGCAATTTGAAATCATCATTTACTTCGTTTGATTGTCGGCTTATCATTACAACCTTTTTTGAACTTTTAAGTAACTTGAAAGGTAAATAAGCAACATTCAAAGCAAAAATGAAAAGTTTTAAAATCAATACTTTCATTAACTAATTTCACCCTAATATTTCTTCTGCAATTTTTTTGCAACAATCTGTTTTTGGTTCTCTCATATTTGAAAATCTCAGAGAAATATCTGTTTCTGTTTTCAAAGAGTTCAGAATATTTAAAAGTTCGTCACAAGTTTTTGCTTCGTACTGTTTTTCTGTAAAAGCATCAAGTGTATGAACAGGTCGTTCATACTCATAAAGCTCTTTGTCGTATCTGAAGAAAATAAGCGGACGATTAAATAACGAAAACTCGTAAGCACAAGAAGAATAATCTGTAATCATAATATCAGATATATATATGAGTTCATTTATATCATAATCATAATAATTAAAGATGTATTCTTTATAATCACCTTGAATTTCTGGTTTCGCTTTTATAAACGGATGCATTTTTATTAAAAATACAAAACCGTTATTTTTACAGAATTCATAAATAGCCTTAAAATCTAATTGTGAATAATCGTAAGAAGCAACAGAAGCACCAATACCGCGATATGTTGGTGAAAACAGAATAATCTTTTTATCTTTCAATAACGGATTATCCTCAAACAATTTATTTACTGTAGCCTCTATTTTTTCTTTTGATAAATAACCATCAAGACGAGGCATACCAAAAGATTTGAAAATATCGCCACTGACCGCAAAAACTTCTTTATAAATATCTATAAGTCTTTCATCATCAACAATTGCTGTTGTGTATTTTCTGTGACTTGATTTAAACGGATGTGGACCGGCAACCTCACCAAAACGCGCATAACCAACTGATTTGAAGCCCACACCAGCGTGCCAGAGTTGAACAATTCTCTGATTTTCTGAAATATTTAAAGTGTTTATTAACGGAACATAATTGTCAACAACTATAACATCACTGAAAGCAATCGAGATAACCGACTTAATTAACACCGCAATTGATTTTTTTGAAAATTTATTGTAAAACACACCTTTAGTTCTACCCAGATTATTTTCTATAAAATAATCGTACAAAGCCTTTAAGTTACCGCGTGGTTCTTCATCGTTTTCAGATAAAAACAAAATATGGTCTGTACTCTTAGGTTTCAATAATCTTAAAAAGCCATAAAAGATATTTATACAGAAAGGAAAAACAATTTTAATAAATGTAATTATTTTCTTTTTTAAACCAGAAGCTTCTTTTAACATAAAGTTTTTCTTGTAGTGCTTGTTTTTCATCATATATGATGAGTCAATATACACACAAAGATTTTCATTTACTTTAAGTTCAATCAATAACGCGTAAAATTCTGAACGGTATTTGAAGATTTTAGAAAAACTATCAATTTGCTTTAACAAAGATGACTCTATTGTAACTTCATTGCCATCAATCAACAAATTATACTTTCCATCTTCAATCATATCGCCGTTTGTGACATTGGTTACATTTATAATAATCTCATTTTCTTTGTATGGTAAAAGATGTTTTTTTCCAATTTCATCGAGAAGGTAAACCTCACCGGAAACTGCTTCTTCTAAAACGAAATGCAGATTAACTCTTTCCCAATAAATGTCTTTTATTTTGTTCATAAAGTTTCTCACTCATAAAACAGTATTTTTTTGACAAATATTATAGCACAACCGAACAACTTTTTCAATATTATTGTCGTTTAAAATAATCAATATCACTTATGTAAAAACTGCGGATAAATCCTTTGGGTGAAACAAAAACAATTCCACCACTTTTTTTGTTGAAATAAACAGTATCGCCATCTTCTTTTTCTTTCTTTTTCAAAGACTTTTTACTATTAATTATTTTGTTTGCAGTTTTTAAATATTTCTTTGGTGTTTTGCAGTTACTTTCTCTTCCGTGTTTTATAAAATGCTCTTTTAATTCTTCTGTATTTTTAAAAGTAAACCTGAAAGCGTTCTGTGTTTTCATTAAATTACTTTTGCTTGTTACGATTTTTTCAAATAACTTTATAAAAAAGTTCTTTTTAGAACGCTTTTCCATTTCGCTTTTTTTCGCTCTGCACTCTTCACATCTTTTTGGAAGATTAAGATTTCTGTTATTAAAAAAATCAATTTCTTTGTCCGTCAGAGTAAACTGCTTACCGCAAGAAACACATTTTTGTTTTAACATTTCAGCACCACAACTCAATTATTAGTAAGTTCAACAGTTTCTCCTGCAGAAAGTTCTGCTTTAAGATAATCGCCCTCAATAACATAAGGTTTATTTGCTTTGAGATTTTTAGTTTTATCATTTAATTTAATTCTTAATGTGGAGTTGTTTTCTGCAGTAACTTCAGCACTTTTAAGGATTGAATTTTCCCAAAGTATATCGAAAGTAAGGTTACCTCTCGCTTTAAGACCTTTTACAGAACCTGTTTTCCAGTCATCCGGTAAAGCAGGTAAAAGTTCAGAAATCCTGTTATCAGGAGAGCCAAGATGGCTTTGAAGAAGCATTTCTGTAATAGCCGCAACACCACCGAAGTTACCGTCAATCTGAAATGGTGGATGAATGTCAAAAAGGTTGTTGGCGGTACATTTTTTAAGTAAATATTTAAGGTGGTTATACGCATTTCCACCATCTTTAAGCCTTGTGTAAAAGCAAATTGTCCACGCTCTTGACCAGCCTGTTGAACCCCCACCATTTTCAATTCTTCTTGCAATAGTTCTTTTTGCCGCTTCATATATTTCAGGGTTACTTTCGTTAATCTGGTCACCAGGGAAAAGTCCGAAAAGGTGTGAAATATGACGGTGACCCGGCTCAGTTTCTTCGTAATCTTTAATCCATTCACGGATTGTACCGTAACGCTCACTTATTTCCATAGGTGGAAGTTTTTCTAAAACTTCAGAAAGAGATTTTGAAAACGCTTCATCTTTTTTAAGAACTTTACAGGCGTGAACAGTACGGGTAAAAAGTGCATAAATAATCTGGAAATCAATTGTTGCACCCTCAGTAAACATACTTTCTTGTTTTTTGCCATCAGCATCAATATAATAAAATTCATTTTCAGGAGAGTTTGACGGAGAAGTGATAAGCTGACCTTTCTCATTTTCAGTTAAATAGTCCTGAACGAATTCACAAGAACCTTTTAAAATCGGGTAAATCTCATTGAGATATGCTGTACTGTTAGTGTACTCATAATGCTCCCAGAGATTGAGGCAAAGCCACGGTCCAGCCATAGGGAAAAATCCACAGTCAACGCTATCGTGAACACCAGTTCTGCCGAATGCGTCGGTAGTGTGGTTAATAACCCAACCCCTTGCACCGAAAAGCTCCTTTGCAGTTTCATTACCAAAAGAACTTACCATTTTCATAAAATGAATAAATGGTGCAGAAGTTTTTGAAAGGTTTGCACTTTCACTCGGCCAGTAGTTCATCTGAAGATTTATATTTGTGTGGAAATCACTACCCCATGGTGGATTGAAATCGTGACACCATATTCCCTGAAGGTTAGCTGGAAGTTTTGCTTTCTTACCTGAACTTTCAATTAAAAGATATCTGCCAAAATTATAGTAAAGTGAGAATAAATCAGGGTCAAATTCATCCCAGTTAAGCTCTTTGAGTCTTTTGTTTGTGGGAAGCTCGCTGATTTCAGTTTCCTCTAATCTGAGTTCTACATTACCAAACCATTTCTGGTGTGTTGAAATGTGAGTTTCTTTAACCTTTTCATAGTCAGCATTTATAAGATTTTCGATTGTTTTATTTAACTTAGTCTTAAAATCTAAAGTTTCATCAATATCAAATCTGTTGACATCGTAATTTGTTTCAAAAGCAGCATAAACAATAACGAAAGTCGCATCAGTAACAGTTATTGTGCTATGGTCAGTAGTCAATTCACCATCTGTTTTTATACGGAGTTTTGCACCAAAAGACATACCTTCGCCACCCTCACCATAGTAGTGATGTGTGCAGTATGTAACTCTACCATTCATAATGATTGTATCAGGATTTACACAGGAACTGTAAGCGTCTTGCTTTCTTTTAATACTTACATTACAAGAGAATGGTTTATTGTCGCTTTCCACCTTGTAAACAAACCCGTCAAAATCTTCACTGATAAAACATTCACTTTTAAAATTAATTTTGCTTTTCGTCCAGAAAACTCTGGTAATAGCTTCGCTTAACTCCAGTTCCTTGCGATAGTCTGAATAAGGAGATTTATCAAAGAAATCAATAAAAATCTCACCGAAGCTTTCATAAGAACGGACAACCGGAGGGTCTGATAAAAATGTTTCACGGGCAAGTGCCGCCGCTTCTTTAAGTTTTTCTGCCCTTACAAGTTGACGAATTTCATTAAGTGCTTCAGGTGAAGCGTGGTATTTTTCCTGAATCTGTCTGCCACTCCAGAGAGATTCTTCATTTATTTCAATCTGTTCGCAATGTGGGTTACCATATTGCATTGCACCGATTCTGCCGTTACCTAAAGGCAACGCCCACATCCAGTCATTTATAAATTCATCGTACCAGAGTTTTGTTGACATAATTTCACAACCTATAAGATATTTTTATACATTATATCATTTGAGTGAATTTGTTTCAACAATATACAAAAATTTTGTAAAGATAAAAACAAATTCTTTTTTCTTTTTACTATTGCAAAATTCTGAATTTTTATATATAATATTCACACTTGCTTGTGTAGCACAGCTGGTAGTGCAGCTCATTCGTAATGAGCAGGTCTATGGTTGTATTTAAGGATATATCTTTTTACACCCAACTCGCAAGTAAAATTTAATATTAGCTGGTGTGGCTCAATGGCAGAGCAGCTCATTCGTAATGAGCAGGTTGCAGGTTCAATTCCCGTCACCAGCTCCATCAAAAAACCGTGTAAACCCAAGTGTTTACGCGGTTTTTTGTGTTTTAAAATCAACACGTATCGAACCAAAGGGTAAAGACATTTTACCCTAGTTTTATCTATTAGTCAACTGAAACAAAACATGAAAATTACTTCTTTAACCAAAAACAGTGTACAATACAGAAATACCTGAAAAGCACAATAACTAAATTGTCAAATTTTTCAGCAATAATATTGCAAATAAAGAACAATTATGTTAAACTTTAAAATGCCAAACTAATTGAATATAACAATAAAAGCATTATTTCAAAGGGCGTACTGTTCCCTTTGGCATGTTATTATTGCGCTCATTTCATGAATTTGATAAAAATGCAAATTCCGACGATATGAGTGCAGTAATGCTTGTTATATTGAATTAGTTTGGCGACTATCGGGGTTTGCGTTTTTTGTGCGACTGCTTCGGTGGTCGCACTTTTTGTTTTTATGGAGAGTTTTGTTATGACAACAGAAAAAATTTTGACAGGTTACCCGTCTATTGACAGACCGCAAGAAAAATTTTATCGTTCAGAACCGATTCGTAAAATTGAAACTGAACAGACAATTTATGAAATGATTTTTAATTCTAATAAAGACAATATGTCTGCACCTGCTATTGAGTATATGGGTGTTAATTGGACTTTTAAGAAATTGAAAACTGAAACGGATAAAGCAGTAGATGCTTTTTATAAAATGGGATTAAATCAAGGTGATACTGTTCTTATTGGTATGGCAAGTTGTTTTGAAGTGTTAGTGATATTACTTGCTTTAAATAAATTAGGGGTAATCACAAAATGGTTTGATATTCGTGCAAGTGAAAAAGATATCCAAGAATATGCAAATGAGAGCAACTGCAAAATCTTAATTGTCTTTGATATGTTACTACCAAAGATTGAACCAATTATAAATGCAACAAATCTCGAGAAAGTTTTAATTGTCAGACCAACAGACTATTTAGCTATGCCAATTCAATTAGCTTATTCACTTAAGGCTAATCGAATTCCAAAAGACTCCCGTTTTATGTATTTCAAGGGCTTTGTGAGAACCGGAAATGAAAACAATAATATTCCTTGTGTATCTTTTGATAAAAATCGACCTTCAATTATGATTCAGTCAAGTGGTACAACTGGAAAGCCTAAAATCATAGTGCACTCTGATTCTTCTGCGACATCATACTCGCAGAAAATTGCATATTCTGATTTGCCAATGGGGCTTGGGAAAATAGCATTAGTTGTGTTGCCACCTTGGATTGCATATGCTTTGGGTGATGCTATTTTAGCACCATTAGCTTTAGGAACAAAAATTATATTATCACCCACTATTGACCCTGATTCAATTCTTAAATACATTAGTAAATTTACTGTTGCTCTTACTGCACCAATTTGCTATAGATATTTAAAAGATAATTTTGATAAACTTACAAAAAAGCAGATTAATGAATTAGCAAAAGTAGATTGTCTTGTCTCTGGTGGTGACAAAATAACAGTTGAAGAAAATGCAGAATTTGAAAGATTGTTTAATACTAAGTTTGTTAATGGCTATGGTAACAACGAGGGTTGGGGTTGTTTAAGCGTAAAT
>SVPQ01000034.1 GCA_015065845.1 Oscillospiraceae bacterium
GAAAAGTGTATTTAAATTCTTTTTATTATCAGTTATAACACTCGGCATTTATGCTATAGTTTTCTGGCATAAGTTAGGTAGAAATGTTAATTCACTCTGCGAGGGTGATGGTAAACGAACAATGAAATATGGTTTCGCTTTCTTCCTCAGTGTTATTACATTTGGTGTTTACGGAATTATATGGAAAGTAAAACTTGCTGAAAGACTTAAAGTTAATGCTGAACGCTACGAACTTATGATTCCTGAAGGCGGAACAGAAATCGCTCTTTTCAGTACATTAGGTCTTATTGCTCTCGGCGCTGGTATTCCAATTTCAAGTTTCATTATTATTAAAAACTACAATATGATAGCAGAAGCTTACAACGCATATAACGAACTCCCTGAACCTGAAGATGAATATGTTGATTTGTTCAGAGAAGATGAAGTTTTAGATTTAGATGCTGAAGAATAAAAAACAAGACTATTGCGAAAGCAATAGTCTTGTTTTTTATTCAGTTGCAAGTTGCAAGTATCAAGTATGCAAGTGTGCAAGCATTGCATACTTGCACACTAAAAAACTCCGTTGCTTTCGCAACGGAGTTTTTAAATTACGCTTTCGCGTTTTCGTATTCTTCAACAATTCTTTTGGCTTCTGCTAAAGCGTTTTCTTTTTCAACTTTTCTTGCTTCAACTCTTTCAACGAATTCTGAAATATCTTTATACTTAACAGGTGCATCTGCTTTTTTGATTAAAGCATCTATTACAATACCTGCTACGAAACCTAAAATAACAAGGAATCCGCCAAATGAAAGTGAACCGTGATACATTTCACCGAATGCACCTGACATCTGAGTTGTGAAAATCACGAATGAAACCATACTGATAACAGTAAAGATAATACCTAATGTTGAAAGTGTGATGTTTCTGTCGCCACCATTTGTTTTCGGTGAGCAAGAAACTGAAACAACCGGAATTCTCACAATTGCAATTACTGCTGCCAAGAATATGTAAACAATTGAAAGAACATAGAATATAAAAGCAACTCTTGTAACATCTGAGCCGGTAATCATATCTATAAGAACTTCAAAATTGAGTTTCATAACAACATCCATAACAACATTGAGAATTGAAACATTCATATCAATATCTTTAAACGGTAAACTTGCTTCAACATGAACAAGCGGTAAGAAGAGCATACCAATTGGAAGAAAGAGAAGTACCAAACGAACTATTGAAAGTTTTGTACCAACAAATGCAAACTTGATTCTGTCAACTTTCGGTTGCATTTGTACATGTTCTGCTTCTGCCTTGTCAGCATCTTCAGCGAGTCTTTCCTGATGGTTATAATACATAAGGTTTACGCCACAACCAGGACACTCTGGTCTGAAATCGGTAAACTTAAGTTTATAACCACATTTAGGACAGTTAGCCATAACTTTATCCCCTATCTAATTAAAATACTATAATATCTTAAATATTATAACACAGTATTTTTACATTTTCAATAAAAATTGCAATCTTTTTTCAGATTTTTTATATCAGTTTAAAAAATCCTCATTGAGTGTAAGATTGAAATCTTTTGCAAGATCTCTGAAATTATCATCAGTAATGCTTTGTTTAATACCGCCCATTGACTGAACCTTTACATAAATTTCAGCAGCCTTTTCAATTGTATCCATAAGACCAAATGTTAAATCAAAGTCAACGCCTGAACAGAACACGCCGTGGTGTGCCCAGAGAATTGCGTCAAATTTTTTCATAAGGTCTGAAGATGCAATAGCAATTTCTTCGCCACCTGGTACCATCCAAGGAACTACACCAATACCTTGTGGGAATATAACAGGGCACTCTGTCATCATTTCCCAGAGTAAATGAGTAATAACTTTAGAATCAAGTGGTAAAGTGAATGTAATAGCAATAGCATTCACCGGATGTGCGTGGTAAATAACACGATGTTCACCATTTGTTGCAACTTTTTTAACTGAATGATTCATAAGGTGTGCAGGTAACTCACTTGTAGGTCTGCCACCTGCTACAAGACCCCACACAATTCTATAATTTTTTCCGGTATCATCAATTTCAACAATGCAAACATTTTCTTCAGTAGCACTTTTTATATTACCAAAAAACTTACCACTACCTGAAACTAAAAAATATTCGTTTTTAAGATTTTCAACAGTTGCACCAATTGGTGTAAACTCTTTTGAAAAATCAAGTAATGATTTCACACTCTCAATTTCTTCAGGTTTAATTCTGTATGAAAGATTACCACCATTTCTCTCGTGCCAACATCTTTCATATCCTTCATTTGCCATTTTTACATAACCTTTTACAAATGGTGCTTCTAAAACTGAACTGTACATTTTTTATCCCCTATCCTTTAATACTTCGTTTTCATATTTTAAAACATCTTCGTACCAGTCATTTTTACCCGGTACATTATTACGACTGCAGAACTCTTCCCACACATCGAAAAGCGGAAGTGTTTTAAGTTCCTCTGAAAGAGCAAACATTTTTGTAAAATTGCCTTTATCCTGACACTCTTTTAATGCACCAAATGGTGTAAGAAGTGCAAATAAAAGTGCTTTTTGCATATTTCTTGTACCTATTACCCAAGCGGCAACACGATTTATAGATGCATCAAAGAAATCAAGACCTATAAATGTTCTCTCGAGTGCATTACAACGAACAAGTTCTTTTGCCATTTCTTTTAACTCATCTTCAAATGCAACAACATGGTCACTGTCCCAACGGACACCACGTGTTACATGAAGTGCAAGATTTTCTGAGAATAAAAGAAGTGACGGAATTTTATCTGAACAAACTTCTGTAGGATGGAAGTGACCATTATCAAGAAGGCACATAACATCATTTTTAGCCGCATAATTCATATAAAACTCGTGAGAACCTACTGTATAAGATTCAACACCTATACCGAAAACTTTTGATTCAACTGAATCAACAAGATATTTTTTGTCATATTTAACAGAGAGAATTTCATCAAGTGACTCTTTAAGTCTCTGACGAGGACCAAACCTGTCAGCCGGTACTTCTTTATATCCGTCAGGAATCCAGATGTTATTAAGACAAGTAACACCTAATTCTTTACCGATATATGCACCGATTTCACGCATTGCTTTACAGTGGTCAATCCAGAAGCGTCTTACTTTTTCATCAGGATGAGAAAGTGTAAGACCGTCTGCTGCCATCGGATGTGAGAAAAGCGTTGGGTTAACATCAATTCCCAAGCCACGCTCCTTTGCGAAATCAATCCATTTCTTGAAGTGTTCTGGTTTTAATTTATCGCGTGAAACCTTTTCATCTGTTATTGCATAAATTGCGTGAAGATTTATTTTATGAGTACCAGGGATAAGTTTTAAAGCCATATCAATGTCACTCATAAGTTCTTCTGGATTTCTTGCTTTACCGGGGTAATTACCGGTTGCCTGAATACCACCTGAAAGTGCTTCGTTACTTTCAAAACCGTTAATATCGTCACCTTGCCAACAATGCATTGAAATTTTTGTATTACTAAGTGTTTCAATTGCTTTTTCAGTATCTACACCGAAAGAAGCGTAAATTTCTTTTGCACTCTCGTATCTTGAATTCACCATTTTAATTCACCTTATTTTTTAGAAATTGCAAGTTTTGCTTTTTTTACTATATTTTCAGCGTCCAGTCCGTAAAGATGTAAGAGTTCAACCGCAGGACCTGATTTACCGAATTCATCATTAACACCAACGCGTACAACAGGAACGGGGCATTCTTCTGCTACAACTTCAGCAACTGCACTACCAAGACCACCGATAATATTGTGTTCTTCTGCTGTAACAATGCAACCTGTTTTCTTTGCCGCTTTAATAACTGCTTCGTTATCAAGCGGTTTAATTGTATGCATATTTATAAGTTCTACAGAAATGCCCTCTGCTTCAAGAGTTTTTGCTGCTTCAATTGCTTCATTAACCATAAGACCTGTAGCAATAATTGTAACATCTGTACCCTCTTTTAATGTAACCGCTTTACCGATTTCAAATTTGTAATTTTCATCGAATACTCTCGGCACTGCAAGACGACCAAATCTCATATAAACAGGGCCCTCGTGCTCTGCTGCTGCAAAAACTGCCGCTCTTGCTTCGATATCATCTGCAGGGTTAATAATAACCATACCAGGAATTGAACGCATTAAAGCAATATCTTCACAACACTGGTGACTTGCACCATCTTCACCAACAGAAATACCTGCATGAGTTGCACCGATTTTAACATTGAGGTGTGGGTAACCAATTGTATTTCTTACCTGTTCAAATGCTCTGCCCGCCGCGAACATTGCAAATGTACTTGCAAATACTGTAAAGCCTGTTGTTGCAAGACCACCTGCAAGGCTCATCATATTTGATTCTGCAATACCTGTATCAAAAAATCTTTCTGGAAAAGCCTTTTTAAAAGCACCTGTTTTTGTAGCGGCCGCTAAGTCTGCGTCAAGTACTACAACATTTTTATTTTTCTCGCCAAGTTCTACCAATGCTTTACCGTAAGCATCGCGAGTTGCGGTTTTAATTACTTCAGCCATTTTTTACGCCTCCAATTCCTTAAGTAATGCATCAAGCTCATTCATAGCCTCAGCATACTGCTCAGCGTTAGGAGCAGAACCATGCCAACTAACCTGATTCTCCATAAATGAAACGCCTTTACCTTTTGTGCTCTTCTGAACAATAGCAGTTGGTTTGCCTTTACATTCACGCGCTTTCTTGAATGCATCTTCAATCTCATCAAAATTATGAGCATCAATTTCAATTACATTCCAACCGAAAGCGAGGAATTTTTCCGGAATCGGATATGGTGAGTTTACTTCTTCTACACTACCATCTATCTGTAAATTGTTGTTATCAATAACAGCAACTAAATTGTCAAGTTTTTTAGCAGAAGCATACATAGCAGCTTCCCACACCTGACCTTCCTGAATTTCACCATCACCTAAAATAGTGTAAACTCTGAATTTGTCGCCTTTAAGTTTTGAACCTAAAGCCATACCACAAGCGGCAGAAATACCCTGACCGAGTGAACCTGTGCTTATATCAACACCTTCTAAGTAACGCATACTTGGGTGTCCTTGTAATTTTGAACCAACTTTTCTTAATGTCTTTAAATCTTCAACTGGGAAAAATCCTCTGTGTGCCATAACAGAATAAAGTGCAGGTGCTGCGTGACCTTTTGAAAGAACAAAACGGTCTCTTTCTTCCATTACAGGTTTTTCGGGGTCAATATTCATTTCTTTAAAATAAAGATATGTAAGTGTTTCTGCTATTGACAAAGAACCACCCGGATGACCTGATTTTGCATTGAATGTACCCTCAATAATGCCTTTACGAACTTTTGTAGAAATTACAGAAAGTTCTTTTTTGGATGTATTATCCATTGTTTTTCCCTCCGTTTAATATATATTTATCTTCTAAATAATTTATAAAATCTGCTACTGCACCTTTATTACAGTGACAAGTAACATATTCGGCAAGTTTTTTTATATCGCTGGGTGCCTGACCGCAACACGCGGGGTGACTTACAGTTCTGAGCATCGGAACATCATTATAGTAATCACCTATTGCACCAATATTTTCTTTTTCAATTCCTAAAATCTCTGCAAGACGCATAACGCCTTTACCTTTATCAACATCTTTTGCAACAATTTCAACAGTTAAGAGTGAACTTCTGAATGCGTTGCAAAGTGGTTTTATATCTTCACGATTAAAATATTCTAAAACTTTTTTTAGTGTATGCGGAAGACCGAAGAAAATAATCTTGCCCCAGTTACCACTTGGCACTTCGCTTAAATCTTTACATACAGTATTATCCAAATCATCTGCCCATGACATTATGTAACCAAAAAGTTTAGGTTTAACGTGATAAATCATATCATCCGTAAAAACAGAAACTTCTGCTTGTTTTACTAAAGAAGCACACTCTTTAATTTTCGCTTCCGCTTCTTCGCTTACACCTGTAAAACTTAGCATTTTGTTAGTTTTAAAATCATAAATACCGGCACCATTTAAAAATAAAGCAGGTGTTTCAATACCAAGTTTTTTATAATGTGGTGTCAGCGACTGCAAATTTCTGCCCGAACAAAGAGTGAAGTAACCACCATTGTCGACATACTCTTTTATTTTATTTTTATTTGCTTTAGGCAATCTTCGTAACTTGTTATTGAGTGTTCCGTCAATATCTGAAACAAGAAGCCATTTAGAATAATCTGCCGACATTACTTAATTCTCCTTAAAAAATCCTCAAAGTAATCGGGTAAATCCGATGAAAATTCAAGATATTCGTTTGTTATTGGATGCACAAAACCCAAAACTGCTGCGTGAAGGCATTGCCCTTCTAAACCGTAAGTTTTTTTCGGGTTACCATAAACTGTATCACCCGCAACAGGTGTACCTCTGTGAGAGAAATGAACTCTTATCTGGTGAGTTCTGCCCGTTTCGAGTATAACTCTTAAAAATGTAAAACCATTAAAGCGTTCAATTACTTCATAATGGGTAACTGCTTCTCTTGAATTTTTCGTTGTAACAGTCTGTTTTTTTCTGTCTACAGGATGTCTTCCTATAGGTAAATTTATTGTACCTTTATCGTCTTTTATATTACCGACTATAACTGTACGATATTCGCGTTTAAAAGAATGGTCTTTTATTTGTTCTGCTAAACCTATGTGTGCCAAATCTGTTTTTGCAACAACCAAAAGTCCGCTTGTATCTTTATCAATTCTATGTACAATACCTGGGCGTATTACACCATTTATACCTGAAAGTGAATCGCCACAATGGTAAAGCAATGCGTTAACGAGAGTTTTGTCGTAATTACCCGCCGCAGGATGTACAACCATTCCTTTAGGTTTATTTACGACAAGCAAATATTCATCTTCATAAGGGATTTCGAGTGGTATATTCTGCGGTTCTAAAGAAAGTGTTTTAGGGTCAGGAATTTCTACATTTAAAATATCGCCTGTTTTTACACTTTCACTTTTTTTAGCAATTTTACCATTAATAAGAATCTTCTTTTCTTCTAAAAGATTCTGCACTGAACTTCTTGATAAATCACTGTAAAGCAGAGAAATCGCCTTATCAACTCTCATACTCTTAACTTCATCGGTGACTATAAGTTCAATCTGCTTCATTTTCTGCCACCGCTTCTTCCTTTAAAAATTCATTATCGTTTATGGATTTTGAATTTTTACTATCTTTTATAATATCCACAATAAGATATATCATCAGAATAAATGCACCAACTGTAATAAGGCAATCTGCAAAATTAAAAACTGCAAAATTAATAAATGTTGGTTCTATATAGTCAACTACATAATGGAGTCTTATTCTGTCAATTATATTGCCTATACCCCCTGCAATCATCAGAAGAAGTGTAAAAGTCACTAATTTTGATTTATTCTTTTGTGAAACAAGGAAGTAAATTGTAACACCTAAAAGAATAATTGAAATAACTGTAAGGAGTGCGGTGTGTGTTGAAAACGAACCGAAAACTGCGCCCGTATTTTCAACATAACGAAAACGGATAAAACCTTCAATGAATTCAACAACACCTACCGGTTTTAAATATTCAATTACAAAATATTTTATTATCTGGTCTATGCCAACAAGTGACAAAACAAAGATAACACTTAATATAATTGACATTTTTTACTCCTATCTTCTTCTGAAAAATCCTCTTTTTGGTGATTCATCAGAGTCTTCGTTATCATCATCATCTTCTTCTATAATTTCAACAGAACCTGAATCTTCATCATCTTGTGATGCTAAAAAATCAAGGTAAGCAGAGTCGACTGTTACTCTGTTACTTGGTCTTTTTTTTGCATTAGTGTTTGGTTGAACAGATGAAAATGAAAATGAGCCAACATCTTCGTCTTTTTCCATACCATCAAAATCATCAACAAATTCTAAACTGTCTGTTTCATCAAAGAAACTTAAAGGAAGGTCTGTTTTTACAACTAATTCACCGTCCTGAGTAAGCATTTCTTCATCAACTTCTATTAAATCATCTCTATTTTCACTTGAGAAGTACTCTAATGCCGCTTTTCTCTCGTTTTCATCGTACTGCTCTTTTGTAATTTTAATATCTTCCGGTTCTGCAAAATCAGTAGCGGAAAGGTTATCCACATCAGAAACTTTTATTTCGATTTTTTCTTCTACTAAATCTTCGAGATTTGCTTCTACAACAGAATCTATTTCAAAAGCGTCTGATTCTTTAATGAATGCAACTGAATTAAGTGCTTCTTGTGGATTTTCTTTAATCTCTTCTTTTACTTCTTCTTTAATTGCATTTACTTCTGCTTTTAATTCAAGAACTTCATCTCTTACATCTTCTTGTGAAAAAGTTTCACTTACATCTTCAATTTCAGGTATTTCAATTGGTGTGTAAATCTCAGGTGTTGGAAGTTCTTCAATTTTCTTTGCTTCTTCATCTGCTAAATCAGGAAGTTTTGAAATCAATTCAATATGTGCTTTATATTGACTGAGAATATCTGACTTGAACTGTGCCACTTCTTTTTTGAGCATATCGTAATGAAGTGACTCACTGGTCATTGTTCTTGTAGCGGCACCCATTCTGTCTTTAGCGGTTGAATTTGCTTCTAACAAAATGCTTTGAGCTTCTTCTTTTGCTTTTCTTATTATTTCCTGTGCTTTATCTTTAGTCATCGAAAGAAGAAGTTCAGAATCTGCAATCGCTTGTTTTTCAGCATCGCTTTTAATAAGTTCTGCTTCGCTTTTTGCAGCCGCCAACACTGCTTCTGCTTCACTTTCTGCATCTGCAACAGAGTTCTTTGCATCACGCACAATAATATCTGCTGCTCTTTGTGCACTTACAACTGCACTTTTAATTTCTTCTTCTTCCTTCTTGAATTTTTCAAGACGGTCTGCAAGAAGCCCTACTCGTCTTACAAGTTCACCATTTTCGTGAAACATCTTTGTGTAGTTTGCCGCAACTTCGGCAAAAAAATCATCAACATCGTCTGCTTTGTATGCGTTGCGACCTGCAGTTTTAAATTCGTATTCCTTTAATTGTGATGGTGTCATCATAAATTATTTACCTGCTTCCATATTTTCTATTCACATTTTCTATTCATTAAACTGATTCACAATAAAATCAGTTACCAAAATACATCCCTGTGTTTTCAAGTTCATCAATTAAATCGCCCGAAATATCAACATTATAAGGGGTAATAATATAAGTATTATTAGCAACCTTTTTAATCTGACCACCGTTTGCATAAGCAACACCTGAAAGGAAGTCTATAAGTCTTCTTGCGGTGTCACGGTTTGTACCCTCAAGGTTTAATACAACTGTTCTTTTATCATTAAGATTATCGGCAATACCTGAAGCATCTTCAAATCTTTCAGGTTTTGATAAAACAACCTGTAACTTTGCAGTTGTATGGATATTCACGATTTTTGATGGGTCTTCCTGTTCTACAGGCTGAAGTCGTCTTTGTTGTCTTGCACTTACTCTTTCCTGACGGTAAGTATCTTCTGCTCTGCTCATAGGTCTTTGATTCTGATAAGAAGGAACAGCCTCTTCTTCAACCATTTCTTCATCTTCAAAACCTTCGTAATCATCTTCACCAAAAAGTTTGCTGTAAATATTTTTAAAATCCATTTTGTTTTCCTCCGTTAGTTTATTATTTGTATATTCTTGCTCCATAAATAAGAGAGCCAATTCTTACTAAGTTTGCACCACATTCAATGGCGGTTTCATAGTCACCCGACATCCCCATTGAAAGTATTTCCATATTAAAGTTTTTATATTGTTTTTCTTTAATATCGTTGAAATATTGCGACATTGTAGTAAAGTATTCTTTTAATTCTTTTTCAGTGTCACAAATAGGCGGGATTGTCATAATTCCTTTTACATTTAAATTAGGGAGTTCTGATATTTTACTGAGTGACTCAAGAAACGCCTCTTTGTCAAACCCTGTTTTACTTTCTTCACTACCTATATTCACCTCAAGAAGAATGTCTGAAACAATCGAATTATTTAGCGCTTGTTTTGAAATTTCTTCTGCTAAATGAACACTGTCAACTGATTGAATCATATCTACAAGAGGAACAATTTTCTTTACTTTGTTTGTCTGCAGATGACCAATCAGATGTTTTTCCACCCCATCAAGATGAAGTGTATCTTTTTTTGAAAGGAATTCCTGAACTTTATTTTCACCAATTAAATCAATGCCGCAATTATCAATAGAATAATTGATATATTCAACCGGAACAGTTTTGGTAACTGCCATAAGTTTTATATCCTCGTAATTCCTGCCCGATTTAATTGCAGACTCAGAAATTTTTTCGCGTATGAGTTTGAGATTTTCAGATATTGACTTGCATCTGTCATCGTCAAACGAGTTTGTTATCATACATCTCAACCCCCTTAGTAACAACTTCATCATAAAGTCTTATATATCCCCAATCACCATCGGGGTTATCTACTATTGAATATTCGCCATCATTGTAAGCAATATGAACTTTTCTGAAATCTATAAGATTACCACTTACAACATAAACACCTGTTTGCCCATCAACTGTTCTTATTGCTAAATTTTTAATTTTGTAACCTGTGTATTCTTCGGTTATTAACTGAACATCTTCTATTCTGAAATCTGCAAGAGCATCATTCATAAGATTGCATTTAATAATCACAAGTGTTTTATTTTCCGTGCGGTCACCAATTTTATAAATTGTACCTTTTAGTTTTTCAACACCGGAGTATGGGAAATTTATAAATATATCTGCATTATCTTTTAAATCGATTGTTTTATCGGTATCTATTGAACAAAGTATATACCAGTCAAAACTACCAACTGTTCTACCGACAACATCACTTTTTACTTCCTGTGGTTTTGAATTTATTGCTTTTTCAACATCTTTTGTTGTCAATTCATTTATTTTGGTAAAATCAATTGTATTTTCGTAACCATCAGCACCTTTTAAATAATAACCCGCTCTTTCACTTTTAACTTCACTGTAAGCAGTTTTCTTTGCCTGTAGTGTCTGTAATTCATTTGTAAGAGCAGTTATTTTATCATTCAAGTTAAGAACTTCACCAGTAGAAATCTGCTTACTTGTTACAAAGTTCCCGAAAGAATTTATGTTTTCATCAGCTTTTTTGAAATCGCCCTTATCAATACTGTCAAGATAATCTGAAAGTTTTGTTTCTATTTTTGAAGAGAGGGAGTGAACATCTACTGCTTGTATATTTGCCTGACCTGCCAAGGTGTTGTAATGCTCAAGTTCTTCTGTTATTTCGGTAATTCGCAAATATGTTTTTGCATCTTCATCTGTTTTAAAAATCATTGAAACAGTATCACCTTTTGCAACGCGTTGTGCGTTCCCTGCAAATGAAATTGTTGTACCTTTTGCAGAATTTACAATATACTGTTCGTCACGCACCACAAAACATTTTGTATTTATAGTTTTGTAAACGGTTTCACTCATTGCTATCTGTGTTTCGATTTCCGCTTTAGAAACCATAACCATCTGGGTTATAAGATAAGAAAGGAAAAATACCAGAACGAGTCCTGCTATAACTAATTTTACTCGTCTGTCACGCATAGTTTCATTCTCCTTTCAAAAATTTTTCAACCAAAGTGTCCGTTTCACTGAAAAGTTCGTTTACATCATTATATAAATCAGGGTAAACCCACTTTATTTTTTCGTTTCTGTTAAACCATGTAAGTTGTCTTTTTGCATATCGTCTTGTTGATTGTTTTAAATGCATAAGACACTCTTCTAAAGTTTTTTCACCATCCAAATATGGTTTTAACTCTTTATAACCAATTGCATTAACCGCCGTTTGTGACGGATGCTTTTTATAAAACTCTTTTGTTTCTTCTAAAAGTCCCGTGTCATACATTATATCGACACGCTTATTTATTCTTTCATAAAGTTTTTCTCTGTCTTTATAACTTATACCTATATATAAAGGTTCATAAGGACTTTCATTTTCGTGTGAGCATTTATTCTGCTCTGTTAAATTTTTACCTGTAAGACGATAAATTTCCAACGCTCTTATAACCCTTACTTCATTGTTTGGGTGAATTTTTTTAGCCGCTTCACTATCTACCTGAAGTAATTCATCATAAAGTCTTTCTATTCCGTATTCGTTTAATTCTTTATAAAGTTCTTCTCTTACTTCTTTTGAATTGGCGTTATCAAAAAACTCTGTATTATTTATGAATGAATCAATATAAAGTCCTGTGCCGCCTACCAATATAGGAGTTTTATCTCTTGAAACAATATCTTCTACCGTTTTTTTTGCATCACTGCAAAACGAAGCAACGCTATATTCTGTTTCAGGATTAACAAAACCTATTAAATGGTGTTTTATTCCCTGCATTTCTTCTTCAGTTGGTTTTGCAGTTGCAATATTCATATCTTCATATATCTGCATTGAATCGCCGGATATAACTTCACCGTTAAATTTCTTTGCAAGATGAATCCCAAGAGAAGTTTTACCCGAAGCAGTAGGACCAACAACTACTATTATTTTTATTTTTTCCATTAAACTATCCTTTTAAATTGCTTCTCT
>SVPQ01000008.1 GCA_015065845.1 Oscillospiraceae bacterium
CATTAAACTATCCTTTTAAATTGCTTCTCTAATTCTCTTTTACTGATTTCTACCATAACAGGTCTGCCGTGAGGACAATAACGGATATCTTCTCTTGAAAGTAAATCTTTTACGAACTTTTCAATTTCAATATCTGTGGTTGTGTTACCTGCTTTTATTGCAGCTCTGCAAGCCATTGAATGATAAATCCAATCCAATTTTTCTGGTATTATCGTTTTAACATTCACAGAAAGATAACTTGCAATTTCAGTTATTATTGCAGTAATATCTTCGTTTACAAGTTCAGTAGGACACGCGCTCACTTTAATACATCTGTCACCAAAATCAGAAACCTCGTAACCTGCTTTATATAAAAGTTCTGTATTTTCAAGAACTGCATTATATTCATCAGGCGACAAAGAAACTGTAACCGGTACTAAAAGCATCTGTTGAAAAGAATCGCGTTGTTCTTTGAATTTTTCAAACAACATTCTCTCGTGTGCCGCGTGCTTATCTATCATAAGAAGTTGGTTTTCGAGTTCTACAAATATGTAGGTTTTAAACGCTTCACCAACAATTCTGAAATCAGGAACTGGCTTTGCTTCTTCTTGTAGCTTTTTTTCTTCAACAATTTTTTCGGTTGTAGGTTCAAATTCGCTGACTTCTGATTTTTCATCTGAAGAAGCAATAGAATTTACATTTATTGAAAGATTAATTTGTTTTTCGTTTTGATTATTTAAATATTCATCTTTGAGAAAATCGAGAGTTTCTGCTTCTCTTGAATTTAATGTAATTTTTGTTTTGGGTTCTTCTTTTACAACAGTTTCAGGTGCAGGAGTAGTGAAAGACTGCTCTTTCATAAATGACTTACCGACTATTGTAAAACTTTTTTCTTTTTGTTCAGGAATCTTCTCAGGTACAGTCTGTACTTTTTCTGGTTCATTTTCCGTTTCAGTTATTTTTAACTGTTCACCTTTTATTGCTTCAGGCATAAATGCCTTTGCAGTAGAAAAAGTGGCTTTAGGTCTTGTATCCTGCGTTAAGGCGTTGAGTGCCGCACCATAAACTGCATCAAACACTTTCTTTTCTTCAAAAAATCTGACTTCTGTTTTTGCAGGGTGCACATTTACATCTACCGCAGAAAACGGAAGATTTATAAAAATAACACAAGTCGGGAATTTGCCTGACATAATTGAGTTTTTATAAGCAGTTTCAAGTGCAGTGATACACATAGGGCTTTTAACATATCTGCCATTTACAAAGAAATGCTGACCACTTCTGCTACCTCTACCGGCAGTTGGTTTACCTGCAAAACCTGTAACTTTTATACCGTTACCCTCATACTCTGCATGAAGTAAACCTTCTGTATATTCTTTGCCGAATACTGCATAAACGGCAGATTTCAAATCACCATCACCTGGTGTTGAAAAGTTAAGTTTACCATCTCTTATAAATTTAAATGATATATTCGGGTAAGAAACTGCAATTTTTTCTAAAATTGCCGCAATATAGTTACCCTCCTGAACATCTTTTTTTAGGAACTTCATTCTTGCAGGGATGTTGAAAAACAAATCTCTTACTATAAGAGTTGTACCGACAGGACACCCTGCTTCAGTGAGTTCAATTTCTTCGCCACCGAAGATTTTATAGGATGTGCCGATTTCTTCATTTTCAGTTCTCGTGAGAAGTTCAACTTTTGCAACTGCAGAAATTGACGGTAACGCTTCACCGCGAAAACCTAATGTGCTTATACTATCCAAATCATCTGCCGAATTTATCTTGCTTGTAGCATGACTTAAAAACGCTTTTCTTACATCCTCTTTTTCTATACCGCAACCATTGTCAGTTACTCTTATGTAAGTTTTACCACCATTTTTTATTTCGACAGTAATATTTTTAGCACCTGCGTCAATCGAGTTTTCTAAAAATTCTTTTATTACGGAAGATGGGCGTTCTACTACTTCACCTGCCGCAATTAAGTCTGCAATATTTTTGGGTAACACATTGATTCTTGGCATGGTAACGCCCCCTTTCGTAAATAAGTTTAATTATATGTTTTCTGCTTCTTTCTGAAGTTCAAAAAGCTTAGTTAATGCTTCAATAGGTGTAAGTGTGTTTACATCTATATTTTTTACTTTTTCAATAAAGTTTTCTTTACCGCTTGATGAGAAAGAAAGTTGCATTTCTTCGGGTTCTTCTTTTGTTACAACCTTTGGTGCAACACCTAAATTAACTCTTTGTTGTTCTTCTAAAGATTTTAAAATAACTTTTGCATTCTCAACAACCACTTTAGGAATACCAGCAAGTTTTGCAACTTCCACACCATAACTTCCGTCAGCGGCACCTTTAACAATTCTTCTTAAGAATGTAATATCGTCACCGCGTTTTTTTACTGATGTGTTGTAGTTTTTAACACCATCTACTGAATTTTCAAGTTCGGTCAATTCGTGATAGTGAGTAGCAAAAAGTGTTTTTGCACCTATTTTCTTTTTATCTGCAGTATATTCTAAAACAGCTCTTGCAATACTCATACCATCAAATGTAGAAGTACCACGACCAATTTCGTCGAACACGATTAAACTTTTCGCAGTTGCATTTTTTAAAATATCTGCAACTTCTGTCATTTCAAGCATAAATGTTGACTGACCTTGTGACAAGTCATCTGATGCACCTACTCGGGTAAAGATTTTATCTACAATACCGATTTTGGCACTGCTTGCAGGAACAAAGCTACCTATTTGTGCCATTAACACAATTAAAGCAACTTGTCGCATATATGTAGATTTACCTGCCATATTAGGACCTGTTATAATTGCACTTCTGTAATCACCACAATCAAGGTGTGTATCATTTGGAACAAAAGGTGCACCGCCGAGCATAAGCTCAACTACGGGGTGTCTACCATCTTTAATAATAACATCGTCAGATGTGTCAACAGTCGGTCTTACATAGTTATTTGTAACTGCTGTGTAAGCTAAAGAACAAAGAACATCAAGTCTTGCAACTGCTTTACCGGTTACGCGTACTCTTTCAAGTTCGTTTGCAATTTTTGAGCGAATTTCAGAAAACAATTCAAATTCAATTCTTACAATTCTTTCCTGTGCACCTAAAACTTTTGACTCAAGTTCTTTTAATTCCTGAGTTATATATCTTTCGCAATTTGCGAGAGTCTGTTTTCTTATATAATGTTCCGGTACTAAGTCTTTGAATGAATTAGTAACCTCTATATAATATCCGAATACTCGGTTATAGCCTATTTTAAGTTTTTTAATACCTGTCTTCTCTTGCTCAGATTGTTCAACTGCGGTTAAGTAACCTTTACCGTTTTCAACAATATCGTGAAGAGAGTCGAGTTCTTCATTATAGCCTTTTCTTATCATTCCACCCTCTCTTACAGTGAGTGGAGGTTCATCGACTATTGCAGAATTTATGAGAGAATTGACATCTTCCAATAAATCTATTTCTTCATAAATTTCAGTAAGCATTTTTGATTTAACATCCTTAAGAGATGCCTTTATGCCCTGAAGTTTATCAATAGTAAGGCTTAATGTACGGAGTTCTTTTGCATTTGCCGTACCATAAACTATTCTTGTCATAATTCTTTCTAAATCGTACATATCTGAAAGAAGTGACATTTCAGTATCTAAAAGAATAGTGTTGTTTGTAAGTTCTTCTACTGCATTCTGTCTTGCAGAAATGAGAGAATAATTAAGAAGTGGTTGTTCAACCCAATTTCTTATAAGGCGTTTACCCATAGCAGTTTTTGTGTGGTCTAAAACCCATAAAAGACTGCCTTTTTTCTCGCGTCGAATCTGTGTTTCTGTAAGTTCTAAATTTCTTCTTGCAGTTAAATCTAAATTAAGAAATTTATCTGCACCGAAAAATTCAACTTCATTAATATTTTCTAACTTTGTTTTTTGTGCATTTTCTAAATAGTTAAGTGCAGAGCCAAACGCTAAAAGCAAAGCATTATTTCTGTTGAACTCTGCGAATTCTTCTGAGTTTTCATCAATATGTGAAACAACTGCATTTTTACAGAGTGTTTCGTTATAGTCGTCATCACTTAAAACCTGATATCTTGCAGATAATCTGTCTTTAACAAAATTTACTATTTCTTTAATTGATGACGCATATTTATTAAGCAAAACTTCGCTGGGGTCAAAGCAACCCAACTGGTTCATAAGACGAGTGGCATCTGATGCATCGTTAAACGAATCAAGATGAACTTCACCTGTTGAAACATCCACGAATGCCGCACCACAGGATTTATCTGTAATATAAACAGAAGCTAAGAAGTTATTTTTACCTTCATCGAGCATACTGCTTTCAATTACTGTACCCGGTGTTACAATTCTTACAACATCTCTTTTAACAATACCTTTAGCTTGCGCGGGGTCTTCGACCTGTTCGCATATAGCCACTTTGTAACCACGGGATACGAGTTTTGCTATGTAAGTATCGGCGCTATGGAAAGGAACACCACACATTGGCGCCCTTTCCTCCTGACCGCAATCTCTGCCTGTAAGGACCAATTCAAGTTCTTTAGATGCAATTTTAGCATCATCAAAGAACATTTCATAAAAGTCACCCAATCTGAAAAACAACAGAGTATCGGCATATTCTTTTTTTATCTGAAAATATTGCTCCATCATAGGAGAGAGACCAGCCATACTACACCTCAACGCTAAATTTCTGAAAAATTCTGATTAAAAATCAGTTATTAGTGGCAACCGCCGCAGCTTTCACAACTACCACCACAAGAATGTTCATGTTTTGGTTCGCAAGTTGCAGGGTCTTGTCCATCAATGCAAAGAGCAAGAATCCCCATAATTTCGTTCATCATATCGTCAATAGCAGTTTTTGCTGCTTCAAACTTAACCATATTACCGTTAAGCATTACTGAACGATAGAGTTCTTCAAATTCTTTACCGTAATTTTCCATTACTTTTTCGTCTGCTTCTTCGCCTTTTGCAGCTTCTTGCTGATAGTTGAGCTGAACAAGGTTGATTTTACCGATAAGGTCGTTTAATTCCTTGTCTGCGTCATTTGCTTTTTTTGCTTCGTCAAAAGCTTTGTAGCGTTCGTCAGCTTGTATTGCTGCGCCTAATTGTCTTGTAAGTTCGATAACACTCATTGTTATACTTCCTTTCTTTTTATAAAAAATTTCACAATGAAACATTGTTTATACGGTAAATGATTTAATTATACGCTTACGCTAGAACTCTCCACCATGCTTACGCGCGGTCCCCTTCTCTTGCAAAAGAGATAATTATTCTTTTGTAAGCTCTTCTTGAACTTTAAGAAGTTCCATAAACCATTTTGTTTTTTCTTCTTTTGATATTTTATCTTCATAAGAAGCGGCTTTCGTTCCTTTACGCTTTGAGTAAATGAATGTGAACATCGAGCCGTACCTCACTTCTTTAACAAGAGAAACTGTATCTAAAAACTCCTCATAGGTTTCCCCCGGGAATCCTACGATAATGTCAGTCGTTATATCGACACCCGGTATTTTTTCTTTTGCGTAGTTTACCAAATCAAGATAATGCTCTCTTGTATATTTTCTGTTCATCTCTTTTAAAATTCTATTATTTCCGGATTGAACAGGTAAATGCAAATGACCGCAGAAATGCTTTGAAGAAGCTAAAACATCAATAAGTTCTTTTGTGCAATCTTTCGGGTGAGAAGTCATAAAATCAAAAGTATAATCTCCCTCGATTTTATCAAGTCTTCTTACAAGTTCCGAAAAGTTAATTCCGTTTTCTAAACTTTTGCCGTAAGAATTAACATTCTGACCTAAAAGAGTTATTTTTTTATAACCTTGTTTTATTAAATCTTCAGCCTCTTTTAAAACAACATCTGCTTCACGACTACGCTCTCTGCCTCTTACATAAGGCACAACGCAATAAGAACAGAAATTGTCGCACCCATACATAATAGGAAGCCAGGCGTTTTCACCACTATCGCGTTCATTAGGCATACCTTCTGCAATTACACCGTCACACTCTTCAATAGAGAAAACGCGTTTTTTCGTTTTGAAAACTTTAAAAAGTAATTCCGGTAACTTGTGAAGTGCGTGAGTACCAAAAACGAGATTAACATAAGGGTAACTGTTTTTGATTTTTTCTGCTATATGTTCCTGTTGCATCATACAACCACAAAGACCAATCACTAAATTCGGATTTTTCTTCTTGAGTGTTTTCAAGGCTCCGACATTACCAAAAACTCTGTCTTCAGCGTGTTCACGGATTGCACAGGTGTTATAGATAATTATATCGGCACTCTCGAGTTCTTCGGTCAGGGAATACCCCATTTCTACAAGTTGACCTTTTATGTGCTCACTGTCAGCGACATTACCCTGACAACCATAAGTGTGAACGAATGCTTTAGGAGTCTCACCCTGAAATCTTGATTTAACTATATTTTTGACTTTTTTCTTGTATTCGTTTTGTTCCGTCATTTCTGTTTCGGGAACGAAAAATTTATTATTCTGCAAATTTACTAACTACCTTTCAGAATGATGCAGTGTTAAGAAAACCTAAAATATCAAGGTAAACCTTTTCATTTGCTTCTTCATTTAAAATTTCGTGACGCATAGCAGGGTAAATTATAACTTCTGGTTCGTGACCTGCCGCTATAAGACTGTCTGCACAGGCAATTGGTGCTTTACCGTTAAAACCTATTGGGTCTTCACCACCTGAAATAATCAGAATAGGAAGTCCTACCCTAAGAGATGCTGGCCACAACTTATCACTCGCAAGAAGTGTAATTGAACCTAAATCTCTCATACCTGCTACTGTTAATTCAATTCCACAAAGTGGGTCATTTTTATATTCTTCAACATTCTTTTTGTTGTAACTCAACCAGTCTAAATCTGAAGTTTTATCTTTAATACCCATAGAAGAAATTTTATTTAAAGCACCCGCCATAATTTTATTTCTTGTTCTCGGGCCGAACTTCTGTGTCAACTCTCTTAAAGTGTTTATACCAAACTCGAGCCCCGCAGGTGCCTGACCTGTGCCACAGATAATAAGACCAGATAAATCTTCTGAAAAAGTACCTGCGTAAACTCTCGCACAGAATGAACCCATACTGTGACCAAACATATAATATTTTAAATCAGGGTAACGCTTATGCATTATGTTATAGAGAATATGCATATCATCAACAAAGCGGCGGAAACCATCTTCTTCTGCAGTAAACCCTAAATCTTCGGGTGATGAAACAGATTTACCATGACCTAAATGGTCATTACCACAAACTATGTAACCTTTTTCTGCTAAAAATCTTGCAAAATGGTCGTAACGGTCAATGTGTTCACTTACACCGTGAGCAATCTGAAAAATACCCACAGGCTCTACGCTGTCATCTGACCATATTAAAGCACGGATTTTATTAACACCTGTTGAAGAATTGTAATATGCTTCCTTTTTGATAATTGCCATAGTTTGTTACCCCTTTCAGACATCATAATATTTCTGTTGTGCGAAAATGAAAAAAAGACTAATAACTCCAACATTCAAGTTTCAGATTACTATGTATTTTTAGTTCCAAAAACACAAAAAATCGCATAATCCCACAATTAAAAATATAATACCATATACACAATTAAATTTCAATATTAAAACACCATATATTTGTATATTTTTATAATTTTTTTCGCTTGTCACTACTAGATATTGCAAAACTAAAAAATACAAAATCAAATAACACTTGCAGAATATGACAAATTATGATAAAATGAAAAAAGATTGTTTTAAATGGTGCATTAATGCACTAAAACGGAGGTAACCTATGACTACTACTGAATTCAATTTAAATTCAAAAGCGGTTATTGTCGGACTTACTGACACAGGCGAACAAATCCCTGCTGCATCCGGCAGAATTTCAACACAACCTGGTACCGCACTTGAAATCCTTGAACTTTCAAAAGATGCTGTAAAGAATGCAAATCTTATTTCAAAAGTAACTCGTTCTGGTCACACATCAACTATTGAACACACTGTATTCAACTTAGCTTTCCAGAATGTTTCAGTACTTGTTGAACAATTTGTAATAGAATTCAGACTTGCATCTTTTACCGTAAAATCAAGAAGATATGTTGACTTTGGTGAACTTGGTTACTTCATTCCTAAGTTCGAGTCCAAATTTGTTCAGGATAAATACATAGCACACATGAATTATCTTTATGATGAATACCGTCAATTTATAGACGCAGGTATTCCTAAAGAAGATGCTCGTTTTATTCTTCCGTATTCACTTTACAGTAACTTCTACTGCACACTCAATGCAAGAGAACTCGTTAATATGCTTTATGCTATGATTTATGGCAGAGGTGCTTCATTCCCTGAAATCAAAAATTTAGGTCTTTCTCTTTATGAGCAGGCTCAAAAGTTAACACCTGGTATTTTTACAGATTTCGAAACACGCCGACCTGCTATGCAGGATGTTCCTCGTTTTTCTTATAAGAGAGATGATTCTCTCGTTGAAAGCGAAGAAGCGGTTGAACTTCTCAACTACACACCAAACGCTTCAAAATGTGTTGCAAGAGCTGCACTTATCGAGTCATTGGGCTTACCTACTAAACAGATTGAAAACATCATAAGTGACGAACAAGAATGTGCAAAAATCATTAAAGAAGTTATAAATTCAAAAAGACAAAGACCACTTGAAGCAGTTACATTCACATTCAGAATCAACAATGTTTCTCTCTCTTGTCTTACACACTTTGCCCGTCACAGAATTCAGTCAATAGGAATTCCTTCTCTTACACTTACTAACAGAAGAAGATTCATTTTACCTGAAACAATTGTTAAAAAACCGGAACTTTTAGAGCGTTATAAAACTGCGTTCCAGAAAACCGCAGACCTTTACGACAATTTGAAAGAAGACGGTATCAGTGATGGTCTTTTAGCATATATCCAGTTAAGTGGTAATACTGTTGATTTTGTTACAACAATTAATGGCAGAGAATTACTTTTATTTATGAAATTGCGTTCTTGCAACCGTGCTCAGTGGGAAATAAGAGATTTTGCAGTTGATATGCTTAAGAAACTCCGTAAAGCAGACCCGACTATATTTAATTTCTATGGACCAAGTTGTTTTGTAAACAAATGCACAGAAGGTGCTATGACTTGTGGTCAGGCAGTGGAAATCAATAAAATTTTCAAAGAACTTTAACCCCAGCACCTCAGGATATTTCAAAAAAATATCCTGAGGTGCTGATTATTCATATTTTTCATAAAATTAAGGAAATTTTATAAAAAATATGCAGTTTTTGTATTGCAAGAAACCATATTTAGAGTTATAATGGTTGGTAGATTTTGTTATGGGTAACAAGAAACAGTTGGTTACCCTGTTATTTGTGAGGTTTATTTCAATGTTAGGCAAATTAATACGACTCAGTATAACTGAGCAGGTAGGTACACCTTTAGGTAACACCGGCAGAGTTTATAAACTCAACCACGGTCAACCTATCGGTAAATTCAAACCCTACTCTCCCATTAGCGGCGTTCTTGTAATGGGAATTGACAACCCTGTCAAACACTTTGATGGCAGAGTTATTGCATCTGTTCGTTTTCTTGACACAGGTGAAGTTAAACTTATTGCGGCACCTAAATCTAAAAGATTTATTGATTGTGAAATAAGAAACGCAATTTCTTTTATTACAGAAGGCAGAAGATATAATCTCGAATGCCGATACGAGCGTTCTTGTGGTGCAGTAATATACAGAAACATTAACGGGCAAATTCGCTATCTGCTTATAAAAAACAACCGCAGTTCAAACTGGGGTTTCCCAAAAGGTCACATGGAAGATGGTGAAACTGCAGAAGAAACTGCAAAGCGTGAAGTTTTAGAAGAAACAGGAATTCATATTGATATTATTCCTGATTTCGTTTCAAAATCCGAGTACACAATTCAGAACAGAATTCATAAAACCGTTTATGTGTATGTAGCTAAAACAGATGATACTCAGACAATTATTCAAAAAGAAGAAATTGAAGATTACATCTGGCTCACTTATGAAAACGCTTATAAAAACTTAAAATTTGAGAATGATAAAACTATTCTTCACGATGCAAGAGAACACTTGATTTCAAAAGGTTTAATAACACCAGAAGAGGTATAAAATGGTACAAGAATTAGTATCCACCGTTGTAGAATTCTTAAAAAATGAAATCCCTCCAGAACTTATCGCTTTTGTGATTTCACTTTTCCCTGTATTAGAAATCCGTGGCGGAATGATTGCTTCACTTCTTTTAGAAATTGACTTTTTAAAAGCATTTTTAATCTGCTATATAGGAAATATGATTCCAATTCCATTCATATTGCTTTTTATAAGAAAAATATTTGCTCTTATGAGAAAAAACAAGCATTTGGCAAAGATTGTTGAAAAAATGGAAGCGCGTTCTGACAAGAAAAAAGGCACTATGGAAAAATACAAGGAATGGGGACTTTTACTTTTTGTTGCAATTCCCCTCCCTGGTACAGGTGGCTGGACCGGTGCTTTAATTGCAGCACTTATGGATTTACGCATAAAAAAGTGCTTACCAATAATTGCTCTAGGTGTATTTATTGCAGGACTTATAATGTCGCTTGTGACATACGGAATCTTTTAATTCTGCAAAGCAGAATTAAAAGATAATGAAAAATGCAGAGTGCAAAATGCAGAATTAAGGAAACGCTTCGCGTTTGATTATAATTAAAAAGAAATAAAACTAACTACATTCTTTCATTCAGAATTTAATCTGATGAGAGAATGTAGTTTTATATTACTAATATCTAATATCTAACATCTAACATCTAACATCTAACATCTAACATCTAACATCTAACACCTAACACCTAACATCTAATACCTTTTCAACTTTCGTTTCTTTTATACTTGCATTTATCGAGAAAAAACTGTATAGTAGTTTATGGTGATTTACAAAATGAGTATATGTTACATCTTTGGTGCTTTAGACTGCTCAATTACCGATTTCAACCCAAACGAAAATGACTTGATTATTGCGGCGGATGGTGGTTACAGTACCTTAACAAAACTTAATATAAAACCTGATTTGGTTGTTGGTGATTTTGATTCTTTAGGCGAAGTACCTGAGAATGAAAACTTTATAAAACACCCTGTAAAAAAAGATGATACCGACACTCTTTTAGCAGTAAAAATCGGTTTAGAAAAAGGTTATAAAACTTTTATAATTTATGGTGCAATAGGTGGCAGATTAGACCACACAGTAGCTACCATTCAGACTGCCACCTTTGTTGCCGAAAATGGCGGTATTGCTTATATTTGTGATAATAATCACACTGTTACCGCTATAAAAAATTCCAGCATAAAATTCAAGAAAACCGCAAAAGGTTATGTTTCAGTTTTTGCTCTTTCAGGTATAGCAAAGGGTGTTACAATTAAAGGTCTTTTATACGAGTTAGATAATGCAGAAATTTCACCTGACTTTCCACTTGGTGTTAGCAATGAATTCATTGGTAGAGATAGCGAAATATCTATTAAAGATGGAATTTTAACTATTATTTATGAAATGTAAATAACTATCCCCTTGATAAAATTTGATTTTATCAAGGGGATAATCAGTTTTATTCTTCCGTTTTATCGTTTGGTTCAATTACTTCTTCAGTAACTGATGGAACAGGATTTTCTGTTATATTAACATCATCGTCTGTTTTTTCACTAACAGTTTCTTCAGTTTTTGTTTCTACTGTTTCAGTTTTTTCTTCAGTAGCAGATTCTTCGTTTTCCTTATCGTTCTCAGGGTCATAGTTTTCATCCATAAGCTCCAAGAAACGAGCACCACTGATTTTTTCATTTTTAATAAGTGTTTCTGCAATAAGAACAAGTTTATCTTTATGCTCAGTAAGAATTTCTTCGCAACGCTTTTCACAGCCTTCAATAATCTTTTTGATTTCTGTATCAATTTCTGTTGCGAATGTTTCTGAGTAGTTCTTTGTATGGCTGTAATCCATACCCAAGAACACTTCATCGTTATCCTTACCATATACAACAGGACCCAATTTTTCACTCATACCATAGCGGGTTACCATAGCTCTTGCCATATCTGTTGCTCTTGAAATATCTGAAGACGGACCAGTCCATCTGTCATTGTCGATAATCTTTTCTGCAACTCTACCACCCATAAACACAACAATCTCGTCAAGCATTACAGACTTGCTTCTGAATGAAGAATCTTCATTTGGTCTATTGAGTGTGTAACCGCCCGCCATACCGCGTGGAATAATGGAAATCTCGTAAACAGGATCACTGTTTTCAAGATAGTAAGAAACAACTGCGTGACCTGCTTCGTGGTAAGCAGTAAGTTTCTTGTCTTTTTCTGTATATTTGTGCGATTTCTTTTCTGCACCAACTTCAACCTTGAGAGTTGCTTCGTCAATTTCAACCATAGTGATTGCTTTCTTGTTGCGTTTTGCCGCAAGAAGTGCTGCTTCATTAAGAAGATTTTCAAGGTCTGCACCAACGAAACCAATTGTACCGTGAGCGATGCTCTTTAAATCAACATCAGGACCTAATGGTTTATTTTTTGCGTGAACTTTTAAAATTTCTTCTCTACCCTTTAAGTCAGGGCGACCAACTGTAACGCGTCTGTCAAAACGACCTGGTCTCAAAAGTGCAGGGTCTAAAATATCTGCACGGTTAGTAGCGGCAATAATAATTACACCTTCGTTATTGCCGAAACCATCCATTTCAACAAGTAACTGGTTTAAAGTCTGCTCTCTTTCATCGTGGCCACCGCCCATACCTGCGCCTCTGTGACGGCCAACAGCATCAATTTCGTCAATGAAAATAATTGATGGTGAACTTTTCTTTGCCTGGTCAAAAAGGTCGCGAACACGCGAAGCACCGACACCAACATACATTTCAACAAAGTCAGAACCTGAAATTGAGAAGAATGGTACATCTGCTTCACCAGCAACTGCACGAGCTAAAAGTGTTTTACCCGTACCCGGAGGGCCAACTAAAAGCACACCTTTAGGAATTCTTGCACCAAGCTCTGTGAACTTTTGTGGGTCTTTTAAGAATTCAACAATCTCTTGTAATTCTTCTTTTTCCTCATCAGCACCAGCAACCTTATCAAAGGTTGTTTTTCTTTTTTCATCGGCACCAAATTTTACTCTTGCTTTACCAAAGCCCATTGCTCTGTTATTTTCACTTGAAATAGAATTGCCCATACGCTTCGTAAATATGAAACCACCTGCAATTACAAGAATTGCACAGAAAATAACAGGTATTATCTGGAGCCAGAATGAGTAAGAAGCACCTGAAACATAATTGTATTTTATAGGAGTTTTCGGGTTAGCACGGTTGTATTCAACAACATCTTCGTGAATATCGTTTATAAACATACTGACATTAGGGACAGAATATCTGCCTGTGCTACTGTCTTTTAAAGTATAGGTAAGAGCACCTGTACCAATGTTTAATTCGTATTCACTCACTTCACCCTTATCAAATAATTCAATTACCTGATAATACTCTAATTTTTCGGTTGATTCTGAACCTGAATACACAAAAATCAAACCGATAACCATTAACGGAATAAGAATGTAAGGCAAAAACGCCTTCATTTTGTCATTGATTTTAATAGTAAGTCACCTGCTTTTTATTTGATAAACAAATTTATTTTATAAATAAAACTAACATTTTATATTAGTTATTATTCTCATAAACACTTTCTTTAAGTACACCTATAAATGGCAAATTCCTATAATACTCAGAATAGTCAAGACCGTAACCAACAATAAATTCATTTGGAACTAAAGAACCGATATAGTCCGCTTTAATATCTGCTTCGCGTCTTTCAGGTTTGTCAAAAAGAGTACATATTTTTATTGAAGCCGGCTTTCTTGCAGTGAGAATATCTCTTATATAATAAAGCGTTTTACCACTGTCTAAAATATCTTCAATAATAATTATATCTTTACCCTGAATGTCATTATCAAGGTCTTTGTTAATTTTAACTCTGCCAGAACTCTCTGTAGAATTGCCATAACTTGAAACTGCCATAAAATCAATATTGCAAGGCAAATCAATCGCTCTCATAAGGTCTGCCATAAAAATTACAGAACCTTTTAAAATACCGATTAAAAGAACTTCTTTACCTTTATAATCGTTGGTAATTTCTTCACCTAATCTTTTTACAATTGATTTAAGTTCAGTTTCATCAATAAGAACTTTTTTTATATCATCATTCATTTTTTGTGAAAACATTTCTCTCACTCACTCTTACAGATAAAATATTTTTACTGTTTACGGTTTTAGCATTCTTTTTATTTACACCAAACCCATAAACCCACACAATTCCGTTATCATCTGAAATAACAGGAATTAAACCTCTTTCTTCTTTTGGGATATTCTCTTCAATAAAAAGTTTTTTCAGTGTTTTAGTAACATTTCTTTTACGAAGAGTAATTTTATCGCCTTCCTGACGAGTTCTTAAAACCAAATTACCACATATTGTATCACAATCTATTAAATTATCCAATACTAAATCTTTAATTTTTTGTGAAATATTTTCCAGTAATTCTGTTTCGACTATATATTCACCAAACTGATAGTGGGAATGTAGTGTTCCAAGAATTATTCTTTCCTGATTTTCAGAAACAATATTTTCACCGTCAAAAAACTTTAAAACACCATCTTTAGTCACGGCATAACAATTTTTGTAAAGTTGAATTTTAGTGTTGTCATTGATACACTCACACACTGCCTGAACTTTTTTACGGTCAGGAGTTTCACCACAAAAATTATTTATTGCTTTAAAAATCACGCGATTTTTTATTGATTTATGAAAAGAATTGAGAATATTAACACTATAAGTATTCTTGTCAATTTCCGCTTGTTTAAAAGCGTCAAGTGCCAGATTTTCTAAAAGTTCAACATCATCTCTTACGCTTTCAGAAAAACGCGAAAAAGCATCTTCAACATTAGTGTTTATAGACTTTAACTCAGGAATAACAAGATGGCGAATCTTATTTCTTGTATAATCATCGCTCAAATTTGTACTGTCAGTAACAAAAGACAAAGAATTCTCTTTGCAATAACCTTCGATTTCTTCACGGGTGCAGAAAATAAGCGGTCTTATAATATTTTCACGCTTTGGTGGAATTCCCTTTGCACCATTAATTGAAGAACCACGAGTAATATTGAAAATAACGGTTTCCATATTATCATTACTGTTGTGAGCAGTAGCAATAACTGAATTTTCAGTATTTGCAAGGGAAGAGAAAAACTCATAACGAATTCTTCGCCCCGCTTCTTCAACTGTTTCGCCATTTTTGTATGCTTCATTTACACAATCAACTTCTAAAAGTCTGAAAGTTACATTTAACTTTTCTGATAAAGTTTTTGAAAAGATGGCGTCATTCTTTGCTTCTTCACCACGGATTCCGTGATTTATGTGGGCAGAAACAATATTCAAATCATATTCATTTTTTATTGAATTAAGAAAATGCAAAAGGCAAACAGAATCTGCACCACCTGAAAGTCCGACAATAACCCTGTCCCCTTTTCTTAGCATTGCGTATTTTTCTATTGCCTTTTTAGCTTTTTCGTTAACTAATAAAGTATTAGTATTCATCACGATACTCCAGTGTTGAGAAGAGAGTAAACTGACCATCCCAGTGAAGTTTGATTCTTTCAGTAGGACCATGACGGTTTTTAGCAACATCAACATCTGCTTGTGACATATCTACCTCTTCTGCATTCTGTTTGTCGTTTTTATAATAACCTTCTCTGTAAAGCATCATAACAATATCTGCGTCCTGCTCAATAGAACCAGAGTCACGAAGGTCAGAAAGCATAGGTCTGTTTGAAGCCTTACCATTCTTTTCAGGTCCACGGGAAAGCTGACAACAAACAACAACAGGAATTTTTAAGTCTTTAGCAAGAAGTTTTAAACTACGGGTAATTTCAGTAATTTCCTGAACACGATTGCCTTTGATATTTTTATCTGCAGTCTGCATAAGACCTAAGTAGTCAATAATAATACAATCAACATTTTTCATTCTTCTGATTTTTGCTTTTATTTCAGGAACTGTAATTGTAGAAGTATCATCAAAATAAAGTTCACATCTTGAAGCTAAAAGGTTAGTTGCTTCTGCAAGGCGTTGCCACTCTGCCTGACTTATATTACCTGAACGGAGTTTATTACTCTCAACACGCGCTTCTGTTGAAAGCACTCGGGACGCCAACTGCTCATTTGACATTTCGAGTGAGAAGAAAACAACTTTTTTACCAGTCATACCAACATTACGGGCAATATTAAGTGCAAAACTTGTTTTACCCATAGCAGGACGCGCACCTATTAAAACAAGGTCAGAACGGTTAAGACCTGAAATAATTTCATCAAGTTTTGAGAAACCAGTCGGAATACCCTTAAAATCTTCTGCATTTTCAGAAGTGATATTTGAAAGTGTAGGATAAACTTCGTTTGTGATAACATCACTGAGTCTCTGAATTGAACTTGTAGATTTACCTTTACGAAGGTTATAAATACTTTGTTCAGCAGACTCCAACAACACATCTGCTTCTACACCCGTAGTAGCAGAATCAATTGTATCCTGTGAAATATCAATAAGTCTTCTTATGTAGAAATTATCCTGAACAATTTTACAATAGTTCTCAACATTTGCAGTAGAAGGCACTGCCTGTGCCAATTGTGCTAAATAGTTTTTACCTGTTTCTTCGTCAAAAATGCCTTTTTCTTTTAATCTTTCTAAAATTACAAGAGCATCTATTCTTGAACCTAATGTATCAAGAGTTACCATAACACTGAAAATTTCTTTGTGTTGCGGGTAATAAAATGCTTCTGGCGTAATTATAGAAATAACACGGCTTAAACATTCAGGGTCAATAAGCACTGAGCCTAAAATTGCTTGTTCTGCAGTAAAACTGAATTTATCTTTATAAATATCAGCATTAGTAGTTGTTAAATCTTTTTCTGCCATATCTTTACACCAATTATAATTCTGTTACCTGTACTTTAAAATCTGCAGTTACTTTCGGATGAAGTTTAACTTGTGCGTTGTATGTACCAAACGCTTTTATATCATCAACCATAATTTTTCTTTTATCTGCAGATATATTAAATTTTTTATTAACTTCAACTGCAATTTCTTTTGCAGTAATTGAACCGAAAAGTTTACCGTTTGTACCGCCCTTTGCTTTGAGAACAATAGTTTGTCCATTGATTTTCTGCGCATTTTCTTTTGCAGCCTTTAATTCTTCATCTGCTTTGAATTTTTCTGAAGACTCTTTGTTTTTGAGTTCAGAAATAAGTTGAGCGTTAATTTCACTCGCTAATTTTCTTGGAAAAAGGAAGTTTCTTGCGTAACCCTCAGAAACGCTTACCTTTTCCCCTTTTTTACCAAGACCTTTTACATCACTGTTTAATACTACATCCATTTTAATTCTACCTTTCTTCGTAATATTCATCTATTGCACTCTTTAATTTTTCGAGCGCTAATTCTAATGACACATCTTCGAGTTGACAAGCAGCCATTGTACTGTGACCACCACCGCCTAATTTTTCGGTGATGAGCTGAACATTTTCTTCACCCAAAGAACGCGCCGAAATATTGACTAAATCATCTTTTATTTTTGAAATCACAAATGATGCTCTGACACCACTTATATTAAGCATATCATCTGCCGCTTTTGCAGTTATAACTCTTAAATTTTCAATATTTTTATCCGCAATTGAAATCATACAGTCTCTGTAACTTATAGCTTTTTTTATAATTTCATTTTCACTGTTTATCTGTTCCTGATTAACTGCGAAAAGTTTTTTCACTTCAACTGTATTTGCACCACTTTGTTTTAAATATGCCGCCGCTTCAAATGTTCTTCGTGAAGTTTTTAATACATAATCTTTTGTATCAAGCACAATACCTGATAAAAGTGCAGTTGCAATTTCTTGTGGTAACTCTATTTTTGTAGTTGAATACTCAAGTAATTCAGAAACCATTTCACAAGTAGATGATGAAAGTGGCAAATGATAAAAAATCTCTGCATTGTCAATGTAATCTGCGGTGCGTCTGTGGTGGTCTATAATAATTTTACTGCCACCATCGTTATAAACCTCTTCACTTTCTAAAAGTGAAACTACATGAGTATCTACAACAATGACCAATGTTTTACTGTCACAGAAGCGTTTGCCGTCATCGTGATCTATAAATTTATCGTAACCATTACTTTCAAGATAATTAATAAGTGGCTTTGCAAGAGATTTCTTTTCATCAACAACAACTTTTGCATTCACTCCGTTCTGTCGGCAGAAATACTCCATACCAACTGCGGCACCGACAGAATCATTATCCGAAAATCTATGCCCCATAATAAGTACCTTATTATGTTTTTTAATCTCATTTAATATATTTGCAGAAGTTTGTCTTGGAGAAACCTTTGAATTATCATTGAGAAGATTTGCCATACCGCCGAAGAATGTGTAATTTTCATTCATAAATACTGCGCACTGGTCACCACCGCGACCTAATGCTAATTCCAAAGAGCGTTTCGCCTGATTTTCACATTCCAACACATTTTCACCAGTACCAACACCTATTGAAAGAGTTGCGTTTATTTCTGTGTTTTCGTACTTGTATGCACGAATGTCATTTAACACTTCAAATTTATCTTTACACAATTTATCAAGACCGCGTTTTTCACCAATTACTAAAAATCTGCCGTTTGCAGTCTTTTTGAAAATAACATTGTGACCGTCAAGCCATTTTTCCAATATACTTTCTATACCACTTGTGATAAGCGCAAATTTGCTGTCAGAATATTTCCTGTAAAGTTCATCTATATTATCAACAAGAATATGCATAGCGTAAGGTCTTGTTAAAAGATATTCTTTTTCAGTTGTTTTAAAGTATGTATCATCAAGAAAATACATAGCAATAAGCGGATTATTTTTATCGTGTACTTTTGTTGTAAATACAGTATAAAAACGGTCATTATACTGTGCAGAAACAGATTCTTCTTCCCCGAAATTATCAAACGAAAAATCCTTGAAAACATCTGTTATTTTAAATTTTTCTGAATTATCATCTGATAGTATATCTGAAAGAAAAAGTTTATTATACCACACAATTCCACCATAAGAATTGCACACAACTGCAGGGAGCGGAAATGAATCTATATTTTTTATTTCGCCCCTTAAAGATTTATTTATCTGTTTAACAAGTTTTTTAGTTGAAGATATACTGTATGCAGAATAAACCACACTTAAAACAAGTACAACTGCAAAACCCACAAAAGACGCAATTGCACCCATTTTATCTATAAAGATAAATCCGACACCTACAAGTAAAAACACTGCCGCTGACAAAAATCCAATTGGATTCTGATACAACCAACTTTTAAATCTCATAATCTTTCTCCTTAATGAGAGTTATTAATAAACTTCCATAATAATAGGCAAAATCATAGGACTACGCTTTGTTCTTTCATACATAAGTCTTGAAACATCATCACGAAGTTTATTTGTCATCTGGTTCAAATCAAAATTATATGGCGGGAAACTGTTTATTACATTCATTGAAAGTGATACTGCTTCACTCATTAAAAGCTCAGCTTCTTTAACATAAACAAAACCTTTTGAAACAATATCCGGCCCTGTAACGAGTTCACCCGATGCCGCATCAATAGTTGCGGCAATAATTATAATACCATCTGTACCGAGATGTTGTCTTTCACGCATAACCCTTGTGCCAACATCACCCACACCGTAACCATCAACATAAACTTTACCGTGAGTTACTGTGCCTGAAACTGCAATATTACTATCACTTACAGAAATTTCGTAACCATTGTCACCAATAATAATATTGTTGTGTGGTATACCGATACTTTCAGCAAGTTTTGCGTGGTATCTCAAATGCTTCTGTTCACCGTGAACGGGAATAAAATACTTCGGCTTAACAAGAGAAAGCATAATTTTAAGTTCTTCCTGACAAGCGTGACCCGAAACATGAACATCATACATTTTTTCGTAAACTACCTGTGCACCAAGACAAAGTAAATCGTTGATTACTTTATAAACAGTCTTTTCATTACCAGGAATAGGTCTTGCTGAAATAATAACACAGTCATTATAACCGATTTCAACTTTTCTGTGGTTTTTAGATGCCATTCTTGAAAGTGCAGACATCGCTTCACCCTGACTACCGGTTGTAATAATAACAAGTTGCTCGTCGTTGTAGCGTTTGATTTCATCAATACTTATTAAAGTACCTTCTGGAATATGAACATAACCGAGTTCACTTGCGATTGCAGTAACATTTTCAAGACTTCTGCCGGACAAAGCAACTTTTCTGCCTGTTTTTGATGCAATATCTATAATCTGCTGAACGCGGTGAATATTTGACGCAAATGTTGCGATAATAATTCTTCTGTTACCCGCTTTAGAGAAAAGGCTCTGGAAAGTTTCGCCGACTTTACTTTCACTTTGTGTGTAGCCTGGTTGTTCTGCGTTTGTTGAGTCTGAAAGAAGACAAAGAACACCTTCGTTACCAAGTTCTGCAAAACGCGAAAGATTTATAATTTCACCATCAATAGGAGTAGTGTCAATTTTGAAGTCACCTGTCTGGATAATAGTACCCGCATCACATTTTATAGCAAGTGCTACTGCACCAGGAATTGAGTGATTTACATGAATAAATTCAACATTAAAGTCACCTAAATGAATTTCTTCACCAGGATTTATAACTTTTACATCAACTGTTTTGTCTAATTTATGTTCAGAAAGTTTACCCATAATAAGACCAGCAGTAAGTAGTGTCGCGTAAACCGGTACATTCACTTTTTTGAGTAAATAGCACAAGGCACCAATATGGTCTTCGTGACCGTGTGTAATTAAAATACCTTTTATTTTATCAGCATTTCTTTCTACATAAGAAAAATCAGGAATAACAAAGTCAACACCTAACTGGTCAGACTCAGGGAATGCTAATCCACAGTCAACTATGAGCATACTTTTTTCATACTCATAAACAGTCATATTTTTACCGACTTCGTTAAGACCACCTAAAAATGAAATTTTTACAGGGTTAGTTTTAACTGGTGGTTTAATTTTTCCATAGCGATTATTTTTTTTATTCTGCTCAGTTTTTCCTGTGGTTCTACTCTTTTTTTGCTGATTATTTTTCATATCAACTGTCTGCTCTTTCGGCATTTTACCACCGCCTTGCTTTTTACTTTTAAAGCCTTTTTGTTTGCGCTGTTTCTTTTGTGTTTTGTCTTGATTTTTATTTTCAGTTTTATTATTGAATTTTTTATTTTTCTTGTTTTGTTTACCACCTTTTTTATTGTGTTTTTCATTAGTGGCAAACTCTTTGTTATTTTCGTTTTCCATAATCTCTCCGTTTCTTTTTTTAGTTATTTATTTTCTGTTTTTATATGTAGATAGTGGTGTTTCTCCACTACCATAAAGTTCAAAAAGTTACAATATGGCATAATATTAGATTATAACCATTCTATTATACTTTTTTTAAGAGTCAATGTCAATACTGATAAGTTTTTCTATATCTACACAAAGTTCTTCTGCAAGTTCCATAGTAACCGCTTCTGTTATGATTTTAAGACTTTTGCCGTTGCTCTCACTACGCACTTTTGCAACACCTTTTTCGTTTTTCAGAGTAACGCCACCGCTTTCATCTGTTTTAAAATCGTTACAGAGTAATTCTTTCGAAATAAGTGCAGGTGAAATATCAATTTCCATAACCTTTTTAGCAACATAAAATTCAGGTAATTCACTTACAAGTGTACTGAGCGTTTTTTTAGTATCGTTCATTATTTTCAGCAATCTAAACATTAAAAACACTGCATCACGGGACCACAACTGATTTATAGAAACATTATTAGTTTTACTGTTTTCAAGCTGGTGATTTGACGCTTCTGAAACTCTGTAAGTTTTTCTTCCTAAAGAATTGCCAAGTGTAGTTATAATCTGCGGGGCATCCCACGGCAGGGCAACATCGTTGCCGTTCTGCATTTCGTTGTGGGCTACTACTGTCAGTATTTTTTCGTGAGAAAAACTCTGCGCATTTTCTACTACTGTAATTTTTGTGCCCGTGTTATTTATTTTAACAATAAAATCATCTTTGTCACCCGAAACACCTAATCTCTCCAGTGCATTTCTGACACAACAAGAGATTTCCTCATTACCACAAAAGAACAAAACTCCACCTAGAGAAATTTTTGTTTCATCAAACTGTCTTATGATTTCATTGAGATACATTTCATAAAGAGAATTCATTACACTCACACTCTGACAGTCCGCACAGGATGAGCGATTGAATTCACCACGATTTAAAATCGTTTCTATTTTTCTTATTTTGTCGCGGTAAAGTGCTACCCCACCCTTTTCACAAAGTGAAAGAGAAACACCGTTTTCGCCACCACTTATAAAAATTGCAATATCTGTATCACAAAAAGCGGAATAATAAAAAATCTGCGAAAAGAAGCAGTCTCCAAAATCGAATGTTTTAGCTCCCACGCTTATAAGACCGCCAAGCATACCACATTTTAATGCTACCGAATTTGTTTCACCGTCAATACCAATTCCTACTCTTATACCATCAGAAAGTGTTCCTATAGCTGAACCTAAACGGGCAGTTTTTTCAGGTGTTAATTCAACTCCGAAATCACCGAATATAATATTATTTATCTGCAAAGTAGTATTTACCGGTTGAGAATACCTGACATTTTCAGTAACAGTTACACCATTTTCAATAGTTTTATTTGGCCACACCATAACACCATTTGCAACAACTGACTCTTCACCGATTATAACATCCTGCCCTAACACGCTGTTTTCAAAAACAGATGCACCTTTTTTTACAGAAACTCCGTCACTGAGAATTGCACCATTTACACTGCAACCTGAAGAAACATAAACATTTTTTAAAAGAATACTTTCTCTTATTTTACTTCCTTTAGAAACAAGTGAACCTTCACCTATTAAAGCGTACGGACCAATAACTGCACCGCTTTCTATCTGCACATTTCTGCCAAAATATACAGGTGGAACAATTACAAAATTACCCGTGGGAATACTTGATTCTGTAAACACATTTTCTGCTATAAATGGTGGTTTTTTATTTGTTTTACCGCCGATTATATCAAATTGTACTTTTCTGAAATTTTCAAGAGTTTCAATTTCGCACCAGTAATCGTCACATATAAACGCCTGAAACTTAAAATTTTCAGAAAGCAATTGCGGGAATAAATCTTTTTTCAAATCACAGACTTTATTTTCTGGAATTCTTTTTAAAACAGACGGTTCTAAAAAATAAATCCCACAGTTTACAATATCGCTATAAGCTTCACTCCAACCAGGTTTTTCTATAAATTCAGTTATTCTGTTATTTTCATCAACATTTACCACTCCGTATTCACGCGGGTCATCTACCGATTTACATATAATTGTAACATCGTTATCATTTGAAATATGTCGATTTTTTGCTTTACACAAATCAAACTCAAAAAAAGCGTTACTGTTAAGAAGCAGTACAGTTTCGTTACAGTCACCAATAGCATTTTTAACACTACCCGCAGTACCGTAAAACACTTCTTCTATTACTGTTGTTAACGGTATTCCTTTATACTGAAACTCGGGAAACATTATTTCAATCTGCGTTGATTTGTACTTTAAAATAAGTATAATTTCAGAGACATCTAAATCCAACAAGTTATCTAAAACATAAAAAAGAATTGGTTTTCCTGCGATTTCTAATTTACCGACAGGTAAAGTACAGGTTAAAGGGCGAAGCAATGCGCCCTCATCACACGCCATAACAACTGCTTTCATTTTAATACCACCCATAAAACAATATCTAATGAAAGTATTTACAATTAGAATTGAAATAAACATATTTTTTAAAAAGTATTTATATTTTATGCAGTTTATGGTAAAATGAAATAAACAAGAAAAAGGATATATTTATGAAAAAGATTGAAATTTTTACAGATGGTGCTTGTTCAGGCAACCCTGGTCCTGGTGGTTGGGGTGCTATTTTAAGATTTAACGGCACAGAAAAAGAACTCTCGGGTGGTGAAAAAGACACCACAAACAACAGAATGGAATTAACCGCAGTTATTAAAGCACTTTCTGCTCTGAAAGAGCCCTGCGAAGTTACGCTTACAACAGACTCAAAATATGTATGCGACTCAATAACAAAAGGTTGGGTTTATTCGTGGCAGAAAAATAATTGGAGAAAAGCGGACAAAAAGCCTGCTTTAAATGTTGACTTATGGGAAGAACTTCTGCCACTTTTAGAAACACACAAAGTAACATTTTGTTGGGTTAAAGGTCACAATGAGCACCCGGAAAATGAGCGGTGTGACAAGTTAGCGGTTGGGGAATATCAGCAGTATATTTAATTCGGAATGCGTAATGCGTAATTCGGAATTGAAGGAAACGCTTCGCGTTTGATTGTAATTATATGGGGTGAACAATATGAAAATTCATTATCTTGGAATTTATGAAAAAAATAAAGACAGAGTCACTGATTTTGATTATCTTTCACCAAAGCACAACCCCAATGCGCAAAGGCCTCCAAAATTACCTAAGTGCTACGACCTGATTGTTGCATTGCTTAATATTGTTATAGGTTTATCACTTTTTATATTTACTATATATTACGGAAAACTCAATATTTCAGACCTACACGATGTATTTTATATGTTAATAGCAGCTATTTTGGCACTTTTGCTTACATATTTACACGAATTCATACACGCTCTTTGTATGGGTGGAGATGTCATTATGTTCACATCTATAAAGAATATGTGCCTAATGGTTAATAGTTATAGAGAATACACTAAAACACATTTCATTATTATGAAATTGCTCCCGAATATGATATTAGGATTTATACCTTTTATTATTTTCTTGATATTCCCTGAATTGGCTTTTGTTGGTTTAATCGGAGCATTACAAATAAGTGTTGGTATTGATGACTATGTAAAAGTTCTGCGTTGCATATTACATCTCCCTAAGGGATGGAAAATTTACTCACACAAAGATGGTTTGTTCTGGTATAAACCAGAATAGTCGGTAATTTAATTTGGAATGCGTAATGCGTAATTCGGAATTGAAGGAAACGCTTCGTGTTTGATTGTAATTCTATGGGGGAACAATATGAAAATTCATTTTAAAGGCATTTATAAAGGCAAATCTGAACAACTCGATTACCTTGATAAATATTGTGAAACAGAACATAAACCAGGTGCGATAAAATTACCCAAGCAAAAAAAGTTTTATTATCTAAAAGTTCATCTGTTTTATACATTAATTTTTGTTTTGTTTTCTTTTATATTGTGTTTACGATATCATTTAGTAACTAATAGTAGTGACCGATTATTTTTTGTTTTAATACTTGGATTTTTTACTATTCTACACACGCTTTTGTTACCTATACATGAAATTCTGCACACTGTATTCAACAAAAAAGATTCTTTTATTTACATTTACCCCAAAGGACTCTGTATGTTTGTTATGAACATTGAAGAAAAAAGTAAAGCCATAAAAATTCTAGAATTTTTATTTCCGAGTATTATTTTAGGTTTACTCCCTTTTGTTATAGGCTTAATTTTCCCACAATTTAAATTTTTAGGTATATTTGCTATACCTGGTATAGCGACTGGTGCTGGTGACTATATGAATATATTTCGTTTCTTGCGTTATATACCAAATGGTGCAAAAATATACACCCACATAGATGATGGTGAGTTTTGGTATATACCTGAAGAGAGTGAGTTAAATTAGTTGCCAGTATGCAAGTGTGCAAGTGGCAAGGAATCAGGAATGAGGAACTAGGAATTAGATATCGGACAAAGAAAAACCATGCTATCATTTTTAGTTTGCGAAAAACTTTAAATGATAGAACGAGGTTATTTCTTCGTAGGGGATGAGCTGTGCTCTCCCACGACAACGCATTGTTTAATAGAATGCATTTGAAACGAAACTATAAACCATAATTTATTGCACTCGATTGGCTTATTATAATAAACAAACTAACTCCCACTACTACGGGCGACCAAAGGTCTGCCCCTACCATAGTGGGAGTTAATTTTTTGTTACATTTAAAGTTTATTATAAACTTAAAACGATAGAATATTTTGGTTTTTACTTACTTTACTAGCCAACTAGCCATACCAGCCACACTAGCAACTAGTACAATTGCCAACGCAGTTTGCCTAATTCCTATTTCCTAACCCCTAACACCTAACACCTATTTCCTTGAATTACGCATTCCGAATTAAATCAAGCTCTCATACATTTCAATTTTCTTTCCGCCTCGTGCAAGATATTCTTTGTAGAGTTGTTTCTTTCGCTCGTCTGTATATTCATAAGACCAAAGATTGTTTATCCCCTGAAAATCTTCAAATATTTCGTCAGGGTAAACTTTAAATTCGCCTGATTTATATGGTAAATCAATTTCAACTGTACCGTTTGAAGCGATAAAGAGATATTGGGCAATATCTGTCATTACGCGTGTTGCTTCATAGCGTGGTAAATCGCCATCGTACATAATTTGTGTTGATGGAACGAGTGCAACTTCAGAATTTGTCATTCTGTAAAAGTTCGGAGTTGTACCAAAATGTGCGTGGTGTGCCGACTGCATAATTTCGCACTTTAAATATCCGTTCTTATATCGCTCTTCTAAAATATAACTTTCTTCGTGACCTGCATCCCCCGGGAAGCAGACCTTTGTATTTTCAGCCGTCATCATTAAAACAACAGAAGAATCATTATAATTTTCATTGGATTTCGGGAACACATCCTCGTGAGAGCAAAGGACATCAAATTTTAAATTCCTTATGTAGAAGGCTTCACCCGAATGAAGTGTGTAAACGGGTATATCAGGTCGTTTCTTTATGGCATTTCTGAACTGCTCAACATAGCCCTTACCCGCACCCATCCAATTATGTGCATCTCTGTGGTCAAATGTCGGAAAATTGAAGTAAAGACCTTCAATAATTACATCGTCTGACTGGTAGAGTAAAAAGTTTTTGAACTGTGTTATGTGGTCATCGTGACCGTGACTGAAAAACCAACCCGCAATTCTGATTTTTTCACCCTCCGGTGTGCGTTCTCTTAAAAATGCGTGTATTCTTTCATCATCACGACAAGAATAAGTGTGTGCACTATCTATAATGAAGAAAGAGCCATCACACGCACGGATAATATAACACATACCACAATCAATAAGAGAATGGTCAATTTCATACTGCCAAAGAGTTGTTTTAGTTTTTCTTTCTAAATTCTCACGCATTTTGAATTCGGGAAGATTTTTATTATTTTCTAAAACTGCTCTTACAGTATTATCACATGGGTAATAAGAACTGAAAATAAGATTTACTCCGTTTTCAAATACAGTTGTGAGATTATCTTCAATATCTGTTTTATAAACTTCACTATAACCTTGTGATTTTATTTCTTCTAAGTGAGAAAGATATTCTTCTTTTTCTACATTTTCAAAAAGCCAAAGCTTTGATGAATACGCAGAATCATATTCTGATACAGTTTTATTTTTCATTAACGGAATCATAAATAACACCTTGATTATGGTTGTTTTGTCATTGGAATTGCTTCATTTACGTGTTCAATAGTAAGATAATTGTTTCTTTCAGCATAAGCCCATTTCATATTGAAGCAAGGAATAATTGCGTCAAGTGGTATGTAAAGCTGAGTGTTTTCACCACGATAAACTTTTGCAGGGAGTGTAACTTCACCATCATTTGTGACTGCAATATTACTCCCCTCAGTAAATGTAGCAGTTTTTCCGTAGATACCTAAAGTTACTTTGCCCTCTTCTTTTTTTACATCTGCACCAATTGCAGTGAACATAACAGCGAGTGGTGAGAACCACATACCGTCTTTGAATTCAGGAATTTGTTCCCTTTCACTAAGACCTAAACCTAAACCTTTATAGAAAGTTCTTGTTCTTCTTTTAAAAATAGGTGCTAAAGCTATTGGGTAAATACAGTCATTCTTTTTATCTATAATACACTGGTCAATAACTCTGCCATCTTCAACTACTTCCGAAGTGAGAATTACTTTATCTTTAAATACTTCAACAATGGCAACAGTTGAAATCTGTTCTTCACAAGGGTAATGCGCCGCGTGCCATACCTTGTGGCAAGACATTGTGCCCGGTGGGTTACTATTACTGTTACCTAATTCATAGTGAATAGTTCCCTCAGATGGTTTATCAAATAACTGTTCATTTTTTATAGGGAATGTTCTTGCAAAGTTGTGCTCGTGACCTGCAAAAAGAACATCCATTTTTTCAATACCTTCACGCATCATAGGGAAACCATCGTCATTACTGAGTTCAGGCCCTGCATAATACATCGGGAAGTGGTAAGAACCAAATTTCCATACTCTGTCGGTAGAGTCAATATCTTCAATCAACCAGTCATTTACTTTTTCAGGCTCATTTACACCGATAACATTAAAGTGAGCATTACCATAATTAAATGAATAGTTTTCGGTTTCCCAGCCTTTCGGACCATTGAATGGGTAAGAACCTCTGAACTGCTTACCGAAAAACTCTGCAGGTTCAGAGTAATATCTGCCTATACCATTTTTGTAGTCTGCAAAACCACGGTTATCGTGGTTACCTAAAGTCATCATAAATGGTATATGTTCAACAACACCTTTAAGACCTGAAAAAGCACCGTTCCATTGAACCTCGTGCTGACCGCAGTCGGTGTTGTCACCTGCAGTAAGAATAAATTTAATATCTGGATTTTCTTCTAAAACTTTATTTAAAACTGCATTGAAACTACTGTAATCGGGCAAATCGTGTGGTTGACCTGACTGCTGGTCAGAAACGCACATAAATTTGAAACTTTCGGCATTTTCTTCTTCAGTAGTAAAGTAATATTCTTCGCTTCTGTAATTCTCATTACCAACGGTGTAAAAATATTTAGTCCCTGGTTTTAAGTTAACCATATCCGCCCAGAACATATTACTTTCATCTATATCGCTTTTGAAGTAATCTGTTGTTGCATCATATTTCGTTAAATCAGTTTTACCGTCTTCTCTGACTAATGCGTAACCACTTGTAACATCAACTGATGTACGCCAGGTAACTGTCATAGAAGTTTTAGCGTCACCTTTGATGCTAATAAAAATATGGTCAGGTTGAGGAGTGCTTCCCCTTGCTGGTTTTACTTTTAATTCACTCATATTTACACTTCCTTAAAGAAATCAATTATATTCTGTTTAGTTGTTGTGGCTTTGCCCTGAATCATTCCATCCCTGCCGCCGCCACGACCATTAAGTTTTTGTGAAATTTCATTTCTCAATGCGTTCATATCCTGTGATTTTGATGCTATTACAAATGAATAGCCATTTTCGTCTTCCCCTGAAAATACTGCACTGTATTTCTCAGTTTTTTCTGCGCCGAAATTTACTACTTCACGCATCATATCCGCATCGTATCCATCAGTAATTAACACTAATGAACCATTTATATCTTTTAAATTTTCTTTATCTCTGTTTGCAACAGATAATCTGTACTCATAAAATTTACGGCGTTCATCACTTAAATCGTTGTAGAATTTTTCTGTTGCGGTAAAAATCTCGTGTTGTTTTACAGAGAGTAAATTTGAAATGCCTAAAGCGTTTTTATACTTTTCTCTGTAATCTTTTAAAGCGAGGCTACCCGCTTTCATAACAATTCTGACACCGCCACGGTGTTTCATAAAATCGAGTAATTTTATAACACCGACTTCGCCCGATTTTTTAACATGCGGTGCACAACACGCACAAACATCAACACCATCAATTTCTACTATTCTTACATTTTCTGTAAGTTCCAGTTTACTACGATAATCAAGATTTTTCAACTCTTTTTCATCAGGAAAATATGTTTTAAAATCAAGATTTTTGTAAATCGCTTCGTTTGCTTCGTCTTCAATTTCATCTAACTGTTCGCGGGTTAATTCGCCATTAAAATCAATTGTAATATATTCTTCATCCATATGGAAACCGACATTGACAAAACCGTATTTTCTATGTACAAGACCTGAAACTATATGTTCACCCGAATGGTTCTGCATTCTTGAAAATCTCAGAGTCCAGTCTATTTTACAGGAATACTCTGTCCCCTCATTTACCGCTTTTTTTGTTTTATGAATAATTTCACCGTTTTCTTCCTGAACATCAAAAACAAAAATATCGCCTATATAACCTGAGTCAGATTTCTGTCCGCCACCTTCTGGAAAAAAGGCTGTTTTATCTAATATTACGGCATAAAAGCCATCTCTTTTTTCACAAGAGATAGCTTCCGCATTAAATTCTTTTATATAACTGTCTTTATAATATAATTGTTGAGTTTTCATTTTTATCACCTGTTATGAAACGAACAATGATGATGCCATTAAGAATTGTGCACCATAATAAAGTGCGTGGTTCACAACAACATTCACCCTTGTATTTTTGTTTTCGCAGAAATAAATCTGTGCTAAGACACCATCTGACGCAACAAATAATACCATACCTACAACGCGTAAAACTGAGAACAATTCGAAATTATTTTCAATTGCTACAGCCACTGCTACACCGGTTGTAAATGCTAAAACTGATGTATAAACTACTGAAATAAGTTTAGATGAGCCAAAATTTGCTTTCATTGTTTTTTCAGTAAACCAACAACTTACAGGACCAAACACTATGCCTATAATACCGCAAATTATAGTAAGAGTAGAAACTCCGTAAGTAATAAACATAGCCCCTGAATAGAAAATATGACCTATTAAAAAGCTTATAAATCCAGCCTTTAAAAGACCGTTTTTTTCTGTGGGGAATATATATTTTGCATCGAGCCATATATCTCCAAGAAGACCGCACACACAACCCGCAAAGAAAAGCAAAGCCAATTCTAAAGAACAACTCTGATTTTCGTAATACGCTGCAAGTGCGGTTAAAATCATAAAGCAACTTGTTGTAGTTTTAAAGAACAAAACTCTCAAAGATACTTGTGGTCTTCTCTGAACTAAAAACAATACTAAGTTAATAATTCCCAACGCTAAACAGATATAAAACAACATAAGCAAATTCCCCTTTTTTACTCAAAGTGAGTGTTTACTCAATTCTAACACATTGTAGTATAAAAATCAATCATATTTATTAAGAACAAATTAAATTTTCCAAATTATAGTATTATTCTATTGATTTATCTTTTATATTGTTGTAAAATTTTACAATAATACAATTTATAGAGGATTTTTTTATTATGGAATTCAAAAGAATAAAAAACAAAGAAAACAAACTCAAAAAGTTTATATCTTTAGCACTTATTGTCGGTGTTATTTTAGCACAGATTCCAATTCTTATCAACGCTTATATTTATGAATATGCAAGTAAATATGTATTAACTGTCGAGGAAACAAAAGACTATAGTGTAGATTGTGTTTTGGTTCTTGGTGCAGGTGTAAGAAACGGTTCACCAACACCTATTCTACAAGAAAGAATTTTAAGAAGCACTGAAATTTTTGACACCGGTTGCACCGACAGAATTTTAATGAGTGGTGACCACGGCAGAGAAGATTATGATGAAGTTAATACTATGAAGGATTTTGCAACAGATAACAGTGATGTTCTTGCAACAAATATTTTAATGGACCACGCGGGTTTTTCAACTTATGAGTCAATGTACAGAGCAAAAGAAATATTCGAAGTAGACAGTTTGATTATTGTCACTCAGGAGTATCATTTATACAGAGCAATTTATGACGCAAGAAGATTAGGTCTTGAAGCGTATGGCGTTTGTGCAGATGGTTACTTCAACTTTTCTCTTACAAAAGAACTTTATAACGATTCAAGAGAGTTTTTAGCAAGAGTCAAAGATTTCTTCTGGTGTATAATAAAACCAGAACCGACATATTTAGGCGAGGTTATTCCTATTTCTTCACCTGGTGAAGCAACTGACGACAAAATTGTTTAATTTAAAGAGAGAGTTCTATGGATTTTGATATTATTGTAATTGGTGCAGGTCTTGGCGGTCTTACTGCTGCCGCTTGTGCCACAAAAGAAGGTAAACGGGTTTTAGTTTTAGAAAAAGGTCTTGCACCCGGTGGTAGTGCAACGAGTTTCACCCGTGGCAGATTTGAATTCGAAGCATCTTTACACGCACTTTGTGGTTACTCTAAATCGCAGGGTGTTGGTGATGTGCGCATTATTTTTGACGAGCTTGGTATTACCGAAAAAATTGAGTGGTGTCAGCCAAAAAACGCTTTCAGAATAATAACCAAATCTAAAAATGGCGAAAGAATTGACGCAACACTTCCTTTTGGAATTGAAAAATTTATAAACGCAATAGAAGAATATGTTCCTAACAGTAAAGAGTCACTTACAAAACTTTTTGATTTAGCAGAAAACAGTGTAAATGCATTAAATCATCTTTGTTCAGTAGATGAAAAAATTAATATGGCATTTGCTAAAGGTCTTTTAAAGGATTACGGCGACTTTGTAAGGACTGCACCTTACTCTGTAAACCGCGTTTTTAAAGCACTCGAAATCCCACAAAGAGCTATTGAAATTTTATCTGGTATATGGTGTTTACTTGGCGTTGATTGTGACCGATTAAGTTTTACACAGTACATTACATTACTTTACTCATATATTCAGTTCGGTGCGTTTGTACCAAAAGAAAGAAGCAACGAAATAAGTCTTGCTATCGCAGGATTTATTGAAGATAACAGAAGTCAGATTCGCTACAACTCACCTGTAACAAGAATTATTTTTGAAAAAGGTCAGGCAAAAGGCGTTATACTTAAAAATGGTGAAAAAATCTTTTGTGACCATATTATTGCCAACTGCTCACCTACTGATGTATTTACAAAAATGATGAAAACAAATGAAGTACCTGTAAGTGCTGTAAAAAGAACAAATGCAAGAACTTTCGGTGCAAGAGGTGCAACAATCTATTTAGGTCTTAACCGCTCTGCAAGTGATTTAGGAATTGAAGATTACACCACTGTTATTACTGAAACTTCTGACTCATCTGTTCAGTACAATTTAATGAGAACTTTAAACAGTAACAAAATGTGCATTGTAAGTTGCCTTAATAATGCAAACCCTGGTTGTTCACCAAAAGGCACCTGCATTTTAACATTCACTACGCTTTTTACAGATAACTGCTGGGGTAATGTTGAACCTAATAATTATTTTAACGAAAAAGATAACTTTGCAAAAAGAATTATAAATTTTTATGAAGAGTCAACAGGAATTAAAATAAGTGACTTTATTGAAGAAATTGAAATTGCAACACCACTCACTTTTGCAAGATATATAAACACACCTCAAGGTGTAATTTATGGTTATTCGTGTGATGAATGGGACAGTGTGCTCTCGCGTTTTATGACAGAAGAAAGTGACTCTGACACAAAAGGACTGCGTTTCTGTGGCGGTTGGGGCACTCAGAACGCAGGGTTTAGTTCTGCTATTTCTTCTGGCAGAAACACTGCTTACGCTACACTTTACGATATTGAAAACAGTAACAAGGGGGAAAACAAATGAAAGACAAAATTACAGTCAACTCCCCTTTAAAAGATTTTTCTGAATTTGTAAGAATACCCGAACACAGAAAATCTGTTATAAATCAGGCGCTGCCTACACCTGTTAAGAAAAACTATGTAGTAAACTCAAACGCAAATTTTTTACACCCTGATGTTCAGTATTTAAAAGTAAAAGAAGTTATAGAAGAAAGCAGTGATGAGCGTTGTTATATTTTAGTACCTGACACCTCTCACGGTACAGGTAAACTTGCCTTTTTCAGACCAGGTCAATATTTAAGTATAACTTTAAATATCGGCAGTTCTGTTCTGACAAGACCTTTTACAATATGTTCTTCGCCGAACGACTCTTATTATGAAGATTTTTATATGATAAAAGTAAAAAGAGTAATTCACGGATTTGCCACAAATCACATTTTTAACACATGGCAAAAAGGTACAGAAGTTGTTGCTTCTGCACCTCTCGGTAATTTTTATTATCAGAGTCTGAGAGATTATCCGTTTTTAATTGGTATTGCCGACAATGATGGTATACCTTCATTTTTATCTATGGCAAGAGCAATCGAAGAAAAAAGTCTGAATGTTGACCTCACATTGTTTTACAGTTGCCGTGAAAAAAGTTCTGCTGTTTTTATGGAGGAACTTTTAGAAATACAAAAGCGAACCAGAAATTTCAAAGTAATTTTTGTATTCAGTGATGAAAAAGTAGAAAATTATGAACGCGGTTTCATTACAAAACAACTTATAGAAACCTATGCACCACCTGAAAATTACAGTGTTTTCATTGATGGTTCATCACAACTTTTAAAACTTATTTCTACACAGATTGCAGAATTGAACCTAGAAAGAAAAGCTATAAGGCTTAACATTGGTTCACAGGTTAAAGATATAAAAATTATCCCCGATTTCCCCGTAGAAAGCATAGGTAAAACTTTTGAATGTAAAGTAAAAAAAGATGGCAAGGTAGTTGCAACTATAAACTGCCCTGCTGACGAAACAATTTTAGTAGCACTTGAAAGAGCGGGAATTCCATCACTTTCACATTGTCGTGTCGGTTCTTGCGGATATTGCAGAGCAAGACTTACTAAAGGGAATGTATTCATTCCAAACGGAGTAGATTCAAGAAAAATGGCTGACACAAGGCACGGAATAATTCACCCGTGTGTGTCGTATGCGACAAGTGACCTTACGCTTCAACTTAATTGAAGCGTAAGGTCACAGTTGCTAGTAGCTAGTTGTCAGTGGTCAGTTCAGTTGCAAGTTGCAAGTGTGCAAGTGTGGCTAGGGGTTAGGTGTTAGGTGTTAGGTGTTAGTGAATAGTAATTAGGAATACGCAAAAAAACTCAGTTAATTGACCGAAATCAATTAACTGAGTTTTGTTTAATTTTATTAAATTTTAAAGTAATACGAATCAGCGTTTTACAAGATATCTCTTCACTATTCTCTCTTACTTCTTACCTTAATCAGCCGTCTCCTGTCTTATCCTCTGTCTTAGTTCTAATTGTCTTCGTTTTAAATATAGTTTAGCATATATAATCCATCTTTTACTTCAGAAAGTTCTAAACCCGACTTTAAATATTTTTCAAGATCATAGTCGCTGATATATTTTTTTCGTAATGCAGTCATTTCTCTTTTTTTTTCAGTTTCGTAATTAGGATTATTTGAATAAAGTTTGACAAGCGTGGTCCATGCAGAATACTTGTTTATTGGTTTTTCACTAGATTCCAAAATATTTCTACAAAGAGTATCAAGGGTCAGAATATCTTCTTCCGAAAAATTTTCAAGATTATCCGCAACATAAACGAAAAACAATTTAGTTGTCATAGAAAAACTTTTATTTTTTTCATTATAGTAATCATAAAACTCATTGTTTTTATCAAGCGAAAGTAAAATTTTACATTTCAAAAAAATCAAATCAGTTACATAAGAACTTTTTTGAATTATAGGACCATTGTAATCAATAGAATTATCTGTTATTGATAAGTCACGAGTTTCAATAAGTTTTTTATAATAGTAACTTTGATTAAAAGCTCGTTTAAAAACATCAGTTTCTGTTACGGTCTCAATGTCACTAAGAATTGAATTTAGCTCGGTTTCATCTTGTGGAAGTTTTTCATACAAATATTTTTCTGAATATTCATAACATCTGTTAACCAATTGAATTTCAGCTTTTGTCGCAAAAACATTGTCTTTATTTGCAAATGACAAAACTATTACAGTAACTTCAATAACAACTATCACAACTATTAAAGAAAAAATCGCAAACCTGGTGCTTTTGTTATGTTTTTCTAAAATTGGTTTGACAAAGCATCTATTATCAAAAACAAAAAATGATAAGAAAGAAAAAATGATTAATAAACCTATCAAAATTATGTGTCCAACGGCTGAAATTATCGAATATTTACTTAACTCTGTTAGCATAGTGGCATTTGTAAAAAAAAGATATAGTATACATATAAAATCAGCAAAATACAAAAATGTTGTAAATATAGAGAAATATTTTTTGTGTTTAAATATTCCTATTGCACTAATAAATTTCAAAAACATTATCACACTTGCTCCCCAAAATAACATTTTGGAGTTTTTGAGTATCGAGAGTGTCAGCAAAGTCTTGGTTAACATACTAACACAATTAATAAATAACTCGCCACCTATTGAATGTGATTTATTGTAATCTATAAAGATGCAGATAATTGACAAAAAGATTTCTAATATTATAACTAATCCAAGAGATTTTTTCAAAGAGATGAACTTTATTTTTGTACTAATATTAGCATTCTCCATAATAAGACTCCTTCCACTATATTTTTGCTACCTTAATTCGGGGTTTTGTTCAATAATATCATCAATTTTATTTTGTAATTCTTCAGCGTTACCTTTATGAAAAGAGTATATACCAAAAATAACCAATAAAACTAGAATAAGTCCAGGTAGTCCACCTATCAAAGCAAGTGCAATAAGGCTTAAACCTTCCCCCGTATAATCCACATTCATAACAGGATTATTATTACAGTACGCAAAGAGGTTGGCTCCGTGAATTGTTCCTTTTGTCTTCTCAAGAATCTCAGTAGTATCTAAGTTGAGGAAGCGACCATAAACTGGGTTATAGTAACGACTTTGAAGATAATAAAGCCCTGTATTCAAATCATAGTTATAACCTCTGTAGGTAATCGGTGTGTAAACTATAGCAAGATAAGCGTTTAAAACATCTAATATACTACTACCATGCGATTTAGTTGTAACATTTCCCCATGCATCGTAGCTATAAGTGACAAGTGCAGAACCTGCACTATTATAAACACAAACAATGTCACCTTGCAAATTCTTTTGGAAATAAAATGTCTTATAGCTATTGTTTGATGAATCATAGAAAGTATAACCTACAGAATCGCCTGTATCATCGAAAAGTATCTTTACAGTCTTAACACTATTATCTGACGGATTCTCAATTGAATATCCTGCTAATACACCATCATGCCAAACATATCGTGTTACAGATTGAACACTATTACTATCATCATATTCTATAGTTTTTATTCTCAATCCATCCTGGTCGTAAAAATATTCATAACGAGCATTTTCAAGTTGAACAGAAGTTAATTGTCTGCCATTCCATGTCAAAGAACCTGAAACTACTTCACCACCCGGCATTTGAGAAACATAGTTAAGCGGGTTACCCATATTATCATAAGAAATAGCATTTCCGTCAAAACTTGTTAATTTATCTTTCCAAGTAGCGTCATAACCATAATTCACCGTATCAGTCGGTGTTAATGCAGATAAATCATTTACTTCTGTAAACGCATATTCTTTTTTAGAAACAATATTTCCACCTACATCATACACTAAAACATAGGTTTTTTCAAGTGTCTTGTTGTTTTCTCTTACAAGCTGACCTGCTGAGTCATATTCATAACTGCAAACAGTAGTTTCTTTTAACAAACTTCCGTCATCTTCAAACTCTTTAAAATATATTCTTGTGATATTACCTGATTCATCATATTCATAGAAATATTCTATTGACTGTTCTGTTAAAATTTCGCCACTCATTTCAAAAGAAAAACCAACTGACGATTTATAACTTTCAACAAGTAATGAAGTAGTTTCTTCGTCTAAATCTTTATAGGTATATTCTGAAGATGTATAAAAATCAACTTCATCACCATCTTGCAATTCATAGAAAGTTTTCATATTTTTGTTTTCAACTCTGCCAAAGAAATCTCTTTCTGACGAAAAGCTATAATATTTAGATTCATTATTTGAATTTGAATCTTCATAAGTTGCAATTGTCACTAAATCACAACCATCATATTGGTCATTAGTATTGTAATTTACACCACCATAATTTTCAATCTTATTGTGTTCAGATTCTGTAAACGAATAATAAATTTCATTTGTTGATAAATCTTTAATCTCATAATTTTTGCCATTGAAACTTTTTTCAGTGTTTTGGAGCACATCTGTAATTTTTGATAACTCGCCATTGTTATAAGTGTATTGATAATGAGTTTTTAATATGCCTGTTGATAAGTAAGATTTTATTGTTGCAATTTCACCTGAGGTATTATAAGTGTAAAGAATATAATCTCCGTTTCCATAGGTGATTTTATTAACATTATCATTATTGGAATCATATTCATAAGAAACAAGCGGTTGTGCACCCACTTTTACAGATATTATATTACCCCAATCATCATATATATAATTATATGAGAAACCATTATGTGTAATACTTGAAATACGGTCACCCGAATAACTATACGAAGTTGACATTGTACCTAAACCTGCAACAGTTTGTGAAACAGTCGCAAGTTCACCCATACCATTGTATGTATAAGAAATATTTTTGTTGTTATCGCCTGTTTCGTTTGTTAATAATCCCGTGCTTATATTATACAAATAATTTGTTTCGATTCCGTTGAAATCAGTTAATTTTTGTTGATTCCAATTTTCATCCGAATACAAATCAGAAATAGATATTGCTTTTTCGCCATCGCTTATAGATAATTCAATACCCTCTGTTGTACGACTGACATCTATACTTGGCTCATCAGAATCATTCGGACTATTGCTGAATTCCGGTTCTAAAAATCCCATTTCAGATTCTGTCAAACTAAACAACTTAATATCATCATAATAAGTTTCACCAACCTGAAGTGAATAACATGGGGTAATCTTTATTTCATTACAATCATTCTCCAATTCAAATTTATAACTATAGGTCTGCCAATTTGAATTTAGCGGATTAACTTCAACATAATCAATAATATCCCATGATTCAGAACCAGTATCATTGGTTCTGGTTTCAATAAGCACTGCATTTTGAATTAATGTTTTATTATCCGAGTCAGAATTTGTAGTTTGTTTAACAGAAAATTCTAAAACATATTCATCACCACTATTACCATTATTTATTTCAACTACCTGACTGGCATATAAATAATCATCTGTTATTCCGGTTATTTTAAGCGAATTAGGATTGGTATTATTGGCAATAGCATCTTCTGTATTTGTATGACTTACATTTCTCACTATATTCCAGTAATTAGTACCATAATCAAAACTACTGTTTTTTATGAGATTAGTTTTTGTATATGGTGTATACTGATAATCTCTGTTGTAAAGTTTATCTGTTATTTCACCGAAAGTATTTTCTTCCTCAGTATAAACCACAGGTATAACTGTACAATTATCGCTGTTAGTAGTATTTATAGTTCTACCATACATATCAAATTGTTTTGTCTTCTTAACACCATTTTTATCAGTGAATACCTTTTCGTATTCATTAACCTTTTCAACAGTAAGAACATTACCATCTACATAACTATTATTTGAATAGTATCTTCTTTCTTCAATTGTCTGTGGATTGACATTAGTATCTGATATTGTGATTCTGTAACCATCAACATTTTGTAAATACTTTGAACTTGAATATAAATCATATTTAACACTATTTCCATCCGGGTATTCAATTGATGTAAGATACGAATATGTAAGTCCATCAGACAATATAATTGACATATAATGAAAATCCATTTTATATGGTTTACCACCAATAACAACTGCATTTCCCGAAGCATCATAAGCTTGTATGGAATCTAACAGAAAACCACCTTTTTCATTTTCAGAATATGAAAATCTGTATTCTCTACCTATACTATCAGTTATTTTTCCAATTAAATTCCAACGATTAATATAATCATTTCCATCAAGATGTAAATAATCTATTTTTGTAGAATATGGGATTTTAGTATCAGTGTCATCTGCACTATCAACATAGGTAGTAATTTTTGTAATACAGCCGGCACTATTAAAATTTCTTATTAAATCATCGTCTTCAACTGTAACTGCATTTAAATTTGAATTAAAGTCAGTAGTATTCGGTGAATATAGTGTATAACCTGAAGATGAAGAAAAAATATCAACATCCTCCACCCACTTCTTTTTATTATTTACTATTTCGCCGCTATATTTAAAATAGATAGTTTGGTTATTACCATCACGATATAAAAATCTTCCACCATCAATTGAACTCACATATTCAATTGATTGATTATAATTAGTTGTCCAACCATAGCCATAACCCGGAGTCAACATTCCATTGAAAATTTTATTTGAAAAGTAACTTCCGCCACTACCACTATTAAAATAACTATTAATCTGAACCGGTAAATAAGGACAATAAAGCCCCATATCTTCGCGTTCTATATATATAAGACCTGAAAAATCATTATAATACACAGTTCCTGCTCTACCAACATCTTGTTTATGATAGTCAAATTGATTATTCAAACCACTTGTTTCATAATACTCAATTTGAAAATACGGATAATTGCCCCATGCATAATCTTCTGATGAACTGAATTTTACATAGTCGCCTATATTTGTTTGATTTTTCACTTTAAGCGCTATACCATAAAAACTTTCTTGTTCAGAATTATTAAAAATCTCTGTTATATCAAAACCTTTATACCCTATAAAACTTGCCGGATAAACTTGCTCTGCTACCGGTTCACCAATTTCCGGTTTCGAACTATAAGAAACAGTATTTTCAGTCCAATTTGTTCTAATCGGATATGCACCTACTACCACATTCTGATTATTGCTTGAATTTATTTCAGAAACATTAACTCTGAAAGTAACATTTTTAACTACTGCATCTGAACCCAATATACAAGGTTGTGAAATATTAAATAATGACACCATTTCTCGGTTACTGGTATTCATTGAATAAAGATATGATTCTGCTCCATAATTCGTATTGGAATTTGCACTATCAATATAGCTCTCATCAACATACGAACCATCAACAACCTGAAGCACAGGGTCAACTGTAACAGGATATTTCGCTTCGTTTTTCAACCAATCATAAGATGGTGTATAAGTTAATTTATACTGCCCATTTTCACCTGAAAATTTAACTTCAATATCTTTTGAAACAACATTTTTTGCATCAAACATAACAGGTGCTGGAATATTATATATTTCGTTAACTTGTGAATCAGTAAAAGATACTGAACCATCTTCATTCGCTTTGCCATTTAAGTTTTCTGCGACAATTGTATATGTATAAGATACTTCACTCTTTGGTTTTTTAGTTAAAATAATATTTTCTTTTAATCCTGTTGGTGTAACAGAATATTCAATATCGGTAGTTTCACCGACATTTTCGTAAACAACAGTTTCGGTTTTATCTATAAAACTATCGTCAATTTCTGTTTTTGATTTTTCTTTTTTAGTTTTTTCCTTCTTGTTTGCTTTAGATTTCTGTGATTTTTCAAAAACATCATAACCATCTAAAGTAAAAGAAATGCTGTAGCCATCCTTTTCAATTGAAACGGAATCTTTTTCGTCCATCTCTTGGGGAAGCTCAACTGTAAAATCGTTAGATTTATTTTCGTAAACAGTTTCGTCATTTTCTGTTACTTCAACAAGTGTATTATCAATATCAACCCATTTACCATTTTCTTCATAATGAACAGGAGTTGAAGCTACAACTGCAACAGAAGTGCCATCTGACTTTTGAAATACTTTTGTATATCTGTCTCGCTTACTTTCTATTTCGCCTATTATAGTAGGTTCATCTTTTTCAGTCTGTATTTCTTTAATTTTTTGTGTTAAGGCATAATCTTCGTTTACTTCTGCCGCTAAAACAGGATTAGCAACAGAAAAAACACCTAATATTGTCAACACTGCTAAAAATACGGATATTATTTTTATAGTCCTTTTCATTTGTATGTCTCCTTTTGAATTTTTTGTCTATAATTTTGTGCTTTAAATTATTTTAATACCCTCCTTTTGTTTTTCTTTCTACTTATATATGACAAAAAATGCAAAAAGCTACGTAAAAAATTTATAAAACTTTAAAATTTCGTATACATAAACAAAAAAGCTATTGCAATTTTGGTCAATTGCAATAGCTTTTTAAACAACTATATTCTCTTACTCAATTAAAGTCATCAAACTTCTCTTTCGGTTCTTCTTTTACTTCAGGTTTTGCTGCAGAAGGTTGTTGAACCATACCACCTTGTTTTTTCATTTCTGTAAGTCTGAAAGCAATTGCGGCATTCTGAACTTTTAATTCTTCAATCTGTTCCTGAATTTCGCTTTTGGTTTTAAAGAGCATAGCAATCATAAAACCAATACTACCAAAGAACATAATGCCATAAACAACAATATAAACACTCAAATTGTTAGCGTCAACAAATGCGAGTAACAACACTAACGGAACAGCCATTGTCACCAAAATAAATATAAGTACAAATAAAGCAATTTTAGGTTTTGTCATTATTCATTCTCCTTTGCAATTCTTTGTAAACCATCAAACCCGATTTTTACTGATTCAAATACATCCATATCGTAGCACAAATCTTGCTCTATGACAATATATTTTACACCGATTTCCTGACAAGTTCTGTAACAAGCAGAAAGGTCAAGGTTACCTGTGCCACATTCTGCAAATCGTTGTTCATTATTTACAATTCTCATATCTTTAAAATGGCACACTTCAACTCTGCCTTTGAGTTTTTTAAGATAATCTGCGGGGGTTACACCGCCTACCTGCATCCAGTATGTATCTGGTATAAAATGAAGTGTTTCAGGTGTAGTCTCCTCAATAAGTCTTTCAAATGTTCTTTTACCATCGTAACATTCAAATTCAAATGCGTGGTTATGGTAACAGAGCTGTTTGCCCATACTGTGCAATTCACCGCCGATTTCGTTACACTTATTTATAAACCCCCACACCGCTTCATAAGAATCGTGAAGATTAAAAGGCATAGCACCTATACCCATATTTTTACAATTGATTAAATCGTGCTCTTTTGCTAAATTTTCCAAATCATTTTTGAAGCGCTCATAAGGTTTATGAGTAACGCAAACTTCCATATTATATTTTTTAATAAGTTCGCCCACTTTTATAGGGTCAATAGGACCTATTGCAGAAATCTGCACCACATTACAACCAATGCCTTGCAAAAATTTTAAAGTTTCTTCAAAATCTTCTGCATTCTGACATTTATCTCTTAAAGTGAAAAGTTGAACACCTAATTTAATATCGCTCATAACAAGCAACTCCTTTCAAGCCGAATTATGCTTATAATTATTTTAACATATTTTTCTATAAAGTAAAGATTTTATTTGTAAATTCTTGATTTTTACTCACTTTTATTATACTATAATTGTATAAACTTAAAGGGGTGTTATAAATGTCTATAACTTCAATTATTCAAAGTCTTATCTCTCTTATAAGTTCACTTCTTATTCTTTTTAATTCCAGTGGAATTGTTACCACACCAAACGGATATTTTGAAGACACAAAAGAAGTACAGGTAATTTTTGATGAAGGGGTTTTTTCTATGGGCGAATACGATTTAGTTGTTTCACCTGATGGTAACGACAGTAACAGCGGTACACTTTCAGAACCTTTAAAAACTCCCGAAGCAGCAAAGGAAAAACTTAAAAGTTTAAAAAATGCTGACTGTGGTACAATTACTGTTTGGTTCAGAGAAGGTACATACACTTTAGAAAACGAACTTGTTTTCAACACTGATGACTGTGAAAATGTTGTTTATCGTTCTTACCCGAATGAAGATGTTAATTTTTCAGGTTCTGTTGCGCTCACCCAGTGGAGTGATGGTAAAATCAATAACCTTGACGCTTTTGTTACTGATATTGATACTGAAAATTTATATTTCCGTTCACTATTTAACGGAGAAAAAAGACTTGATATAAGCAAGTGGCCTAAAAAGGGATGTTTCACTGTAGAAAATTCACTTGATGAAGATGCATTTACCCCTGATGAAAGCACAGGATTTTTCGCACTTCACGCTGCATTTTATGCAAAGAAAAATCAAGTGAAGAATTTTAAAAATCTCAAAGATGTAAATGTAAGAATTATGCACAAGTGGTGCGACGATATTTTACCACTTAACTCTGTAAACATAACAACAGGCAGAATTGAACTCACAAAACCTGCCGCTATGACAATTGAAATCGGCGATAATTTCGTTTATGAAAATGTTAAAGAAGCAGTAAGCAGAGCTGGTGAATGGTATCTTGACAGAAGCGAAGGCAAACTTTACTACATTCCGTTTGAAAATGAAACAAAAGAAAATCTTACACTTTATGCACCTGTTACCGAAAAACTCATAACTATAAATGGTGTTTCAGGTATTGAATTTTCAGGTATCAACTTTATAAATACCGACTGGGATTTCATTTCAGGTACTCAATGGGTTCCGAATTTAGAGTCTGCTCACCCACTTTATAAAAACATTAAATTTAATCCGACTCACCCACAGGCAGCATTTGAAACTCCTGCGGTAATTTACATAAAAAATTCTGATAATGTTAATTTCACAAACTGTAAATTCAAAAACATTTCAAACACTGCTATTAAATATGATAAAGGTTCAACAAACTCAACTGTAAAAAGTTGCTTGTTTGATGAAATTGGTGGTAACGCTGTTTTCATTAATGGTCCTTTCACAATTCCCGCACAGACAAGTGGCATTACAGTTACCGACTGTCATATAAGATATTACGGAAGAATTTACAACAACTCTATCGGTGTATTGCTCACTCACGCTACCGACTGTAACATTACACACAACGAAATTCATGATGGTTGGTACACTGCTGTTTCTGTTGGTTGGAACTGGGGTTATACTGACAACCCTACCAATAATATTAAAATTCAAAACAACTTAATTTATAATATAGGTAATGGTTGGCTTTCTGATATGGGTGGTATTTACACTTTAGGCATTCAGCCTGACACAGTTTTAAGTGGTAATATAATTCACAACGTTGGTTGTTACGAAGGTAGTACAGGCTACGGCGGTTGGGGTATTTACCTCGATGAAGGTTCAAGTTACATTACCGTTGAAAAGAACCTTGCTTATGACTGCTCTTCAAACGCTTTACACCAGCATTACGGTAAAGATAATTTAATAAAGAATAATATTCTTGCATTAAGCGGTGGTGGTCAGATGCTTATTACAAGACACGAAGAACACAATTCGCTTTTCCTTTATAACAATATTTTAGTTTCTGACGACCAACTTATATATAAAACTGCAGTTGAAAAAGATTGGTTTACAGATAACAATAATCTTTATTGGGACTACACTAACGAAGAAAAGGTATTCTCCGGTGATTCTATGGATTTAGGCGAGAGAGTCTCTGTGAACAAAATGCAACGCCGTGGTTACTACAACAACGCAGTTTTTGCCGATCCGTTATTTAAAGATATTGAAAACAGAGATTTTACAATTTCTACTAACTCCCCTGCATTAGATACGGGATTTGAATACTGGGATTTTGAAGCAGGTACATACACGCTTTTTGAATAATTAGAAAAATAATCTTAAACGCTATATGCATTTTAAACAATGCGTATAGCGTTTTTTTATCAATACAATACAAAATTTTTAATTTTTTCGATTTTTTTATTTACAAAAACTGGAATATATGCTAGTATGATAGTAGAGAGTTACGAAAAAGTTTCGTTTCGGTTTCTTATTACTCTCGTTTTTGGGATTATATAAAGGAGGCTTGTGTATGTTTAAATTTTTAAAATCAAAAAAAGGATTTACTTTAGTTGAATTATTAATGATTGTTCTTGTTATTGGTATTGTTACTGCGGTAGCTATTCCAGCTTTTGGTTCTTATGTAAAAACAGCAAATATTAAAGTTTGCAGACTTCAACGCGCAGATTTAGAATCACAAGCTCAGAACTGGTGTATGCGTAATAACTTCAATGCAGATTTTGATTATGCTATTACTTCTGATGAAAATTCAAGACCTAAAGTTATTGAGTACCAAGTCCCACTCTCAGATGACCAAATTACATTACTCGCAACAGATATTCATCCTAACATTGTCTGTTGCCCTTCCGGTGGTACTTATACATTCACAGTAACCCCGCAACCAAGTGGTATCCCTATTATAACATGTGTTTGCGATTGTGAAGAACATATAGACCCCGATGCTAACCAGAATAATCAGCTTATGCCGTTAGCGGAATGAGATTCAGGAATCAGGAACCAGGAACTAGGAATTAGGTTTTATAAAATAAAATGCATTCTATCATTTAAAGTTTCTTCGTAAACTAAATATGATAGAATGCATATTTTTTTATTCGTTCCTATTTCCTATTTCCTGATTCCTAATTCCTGAAATCAAATAAGCACTTTACTCAAGAATGTTTTAAGTCTTTCACATTTCGGATTCTGGAATATTTCTTCGGGAGTACCCTCCTCCTGAATTATACCTTCGTCAATAAACAACACTTTTGAACCAACTTCTTTTGCAAAGCCCATTTCGTGAGTTACAACGACCATTGTCATACCCTCATCTGCAAGGGATTTCATAACATCAAGCACCTCGCCCACCATTTCAGGGTCAAGCGCAGATGTAGGTTCGTCAAAAAGCATAACATCGGGATTCATTGCAAGAGCTCTTACAATAGCAATTCTTTGTTTCTGACCGCCAGAAAGTTGTTGAGGGTAAGCATTCGCTTTATCAGGAAGACCAATTCTTGCAAGTAATTCTATTGCTCTTTTTTCTGCATCTTCCTTACTCATTTTAAGAACTTTAATTGGAGCTAAAGTAATATTATCAATAATGGTAAGATTATTAAAAAGATTAAACTGCTGAAAAACCATACCCATTTTTTGTCTTGCTAAGTTTATATTTATATAATTCTCTTCGTAAATTTTTTTCATAAGAGATTTATATTCTTTACCCTCTTTTTTCTCGTTGAGTAAATCTTCTTTTTTTATCTTAGCAATAAGTTCTTCTTTTATTTCATCATCACTTTTTGATGGGTTCTGTTGTTTATAATCATTAAAAAGTTTTTTATAAGTATCTGATAATTCAATAACATCAGTATGTAAATACGGGTCAACATCTGTAACAAGTTTCCCCTCAAACCATACTTCACCATAAGTAGGTTTCTCAAGAAGATTAAGGCAACGCAAAAAAGTACTTTTACCACTACCGGATGGTCCTATAACTACTATTTTTTCGCCTTTTTCTATATCGTAAGATATACCATTGAGAACCTTAACATCACCGAAATATTTATATATATTTTTTGCATTTATAATTGCTTTATCGTTTGTCACCGGCTCTCAACCTCTTTTCCATTAATTTAATAAACATTGTAATAATTAAAATAAGTACTATATAAACAATTGCCATTACTAAGTAAGGTACCATATATTCATAGTTACTGTTACCTATATTTTTAAATGCGGTACACAAATCAACTGCACCAACAAAACTTACTATTGATGTTTCTTTTACAAGAGTAATAAACTCATTACCTAAAGTAGGCAAAATATTTTTTACCGCTTGTGGTACTACAATTTTCCATAAAGTAACAGGGTAACTAAGGCCTAACGCTCTGCCCGCCTCAGTCTGACCATAATCAACAGACAAAAGACCTGAACGCATTATTTCAGAAACATAAGCCGCACTGTTAAGTCCGAAAATTATAATACAAACCATGAGTGATGACATTCTTATTTCTAAAAGCGGGAAAAGAACATAATAACCTAAAAGTAATTGAACAACCATCGGGGTTCCGCGGAAAAATGCAACATAAGTATCTACTACTTTATTCAACGCTTTTACGATTTTATTGTTTTGTGGAACAATTTTTACAATAGCAAGAAGTGTACCGATTATAATACCTATAACCAGACCGACAATTGCTATAATCAATGTGTTACGAAGTCCTTCTATAACTTGCACATAACCATTTTTTTCAATAAGAGTTTTTACAAAGAACTCCCACTTCACACTAAAATTACCCATTTAATTTTACCACCTGTTTGTTTTTACTAACATTTTGCCGAGAGGGACTAACCCTCTCGGCATTAACTCATTATGTCAGTTATCAGTTTTGTGCATTAAAAGATTCAGCAATTTTCATAGCTGGAGCTTCATCTATAACAACATAATCAATATTACCGTTAATAAGGTCCTGAACTGCAAGAGCACCGTTGCTGTAACCTGTGCAGGTTACTTTGTAACCATCAAAGCCAAAGCTTTCGTCACCCTCAACATAGTACTGACCTGTAGTACCTGTCTGAACACCGAATTTCTTTGATGCATCAAATCCGTTAAGAATTGCAGTTACATCGTCAGCTGTTTTACAAGCATCAAATGTTGTATCGTCAGCTTTTGCTATAATCATCTGAGAAGCTTTAAAATATGCTTCTGAGAATGTTACGAATTTTGTTCTGTCTTCATTTACTGTAAGACCTGCTGCTGCAATATCTGCGTAACCATTATCAACTGTTGAGCAAACTGCATCGAAGTCAACATTTTTAATAACAAGTTCTTTACCAAGTTTGTCAGCAAGGAGTTTCATAAGTTCCATATCAATACCGTAGTATGCATCACCATCTAAATATTCAAATGGAGCAAATGCAGCGTTTGTAGCAACAATAAGTTGGTCTTTAGCAGCATCTTCTTTTGCTGAATAAACAGGTGTTGGTTCACCTTTGTCGTAATATTTGTTGATGATAGATTCGAGTGTACCATCTTCTTTGATTTCTTTTACGAAATCGTTAACTGCCTTCTGAAGTTCAGCATCATCTTTGCTTACACCGAATGCATAATCTTCTTCAGTAAGTGCAATATTTACTACTTTAACAACATCTTTTGGAGCGTCTGCGTCTGTATCGTCTTTTGCGCCACAAGCAGCGAAAACTGCTACTAAAGCAATAACGAGTACAATTGAAGTAATCTTTAAAAACTTTTTCATCTTTAAAACCTCACTATATATTTTTTAGTTGTGTACGAATTATACACTATATTCATAAAAATTGCAATAGATTTTTACAAAAATGTAATTTTATGCATCTATTTAAAATTATTAAAAATTTAATATACATTTCTGATATTTTGTAGTATAATAGGTGCAGAATAAATTGAATGGAGTTCATTATGAAAAAGTTTCTTTCTCTTTTACTTGCAGTTGTTATAACTGTAATTTCTGCCCCGCTTTGCTTTGCGGCAGTTTATGAAAATTTCAATTACGAAGTAAATAGTGACAACACAGTAACAATTACCGGTTACAATAATCTGCACCTTAGTACTGTTACTATTCCTGAAACTATTGATGGTAAAACCGTTACCGCTATAGGTGACAATGTTTTTAAAGGTAAATCTTCTTTAAAAACAATCAAAATACCAAACTCCATTATATCTATTGGTAATTATGCTTTTTACAGTTGCAAAAACTTAAAGTCTGTAACGCTCGGCAGTGGTGTTAAAACTTTAGGTGCGTACTGTTTTAATCTTTGCGAATCTCTTGAAAGCATTCACCTTAATAACATTGAAACAATCGGCGAACTTGCTTTTTTCGGTTGTGAAAAACTCACTACACTTAACTGTGGTAATTCGCTTACAGAAATTCCTGAAAGAGCATTTTCAGACTGTGAACTTTTAAGTAGTATAACATTCCCGAAAACATCTTTGAAATCAATTGGTGACTACGCTTTCGCCAACTGTATAAGCATCACTTCACTTTCACTCCCGAATTCAGTAAAATCAATTGGTCGCAGTGCTTTTTCAAATAATCAGGCACTCGAAAGTCTTACCCTCCCGCGTGGCACTCTCACAATTGGCGGTTATGCATTTGAAAACTGTCCGTTACTTCTTAATGTTACAATTCCTAAAAACACTGTTTCTGTTGGAAGATATGCTTTTGCTTTGAGAGACTTAAATACATTTACTCACGCACAGGGTTTTAGTTTTTCTTGCTATTCAACCTGTTCTTCTGCGGTAATTTATGCTTCTGAAGCGGGTGTTGACCCGTATCTTATAGATTTGAAACAAACTGTTAAATTCGGAGATGTAAACGGTGACGGCAAAGTTACAACTGAAGATGCAAGAATTGTTTTAAGAGCACACGCAAAACTCGGTGAATTAGATGAAAGCAGAATGTTTTACATTGATGTAAACTTAGACGGCGTTTACGATAGCAACGACGCAAGAATTATTTTAAGAAAAGCGATAATGCAAGAAACACCTCCGGCAGAAGCCTGAGGTGTTTCTTGTAATGCAGAATGCAAAGTGCAAAATGCAGAATTTTGGAAACGCTTCGCGTTTGATTATAATTATTATTGAATAACAAAAACTACATCCTATCATTTGTACCAGTGGTCAGGAATTAGGAAACAGGAATTAGGAACTAGATATCGTGTAAAAAAATCGGTCTTTCATTTTTAGTTTACGAAAAACTATAAATGATAGAATGAGACTGTTTCTTCGTAGGGGATGAGCTTTGCTCTCCCGCGACAACGCGTTGTTTAATAGAATGCATTTGAAACGAAACTATTAACCATAATTTATTACACTCGATTGGGTTTTATTAATAAAAAAACTAACTCCCACTACTACGGGCGACCAAAGGTCTGCCCCTACGATTGTGGGAGTTAATTTTTTGTTTCATTTAAAGTTTATTGTAAACTGAAAACGATAGAATATTTTGGTTTTTATTTACTTTACTAGCAACTAGCAACTAGCCATACTAGCCACACTAGCCAACCAGCCATACTAGCAACTAAACTGACAACTTACTCACTGACTACTGCTTCCTGTTTCCTAATTCCTAGTTCCTAATTCCTAGTTCCTAATTCCTGAGCAAGCATCAGCGTTTCACGCTGGAGCTTGCTTTATAACTACTAGCAACCTTACCATTAACCGCTTTAACAGTGTAACGGTATTTTACACCTTTCTTTGCAGATTTGTCGGTGTAAGATTTTGAAGTAGATTTTGCAGTTTTTATGCCTTTCCAACTGCTCCATTTCTTAGTCTTGGTGTTATATTCACTTCTATAAATTTTGTAGCTTGCTGCACCTGTGATTTGTGTCCAACTTACTTTTACACCATTACTTACTGCTTTAACAGTTGTTTTTGGTTGTGCTAAATAAAGGAGTGATGAACTTGATTTATAGGTACTTGCAGTTTTTCCGTTTACCGCTTTTACTGTGTATTTATATTTCACACCGCTCTTAGCTTTTGTATCTGTCCATGAAACAGTTGAACCTTTGGTAATTGTTTTTACGCTCTTCCAACCAGTCCATTTACCATTTTTGTATTCAGCGCGGTAAACTTTGTAACCTGTTGCACCTGTAATTTTATTCCAACTAACTTTTACACCACTTGCATTGTTTGCAATTTTTACTGTTGGTTGTGCTAGGAATAAAATGCTCGAAGAATTTTTAATACCGCTTTTTGTATCGCCGTTAAATGCTTTTACGGTGTAGATATACTTTGTACCACTCTTTGCAGTTACATCTACATAACTTGTTTTAGTTACAGTACCACAAGTTTTCCAACTACCATATTTTTTAGTTTTTGTGCTGTATGTTTTGCGGTAAACTTTGTAACTTTCTGCACCGTCTATTGCTTTCCAGGTAACCTTTACACCGGTTGCACTGTTTTTAACTGTTACTACTGGAGTTGCAAGTGTAGTACTGAGTTTTGGTATTTCTTCACCTTTTTCAATTACTTTATTACATACAGAACAAACTTTATCTCCTGTGTAACCTACTTCATTTTCTGTTGCATCTTTTTTACCTACAACAGTTTCTTTGTGACCTGTTGCGGAAATAAGTTCAGACTTTGCATCATAACATACTGTACAAACATAAGTTTTTTCACCTTGTGTTGTGCAAGTCGGTTCTGTTGTAACTGAACCACTGTTCCACTTGTGACCTACAGTTTTAATCACACTACCTTTTGCAGTTGTTGTTTTACATACTGAACAATATGTATCACCTGTGTAACCATCTGCTGTGCAAGTTGCGTCTTTTTTGTTTATTACACTTGTTGTGTGACCTTTAGCTTTAATAGTTTCTTGTGCTTTTGTTACCGTGCCACATACAGAACATTTCTTACCATCCGTAAGACCTGTAGCAGTACAAGTTGCCGCTTTACCGGTTATTGTTACGTCTTTGTGTCCTGTTGCCGGGATTGTTTCTGTGTAACTATCACCGCAAGAACAAGTAAATGTTTTTGTGCCTGATTCTGTACAAGTTGGTTGTTTTGTTACTGTACTTGTATGATTATGGGTGTGTGTAACCTTTTCTATAAATGTAAAACCATTTTCGTTTGCATAAGTTTCTGCTGCTGTTCCTTTTTCACCGTAGATTGTGAATCCTTCTACTTTTTCAGCTTCATAAGATTCACTAATCCAACGATAACCAAAAGCAAAATACCCAATCTCTGTTACACTACTTGGAATAGTTATACTTTTAAGAGATGTACCGTAAAAAGCCTCGTTATCTATAATCGTTGTGCCATCAGGAATTGTTATATCTGTTATTGATGAACAATTCACGAAAGCCCATTCACCTATTTCTGTTACACCATTTGGTATTACTATATTTGTTAAAGAACTACAATTTTTAAAAGTAGCATATTCTATACTTGTTAAACACTCTGGTAAAACAACATTTACAAGCAACGGACAATCGGAAAAAGCACGGGCACCTATACTTGTTACACTTTCAGGGATTGTTACATTCGTAAGTGAGCCGCACCACTCAAAAGCACCGATACCTATACTCGTCACACCATCTGGAATTGTAACACTTGTCACCCCCGAATAACCGAAAGCGACATTTGCGATACATTTAGTTCCATTTTTAATTGTATACTCACCCGAAAGTGAATTTTTAACATCAATTAAATGATTATTTATATATAAAACTCCATTATCCCATTTGCTTGAGTCGTTATATAGTGCAGTGCCATAAAAAGCACTCTCCCCTATGCTCGTTACAGTATCTGGAATTGTAATTGAGTTCAAACTTCTACAATTACCAAAAGCATCACTAGCTATACTCTGCACTCCTTCAGGTATGACAACCGCTTCACTCCTACCCTTTGGACATTGCAATAAACTACTCATATCTTTAGTAAACAGCATACCGTCAACACTCTTGAAATATGCATTATCTTCAGCTACATATATAGATTTAATGCTCTCTCCTGAAAAATCACCTACTTCTTTTATAGTTTTTGGAAGCATAACCGTTTCTACCATTTCATTATGTGCAAATGTACTAGAACCCAAAGAAACAACTTTATATCCATCAATACTTTCAGGAATGACGACATTCTTGTCATAACCATTATAATCATATATTTCTAACATTGTTAACTTTTCATCAAATATTTCATGTTCCCATAATTTACCTTTGCACTCTTTGCAATAATTGTTTTCGAAATCATGAATATGTTCAATAAATGTGAACCCATTTTCTGTTGCATAGTATTCAGCTTCTGAACCTTTTACTCCACTAATCTCCAATTCAGATACTTTAGCATATACTTCTTCATAGTTTTCATCAAGATAGCAATAATAACCAAAAACCTCGTCACCGATATAATTTACGCTTTCTGGAATTGTTACAGAAACTATACCCGGACAATCATAAAAAGCTCTATCTCCTATATAAGAAACCCCATCTTCAATTTTTAATGTAGTTAATCCTGATTCTTCAAATGCATGGCTACCAATATAATCTACACTACCGGGAATTGTTATTGAATCTAAATCAGTCCAATAAAACGCACTATCACCAATATCTTCTATACTATTAGGGATTATTACTGAAGATAAATTTTCGCAACCATCAAATGCATAGTCTCCTATGCTTGTTACACTATCAGGAATTGTTACCGAAGTCAAACCTGTACAATATGAAAAAGCACTCTCTCCAATACTAGTTACAGGTTTACCATTATATTCACTAGGAATGGTTAAATCTCCAACGAAAAAACTTTTAGCTCCACCAGTCAACATATAAGACTCGCCAGAAACATAATCTTCAAAAGTAAAAAACGAATCTAAATTATCAAAATCCACCTCTTTAAAATCAAAGCCATTACTTATAGCATAGTTTTCAGCCGCTGAATTTTTCACACCATAAATTTTAAACTGCGAATCTTTAACCTCGACTTCACCATATTCATCATACTCAAATTTATAACCTAAAGCATGTTCACCTATACTTGTTACAGATTCAGGTACCACTATTTCATTTAAATTATACGCGCCTAAAAACGCGTCATCCTGAATAATACTTACACCGTCACATATAATTATTGATTGTAGTAAATAACAGTCCTCAAAAGCAGATTCACCAATAATTTTTACACTACCGGGAATTGTTACACTTGTAAGGGATGAACAATCAGAAAATGCACCAACACCTATACTTGTAACACTATCAGGTATTGTTACGCTTGTAAGTGAGGAGCAATAATAAAAAACACGATCACCTATGCTTGTAACACTATCAGGTATTACTACTGATTCTAAATTTTTACTGGAGTGAAATGCATCTTCGGCTATTGTTTTTGTACCTGGTTTTATAATATAATCTCCTGAAATTTCAATGTTGGCAACTATCAGATGATTACCTATATAAAGCACATTATTATCCCAATTATTTATATTTTTATATAATACAGTACCATAAAATGCACCATCACCTATACTTGTAACACTATCAGGTATTGTTACACTTGTAAGGGATGAACAACAATAAAATGCATTATCACCTATGCTTATAACACTATCAGGTATTGTTATATTCACAAGTGATTTACAATATATAAATGCACTATAACCTATACTCGTCACACTGTCCGGTATTCGATAACTTTCATTAGATTTACCTTTCGGATACAAAACAAGTTCAGTTTTTTCCGAATTAAATAAAACGCCATCAACAACTGAATATCTTTGATTGCTTTGGCTAACCTTCATCTCACTGAGTTTAAAACAATCAGAAAATATAGATGGATTTATTTCGTCTATACTTTCAGGAACTGTTACAACTTCCAAGCCACTACATCCTTCAAATGCCTCATAATTAATGTATGACACACTATCAGGTATAACTATTGACGAAATATTAACGCAATTATAAAAAGCTCCCTCACCTACTGGGATATCCTCCGGATCATCTGAAACTTCATATACTCCTGAAATACCAGTAACGGGAAGTCCGTTGTATTCACCCGGAATAACTATTTCTCCACTGGCATTTTCATTGCAATCCACTACCGAATAACTTTTACAGTCCTCATTAAGTTCAAATGTCAAATCATCAACACTTGCCGCACTCGCCTCAATTGTCATTGGTGCAGACGCACATATTCCAACAGCAAAAACAAATGCTAAAATTAAACTTAAAACTTTTTTCATATTTCTTCCTCCTGAATTATAACTAGCATAATTACTGAACAACAGAAGAGAATATTATTAAAAATAATCTCCTCTATTGCCATAACCACACTTTAATTTGAATTATAATAAAACTTTTGTAACTTGTCAAGTTACTTTTAACACTCTTAATGTTGTCGTAAAATAAGAAAATGTAAGTTATACTATTCTTAGATATACGAGGTGATTAAATGCAAGAGCAAAATAAAAATGAATATAAACTTTTAGGCTTAAACATTGCGTATTATCGAAAAGCAAGAGGTTTGTCACAAAACGAATTAGCCGAAAAGGTCAATATAAGCAGAACTCACATGAGCAGAATTGAAACTGCTGAATGTGCTGTTTCTTTAGATGTTGTTTTTGACATTTGTCGCACTCTTAATATTTCAACAAAAGAGATTTTCGATTTCAGAGTAATCACCTGATGTAATAAAGCAAATTTAATAATTCTATAAAAAACTACATTCTATCATTTGTACCAATGGTCAGTAGTCAGGAATTAGGAACTAGGAACTAGGAAACAGGAAATAGGAAATAGATTATAAAATGCATTGCACTCGAATGGTTTATTGTAACATAAAAATAACTCCCACTACTCGCGGGCGACCACAGGTCTGCCCCTACGATTGTGGGAGTTATTTTTTTGTTTCATTTAAAGTTTATTGTAAACTGAAAACGATAGAATATTTTGGTTTTTATTTACTTTACTAGCAACTAGCCAACTAGCCATACTAGCCACACTAGCAACTAAACTGACAACTGACTTACTAACAACTGACCACCGCACAAATGATAGGATGATTTTTCTTTATCTGATATCTAATTCCTAGTTCCTGTTTCCTAATTCCTGACTACTGGCACAAATGAAAGAATGTAGTTTTATCTATACTTTAATTCCGAATTCCGCATTACGCATTCCGAATTAATTAGAAAGTCCTCTCCCGCCTTTACGCACTAAAATTGTATCGTCACCTATTACTATAATATCTTTCCAGCAAATAGTAATTTCTTCGCCACGACCTAAAAATCCGCATACGCCGTGACCACAAAAGACAATTATGCTCACAAGACAGCCTGTGCAGGTATCTATTTCAACATCACTCACACATCCGAGTCTGCATCCGTCATCTACATTTATAACTTCTTTTGAACGCAAATCTGTAATTGAGCACTTCAAAGTAATCATCACCTATATACCAAAATTATTATCGATAAGTGAACATCTTTTTAGTTTGTCAAGTCCGTATTTTTTTCGTATTTTATCCCGTGCTTCTTCAAGTCGTTCTTCTTTTTCGTGTTTCTGATGTTCGTCTATATCAAAAAAAGAAACCTGACTGAACACAGAATATGAATCAAGAAGTTTTGTGCCTGTAATGCTTAATGCTCTTATAGGTTTTTCTTCCACATCCACATTTTCTTCTATGAGTTTTAATGCGGTTTCTGCTAAATCGTACGCTAAATCTGTCGGGGATTCAAGACTGCACGACCGCATTATTGTTTTTAAAGAAGTATCTCTTATACCCACCTGTAACCCTGCACACGCCACGTCGTGTTTTCTCAGTCTTGCCGAAACTTTATCAGAAAGAAAGAAAACACAGGTGCGTACATCTGCCCATGTTTTAAGGTCAGTTTTAAAAGTCATTCCGTTACCGATTGATTTATAAGCATCCCTGTACTGAAAATGATTAACCTTGCTATAATCGTAACCATTTGCATACTGAAAAATGACTTTACCCTGAACTCCTAAAAGATTTTCTAAAATACCTTCGCCAATTTCTGCAATATCGCCTATTGTATTTATGCCGACATTTTTTAATTTTACCGCCGCTTTTCTGCCAACAGTAAAAAGTTCGCCCGCAGGTAACGGATATAACAAATCTTTAAAATTTTCTTTTGTTATTACCGTTACCGCGTCAGGCTTTTTATAGTCGCTCCCCATTTTTGCGAAGATTTTATTAAAAGATACTCCCACAGATATTGTAACCCCAACTTCTTTTTTTATTACTTCCCTTAATTCATTCGCTATTTTTTCACCACTGCCAAAAAGATTTTGTGAACCGGTTACATCAAGCCAACATTCATCCATACCAAAAGGTTCTACTAAATCTGTATAACGACAGTAAATTTCGAATATTTTTTTAGAATACTCCCTATACTTTTCATAATGTGGTTTAACAAGCACAAGATTTTTACATTTAGCCTTTGCTTTCCATATAGGCTCCGCTGTCTCTACCCCGTATTTTTTTGCCTTTTCGTTTTTTGCTAAAATAATTCCGTGTCTGTACTCAGGGTCTCCACAAACTGCAAATGCATAATTATTAAGTTCTGGAAACATACTCGCTTCAACAGACGCAAAAAAATTATTGCAATCACAATGCAATATAACTTTCTCCACCACTTACACCTGCCAAACATTTGTTTGTGGTTATTATAACAAAACATTTGTTCTGTGTAAAGTGGTTTTTATGAAAAAAATATTACATTTTTTCGTAATCGTTTACATTTAAAGAAAATTATGGTTTAATATACTATATTAAATATATTAAGGGGTAACCTATGATTATACTTATGCTCTTTGGTGTTGTGATTTTTTCACTTCTCTCACTTTTAATTTATAAAAAAGCAAATAAAAATTTTAAAGACAACAAAAAACTAACGGCAATTCTTTTAAGTTTTTTAGTTTTGGCAGTTGGTCTTGAAGTAACTGTTTTCAATGTAAATTTTTATAACAACTTTAAAAATGAAGAAATCCCACTCAACCACTATCTTGAGTATTTTGAACTTAATAATAAATATGTTTTAACTTATGAAAATAACACACTTTTCTTCCCCGAGATAGATGATAATATAAAAAATATTCATTTTGACATTGCAGATATAAACACAGAAAAAAATATCACTGTAACAATTAAATTAAGTGATGATGGAAATCTTGTAACATACGAAACACCTGAAAGAAACATTTCACGGGATGTTAAAAAGAGCCACTATATAAATATTCACCCTTACGGAAATGTTTCAGGAATGAGTGTTTCTTTTGATTTAGGTGAAAAAGATGTTATTACTTTAAATGGTATTTCTCTCAACACAAAAAGACCGTTCAGTTTTTCAATATTCAGAATTTTAATAGTTATTTTAGTTTGCGGTTTTGTTTATTTGTTTTCGGGTAAATCCGAACTTAACAAAATGAAATTAAAAGACAACAAAGAAACTTATTCTGTTTTAGCAACATTCTTTATTTGTGTTTTAAGTGGTGTATTTGCTATATTAGCGGTAATAAATCCCTTGTTTTTAGGAATTGATATTACCAGTAACGGACTCGAATTTGTGCCACTTAATATGCAGAATCATAATATGTATGATGAACTCGCGTGTGCTATACTTGACGGTAAAACTTATATTGATAATAACGATGTACCCGACTCGTTAAAAGAACTCTCTAACCCTTATGATACAACATTAAGAGCAATAAAATCCGAACAGACCGGTGACAAATACCGCTGGGATGTTGCTTACTTTAACGGTCATTACTATGTATATTTTGGTGTTGTACCACTAATTTTAATGTACTTACCATTCAGGGTAATAACCTCGTCACCATTCCCTACCGCAGTGGGAATAATAATATTCGCAATACTTTTCACAATCGGGGTTTATAAACTTATAACACTTATAGCAGAAAAGAAATTTAAAAATCTTACCGTAAGAGATGTACTTTTAATATTTATAACAACAGTAATTTCCTGCGGACTTATATTTTTAGTAAAACGACCTGACTTTTACTCTATACCTATTATTACTGGTATGACTTTCTCAGTTTTCGGAATTTACAACTGGATTTATGGACTTTACAATGAAAAAAATCGTAATTTAAGATTTTTCATTGGTTCTTTATGCATGGCACTTGTTGCAGGTTGCAGACCACAGATGTTACTTTTAACTTTCCTTGCTATTCCGTTATTCTTCAAAAAATATTTAACAGATAAAGAAATAAAAACGAAAAAAGGTATTCTTGAACTTGTTTTATTGTTATCGCCTTATGTAGTGGTTGCGGCGGGTCTTATGTATTATAATTTTATAAGATTTTCTTCACCTTTTGACTTCGGCTCAAACTACCAGCTTACTACAAATGATGTTACAAATCGCGGAATGAATATGGGAAGAACAGGTCTTGGTTTTTTCACTTACTTGTTCCAGCCACCTGTATTTTCTGCCGAATTTCCATTTTTAGAAAAAGTGACAATAAGAACAAATTATGTCGGTAAAACAATTTATGAAAATTGTTTTGGTGGGCTTATAACATCCACGCCAATTTTATGGTTTATTGGTCTCTTGGGTAAAGCGAAAAACACTCTTAAAGAAAAGAAACTTTTAAGTTACACTATTCTTTTAATTCTTTCAGGTTTTATACTCGTATTTTTCGACTCACAAGCAGGTGGACTTTTACAAAGATATATAAGTGACTTTGGTTTTATATTCTTCGGGGCGGTTATACTCATAATATTTGCACTTTATGAAAATGTAAAAACCGAAAACGAAAAAAGTCTTTTGGATAAATTAACATTCAGTTCATCATTTTTGAGTATTTTTTACTCATTTGCACTTGCATTTTCTGTATCAGATGTTACAATAGATACTATGAATCCGGGACTGTTCACTTACCTTTCTGAAACTGTACAGTTCTGGCTCTAAAAACAAAACACAAAGCAAAGGGAAGAGAAAAAATTTATGGCAAATTTCAAAAAATCTAATTTAATGAAAGTACTTTCATTAACATTCGCAATTATTTTAACAGTTACTGCATTTACAGGTTGCGGTGGCAAAAAAGAAGAACCAACCACAACAACAGAACCTACAACAATTATTACAACCGAACCACCTGTTATTCACAGAAACCCATTAACCGGTGAGGGCGGTTATGACGAAGAACTTTTAGGCAACAGACCGGTTATGGTAGTTGTTGAAAATCACCCGCAGGCAAGACCACAATGGGGACTTACTTCATCAGATATCGTTTTTGAAATGGTTGCTGAGGGCGGCATTACAAGAATGATTTTAATGTATGCAGACAGTTCAAGACTCCCTGACAAAATAGGCCCTGTAAGAAGTACAAGACACTACTTTTTAGATTTAGCCGAGGGTTATGACGCAATCTTTACACACTTCGGTCAGAGTACTTATGCAAAAACACAACTTGCAAACCACGATATTGATAATATCAACGGTTATATTGATGGTAGTTATTTCTCTCGTGACAGGTCAAGAAATGTTGACTCTGAACACACTGCATACACAACTAAAGAATGGGTTTTAAAAGCAATTGAAAATAAAGAATACAGAACAACTCTCAAAGATGGTTATGACAACGCTTTCAGTTTTAATACTGATGATAACAGAGTTTTAGAAGATGGTTCTTGTGTTAGTGCAACAGTTTCATTTTCAAGTAGCTACACTTACACTTTAGATTACGATAAACAAGAAAATGTTTATTACAGTTCACTCAATGGTAATCCGTTTATGAGCAGTGACGGAACACAACAGAACTTCCAGAACATTGTAATTCTTTACACCAATATTTCTGCAATTGCAGGTGACACCAAAAACAGAGTTGACTTTGATTTAAGCGAAGGTCACGGTACTTATATTTCTAATGGTTCTTATGAATCAATAAAATGGGAAAAGGGCGACAGTACCGATATGTTAAAACTCTTAGACAGCGAAGGCGAAGAGTTAAAACTCAACACAGGCAGAACTTACATTGCTATATGTGATGATAGCAGAGAAGCGAAGAATGTTTTAGAATAAAATAATTTTCACCCGCAAAGTGCCAAAACACTTTGCGGGTGAAAACTTAATCTTACGAAATCTTAATTTGATTTTGTATCTTCTCTATGGTATCATTTAGAGTAAGTAAAGGTGGTAATGTAATGTCAGCAAAAATACTTTTGGTTGAAGACGATATATTTCTTCGTGACGGAATAAAGGAAGCATTAAAAAAAGAGGGGTATTCTGTATTCACTGCAGAGGATTGTAAAACTGCAAAAGCAGAGTTTGTAAAAGAAAACCCTGACCTTTTAATTTTAGATGTTATGCTCCCTGATGGCAATGGGTTTGACCTTTGCACACTTTTCAGGTCACTTAATAAGAATGTGCCAATTCTTTTCTTAACTGCTTGTGATGATGAAGTCCAGATTGTCCGTGGACTTGACTCTGGTGCAGACGATTATGTTACTAAGCCATTTAAATTACTCGAGTTGCTTTCAAGAATAAGAGCAATTTTAAGACGAAGTAATAACACAATTCTTAATTCAAGTGACATTACAATAGATATAAGCAATATGACTGTAAAATGTAAAGGTCAGACTGTTTTTGTAACGCCTATTGAATTTCAGATTCTTTCTACACTTGTCCGTAACAATGGTGTTATAGTTACAAGAAGTGTGCTTTTAGAAAATATATGGGACAGTGACGGAGCGTTTATTGATGACAACACACTCTCAGTTCATATAAGCAGACTTCGTGAAAAAATTGGCGCAGAGCATATTAAAACAGTTCGTGGTATCGGCTACAGATGGGAGAATTAAAATGACAACTTTAGAAATTATTTTAATCTTAATTGTAGCATTGTTATGTGTTCTGATTTCAGTATTCATAATAAAATCAATAAAAACTAAAAAGCAAATAAATACTTTGACTGAGAGTATAGAAAAGTATTTAGAAAATGGTGATTTAACAAAATTCAGTACCGCCGATAATAATTTCTCTACTTTACAAAATGCAGTTTGTGATTTAGAGAATGCATTAGAATTACAAAAGCATAATACTAAAGCAGAAACACAAAGAAATTCAGATTTTATTGCAGATATTTCTCACCAGTTCAAAACCCCTATTGCAGGTTTAAAATTGTATATTGAAATGGATAACAAATTGAATCCAACAGACCACACAGAAAAAGAGTTGCAACTCATTGAGAAAATGGAAGAACTTATCAGAAAACTCTTGCACCTTGAAAAGATTAAAACTGATGCTTACACAATGGATTTTAATATGTGTGAGGTACAAGAAATTGTGAGTAGCATTATAACTGACTTTAAGCCAATTTTTAAAGAAAAAGAATTTACTGTTACAGGTAGCAGTAAAATGCGTTGTGATAAATCGTGGCTTTTTGAAGCAATTGGTAACGTAATAAAAAATGCGTGTGAGCATACCGCCGATAATGGAAAAATTGATGTTATAATTGAAGACAGCGAACAATCAACTATTGTAACTGTTTCTGACAATGGCGGTGGAGTTGAAACGCAGGAGATTTCCAAAATATTCAACCGCTTTCACAGAACCAAAAATGCTAAACCACAAAGTGCAGGCATAGGTCTTGCAATTACAAAGGCAATAGTTGAAAAGCACCACGGAACTATAAGCGCCGAGAACACAGAAAAAGGTCTTAATATTATAATGTGCTTTCCGCATTTAGATGGGTATATTACATACTAAGTAAAAATAATAAGTGGCTTTAATCTTACGAAAATGTAAGATTAAAGTCACTTAAATTTAATGTTAGTGTTTTATAATATAATCACAATAAAGGGGTACGCCCAAAAGGAGAATTTTTTATGAGTATTATTGAATGTAAAAATTTAACAAAGGAATATTTAAGCGGTGAAAATGTAGTAGTCGCTTTAAATGATGTTACAGTAAGTTTTGAAAAAGGCGAATTTGTTGCGATTACCGGCCCTTCTGGTTCAGGTAAATCTACATTTTTACATTGTTTAAGTAGCCTTGAGAATGCTACAAGTGGCGAGGTTATTTATAATAACGAGAGCTTAAAAAGCTACAACGACAATCAGCTTTCTATTTTAAGAAGAAGACGCTTCGGCTTTGTTTTTCAGGCTTACAACTTAGTTGAAGAATTAACAGGTTACGAAAACATTCTTTTACCTATTATGCTCGACAAGAAAAAGCCAGACGAAGAATACCTTAAAAAGATAATAGATATTTTAGGCATTGAAGACAGACTAAGTCACCTCCCCTCTGCCCTTTCTGGTGGTCAGCAACAAAGAATTGCAATAGCACGAGCACTTGCAAACAAACCAACTATTCTTTTTGCTGATGAGCCAACTGGTAACCTTGACGGTAAAAGTGGTAGAGAGGTGCTTTCACTCCTTAAATATGTAAGTAAAGAATTAGGCGTAACGCTCATTCTTGTAACTCACGACTTAAATGTTGCAGAACAAGCAGACAGAGTTATTACCATTGAAGACGGTGCAGTAATTAAAGATAGTAAAAACACATCCGTTCAAGGTGAATAAGTCAAGGTGAGTAATTATGAAAAAGAAAAAACTTACTTATAACTCCCTTGCATTAGGGAACTTAAAAAACCGTAAGAAGCAATACACACTTCTTATTATTGGTATAATTCTTTCAATGACGCTTTCCTCAAGTTTTACATTCTTTGTTTCAAGCGCTATAAGTTCTGCTTTAGAAACGCATAATTTTCTTTATGGTAAGCAGTCACACATTATTATTAACACTATAAGAAATGAAGAAACAGAGGAATTTTTAAATTCTAATGTAACAACTCACGGATATGCACATATTTTAGGAAAAATTGCTGCCGTAGGTGATGAACCCAGCACAGGTGCCGATGTTGCATGGTTAGAAAAAGAAGCAAAAGACCTTTATTTCCAGAGTCTTATTGAAGGCAGAATGCCTGAAAAAGAAAACGAAATTGCAATCGAAAAAAGTGCTTTAACAAGGCTTGGTATCGACTACAAATTAAATGATAAAATCACTTTTGATTTTTATGTTCAGGATGCAGACCAACCAAAAGAAAAGCCGATAAAAAAAGAATACATTCTTGTTGGTATTTTAAATGATAAACGCTCAAACATAGAAAAACAAAGTTGGGTAACAGATATTCGCATTCCTGCGGCATTTGTTATGGATAACACCGAAATAGAAATTGGTGGCAAAGAAGCGTTACATCTTTTCATTTCTAATTCTGACGATAGATTTATAGATGGGTTTATAGGCGAATATGTTGAATTAACAAGAACTTTGAGAAGAAGTTATTACGGTGCTAATGATGGGTTAAGCTGGTATGTTACGGGCGGTTATGAAATTATGTACACTGTTGCAGATACCTTTGGTATGAATGCACCTTATTTACTTATTCTTGTATTTGTTGCAGTATTGGCAGTTGCTTCTAACATTGGTATTGTCAATGCGTTTTCAACAAATTTAAAGGAACGAAAAAGGCAAATAGGTCTTTTAAGAAGTGTTGGGGCTACAAGACGCCAGATTATAAATGTTTATGGTAAAGAAACATTTATTTTATGCCTTATATGTACACCAGTAAGTATTCTTATTTCTATTGGTGCAGTTGCTTTAAGTGTCAGCACATTTGGTGAAAACTTTGTTTTCAAGCCAAGCTGGTGGGTGTTACCTTTAAGTGCAATAATCAGTATTTTAATTGTTACACTTTCTTCATTTATCCCACTATTTTCCGCTTCAAGAATCACACCAATGCAGGCTATAAGAAACATTTCACTCAACAGAAAAATAAGAACTAAAAAGATTAAAACTCAAAAAGAATTTAACACATCAAAACTTTTAGCATCAAGAAATATTAAGCTTTATAAGAGCAAACAGGTTTTTACTAGTATAATTCTTGCTATTGCAGTTTTCGGTTCACTGTTTGGTTTTTCTTTAGCGGGAGGAATAGAAAAACAAAACAGATCTCTTAATGCAGATTATCAAATCAGAGATGATACAGCCTATGAAACGAAACCAATTGCTAATTATGACTGGTTTCGTTCTGGAATTTCTGAAAATGATGTTCAGGAAATACTCTCCAATAATTATGTAGAAAGTATTAAAGGCGAAAAAAAAACTAACGGATATATTGAAGTAGAGGAACTTACAGATTACTTAGAACTTTGTAATTATGCTACCGGTGTTTATACTGAAACTTTTGATGGTATAGAAATAACCAAAGAAAACTATGAGAAATATCGGGAAATACCTATAGAAAACACCGCGGTTATTGAAAAAGCAAATATTACTTCGCCTATTCTTCCGTTGGATTTTTTAGCATTACCAGAAGATACTTTCAGAAATTCAAGTGAAACTGTTTTAAAGGGGAAAATAAACATAGATAAATTAAACTCGGGTGAAGAAGTAATTCTTGTTTTACCTAAAACATTAGAACTCAGCACGCATTACTACATTTATGAAGACAACGAAGAATTGAATTATTCAGACCTTTATATTGACTCAAAACCTTCTGACCTTTCTGATGAAGAAATAACTATATTAAAAACTGCAGAATTAACAGACGAATTCAAGGTTGGTCAAAAAATAAAATTAGGTTGGATAATGTCAAACGATGGAAAACGCCCTATAACTTATGCAGAAGAAGGTGCTGAACCCGAAATAAGCAGTGAGCCATTTGACCACGAAAAAATAGAAAAAGAGGTTACAATTGGTGCAATTATTTATGAGTATTCAGGCATAATTGAACAGTTATTTAACGGGTACTGTGCACCTTGTGTGTTAACAACTATTGACGGTTTAGATACTTTTACAAAAAAAGTACCTTATAGACAAATTGAAGTAACACTTAAAACAAATTGCACCGAAGAAATAAATGAAGAAATAACAAATCTTTTTGACAGAATTTTTGCAGATCAAAATCCATATATTGAGTCATTATATGAAATTGAAAAAGATAACGCAATCACAGTGAAAACAATGTATATAATAATCACTGCTGTTGTAATTTTACTCTTTACAATGTGTGGCAGTATGATTAACAATGCACTTACTGCAAGAATAAGAGAAAGTAAAAAAGAAATTGGCACACTACGCGCTGTTGGTGCTTCCAGTAAAGAAATTTCATCTTCTTACATCCGTCAGGTGCTTTCAGTTTTAGGTATTGGTACACTTGCCGGTGCTGGTGCATACGGTTTATTTCACGCTATATATACACTAATTATTTTAAGTTATGGTCAAACACAGGATGATTATATTATAACAATCTGGCAGACACTTATAGGAATTATTTTGTTAGTTGTTTTCTGTGTTCTTAACATTTATTTAAAAGTAAAAAAAGAAATGAAGCATAGCATCGTAGAAAATATAAGGGAGTTGTAAGGTGGCGAAGCCACAGCGATATAAATCCTGACGGATTTGCGATATATCTGACGATGCGATATACCTTCGGTGCGATATGTGCCTGACGGCACACGAAATTGATAATTTATTCCTTGCAGGAAGATGGTGAAACTATGAAAAAGAAAAAGTTAACATATAATTCCCTTGCTTTTAGCAATTTAAAAAACCGTAAGAAGCAATATATTTTAATGATAATTGCTATTATACTTTCAACAATTTTTTCTTCAAGTATAATTTATTTTGCTTTTAGTGCCTGTTCTTCTATTATTGAAAAATCGCATCTTAATCTTGGTAAGCAAGACTGCATTATGATTAATGCTGACAAAGAAATATTAAACGACGCAATAGAAAAAGACTTTATTAACAAAATAGGTTATGGTCATATTTTAGGTTTCGCTTATGTGGAAGAAGAAAATAAAATTGACGGTACTTCTGTTGCATATTTAGAAAACGAAGCTATACCTCTTGCAAATCCTGTTATTATTGAGGGTAGTTATCCACAAAAAACAGGTGAAATTGCAATTGAACAATCTGCATTAATGCGACTTAATTTAAATGCAAAAATCGGTGACACAATCACTTTAAAACTTGCACCGCAAAACTCTGAAAAAACACTTGATAAAGCTATTGAAAAAAATTACACATTATGTGGTATTTTAGCAAACAAGCGTGAAAACTTATTGAGTGATATTTCAGGTTATTCATCAGACACACTTTTCCCTGCGGCTTTCGTTCATAAATCTGAAATAATAGAAGCCGGTGGTAAAGAGGCTCTTATAGGTTATTATACTTTCAACCCAGAAGTTGATACTAAAATCATTTTCGATTTTTTTGCAACAGATAATCGTATTTACACTAAATGTATAGATGTTTGCTATACATTTTCAAGTGATGAAACACCATCTCTTGAAACACTTACTAACTCATATTATGTGTTACCGGATATGCAAGGCTTTCTGACAAATTTAATTTATATTTTTATTGTTATTGTTACACTTTTATTTGCTTCTGCTGTCGGAATAGTAAATGCTTTTACAACTAATTTAAAAGAGCGAAAAAAACAAATTGGTATGTACCGTGCAGTTGGTGCAACAAAAAAACAAATCATAAAACTCTTTGGCAGAGAAACAATAATTTTAAGTTTAATTTGCACACCAATAAGTCTTTTTATTTCATTTTTATTAGTAAAAATCATTCTTCCGTTTGTTGATAAAGATGCTATTTTCAAACCAAATATCTGGGTTCTTTTATGTTGTGGAGTTTTCAGTTTTATCTGTATTATTTTTGCTTCACTTATTCCTCTTGTAAGTGCAAGTAAAATTTCGCCAATGCAGGCAATAAGAAAGATTGACACAACCAGAAAAATCAAAAACTCTAAAATAAAAACAAAGAAAAACTTTATAGCCTCTGACCTTATCGCTAAAAGAAATATTGCCATTTCTAAAGGTAAGCAGATATTTGTCAGCATCTTTTTAGTTATAAGCATTATATTTTCTTGTTACCTTTTTTCATATTTAGCGTACGAAAAAAGTTACACTTATGGAAGTGCGTATGATTATACTTTAAGACTAACAGGCGATAGAATTTACGATGGTATAAATCCGCTCGATAACAATACCGGTTTTACTGAAAATCAAAAAAATGAGGTTTTGCAAAAAGAGTATATAGGTACCGCTTATGGAACGAAAGAAGTGTATGCTAACATTATCGTTGATGAAATGACTGACTACTTAAAAACATATAACTGTGATATGTATGAGGATAACTTTTCTACACTTGATTCGTTAGAAACGAATTTAAAAAATCGTACTTTTTTCAACGAGTTAAATGATTATTCCAAAGAAATAAAACGCGGTGCCAATTACGGTGAATTTTTTCATAGCAAAATAATTGCATTAGATGAAGATTATTTAAAAAAATATGAAAAACGAGTTTGTGACGGAAAAATCGATATCGATAAACTCAATAGCGGTGAAGAAATAATATTGTTAGCACCTGAAAACGCTTATTTGTATATAAGTTATATTGACGAATGGGAAGATTACTCTAATGCTGGTTTTAATGTTTTTGAAACACCTGTTGAATATATGGAAAGTGATTACATAATTTCAGAAAAGCGCACTTTAAAAGCGGGTGACACAATAGGCATAAGTGTTTTAACAACTGAAAGTGAAGCTGATATGCATAATTTCACCTACGACGAAAAAGTCAGTGAAACGAGAAAAAATGTAAAAATAGGTGCAATAGCAGAGTTTTTCACAGATGATGATCTTTTTTTGCATACTTTCCCCCAAATTTATGCTATCACAACTATTGATGGTTTAAATAATTTTGCAAAAAACATACGATATAAAGATTTACTCTTTAATCTTAACAGACCTTGCACTGATGAGATTGATGAAGACATCACTAAAACTCTTGAAGCGATTGAAAAATCTGTTTATGACTCAAATTACATTTCATATTATGCTTTTAACAAAGAACAAAAAGAAATGTACACTAACCTTACTTTCATTGTTCTTGCTATAGTAATTCTTATTTTTACAATTTGTTCTAGCATTATTAACAACACATTAACTACCAATATAAGAAATGACAAAAAGAAAATTGGAACGCTTCGTGCTGTTGGTGCTGATAACAAAGTAATCTTTTCTTGCTATATAAAACAATTGCTTTCAATGTTTAAATGGGGTTATGTTTTAGGTTTTGGAGGGTTTTTAATTTCTTATATCACTTATTATTTAATTGTCAAATCAAACGACAACGACTTTTATATGATATTCAGTCCTTGGTTAACAATTATAATTGGTTTAATTGTTTTTGTTTTCTGCTCTTTAAATCTCTGGTTTAAAATTAAAAAAGAAACAAAAAACAGCATAGTTGAAAACATAAGGGAGTTGTAAAAAATGAAACGAATTTTAATATTTTTAGTGTGCCTTTCACTTCTCGTGCTCCCCTGCTTTGCTGCAGATGACACATTATTAATAACTGAAGCGGTAGAAATCACTACTACAGCAACTACAGAAAACACAGTTCCTGCAACTACCGAAAGTTCAACAGAACCGACTACCCAGAAAACTGAACCTACCTTGAAAACTGAGCCAACCACTAAAAAGGCTGCCTCAGAAGTTGAAAAAGAAGAGGTAGAAGAAGTTACAGAAGATAACTCTCAACCTCGTCTTATGGTAGTAAGTTACGAAATAGAAGATGGATTTATAAGTCCTGAAGAAACAAAAATACTTACTATAACCTTAAAGAATATGCATTCTAAAAAGCGAGTAAGTAATATAAAACTTTCTGTTTCAGATGATACTGACGAAATAAGACCAACGGGAATGGGTACAAAGTATGTTGACTCAATTGGTGCTAATAAATATTACACCTGGTCAGTTGAATTAAAAGCAGTACACACTGCTACTATTGGTGAACATAAACTCAGTTTCAGTTGCGAGTACGAAGACCAGAATGGCTCAGGCTACAATGCAGATGATACTTTAAGAATTGAAGTAAGGCAACCTGCACTTTTAGATTTTGACGGTGCAAAGTTACCTGTAAAGGTTGTTCAGGAAGATACTGTTACATTAAACATAAATCTTATGAATACCGGTAAAGCTCCTCTTTATAACTGCAAGGTTGATTTTAAAATTGACGGTCTTGACTCAGGTGGCAGTAGCTTTGTAGGTGAAATTGCTCCACAGGAAAGTGCAACTGCAAGTGCTAATTTAAGAGTTGACTCTGAATTAATCGGCAAAACTACAGGCACAATTATTATTACTTACGAAGATTCTTTCGGTGAAAAGTTTGAACTGAAAAAAGAAGTTGAAACTAAAATCGAAAAAAAGGTTATAAAAGCCGAAAAGCAAGAAGAAAAAGAAAAGAAAAACCCGTTATGGTGGTTATTCCTTTCGGGCGGTCTTCTCTTAGGTGGCGGTCTCGGTTTTGGTATTCCGTTTTTTATAAATTCAAATAAACAACGAAAGAAAGATGAAGAGAGACTATAAAAACTTCACCCACAAAGCAAAAACTTTGTGGGTGAAAATAATATTTATTATTTATCAATCAAGTGCGTCTGCTATGCCACCTAAAAGTGAACCTAAAGCACCTGCAGTTTTTGAACCTGCAGAAGCTGGAGCTGACGGTGCTGTGCTTGACACAGGGAAACCGCCGATTGTACTGTCAACAGGAGCAAGAAGCACCTTACCTGTGCCGCGGTAAACATTAACAAATCCTTCACCTGAAGCCGCAGAACCTATAAGAGTTTTACCAGAGCGTTCAACTGTAAAATCTAATGAATCACTCCACGCTATTGCAAAGCTACCATCTACTTTAAGCACATCATTTTCTAATGTAATTTCAATAAGTTCTTCTTGTGGGCAACGACATTCGAGAACTGCAATACCATTACCCTGAAGTGCTAAGTTAAATAAACCCTCACCGCCGAGAACTGCAGATGAAACATTAGAACGAGCAACTAATTTTTGTTTTATTGAAGCATCACACGCTAAAAACAAACCATCATCAAGAACAACTTTTCCATTCCATTCAGTTGTATCAAGTAAAACTATATGTCTGTATGTAGGTTCTAAAACTAAAGTACCATCACCCACATATTCAGGCTTAATAGCACTTTCGCCTGTTACTTTACCTTTAACAAGTTTACCGAGAAAATCCCCTGCACCTTTAACACCTGTTGTTGCGTTAACATTACCAACAGTCCACTGCATTGCACCAGCCTGACAAGTAATACCATTTGATTTTGAAAGATCACAAATAACCTGTCTTTTTCTGATGTTCATTTCATCACAGAAATAAGCAGTCATTGCAGTTGATGGAGAAACACTCAAATCTCTCTTATACTGAATAACCTGAAAAGGTCCTTTTTCTGCAATGATAGTTACATCATCATTGTTTGTAAAATTGCTGATTTTGTACATTTTAAAACACCCCAAAATAAAAATTTATATTATCATTCAGATGGTTTTATCTGAAATAATAATCTATTAACCTGATAATTTTATTATATATAAAGCAAATTTAACTGTCAATAAAAACAAATTAAATTCTATTGACACATTGTCGAATTTTTATTAAAATTATCGTCATAGTGATATAGTTCCACGATTAGTGGACAAATTCCACTTTAAATGAGTTGCATTTTGTGTCTATTTATAGGAGAATTGAATTACAGATAAGCGCTGAAATCTGCAATTCCTAAAAAGGAGAAAGAGTATTTATGGAAAAAAAGACAATGGGCTCTTTTCTTGCCGCATTAAGAAAAGCCAATGGCTACACTCAACAGGAGGTTGCCGACAAATTAAATGTATCTAATAAAACAGTAAGCAAATGGGAATGTGATGACGGGTGCCCTGAAATTATGATGTTACCTGTAATTGCAGAGCTTTATTCTGTTACTGTAGATGAAATTTTAAAAGGTGAAAGAATTCAGAAAACAACCAGTGAACAAGAAACTCAAAAAGAACAGAAAGAAAACACGGGTAAAAGAGTAAAATATTTAGTAGAAAAAGCATTGACTCAATACAAAAACAAATCAATAATTGCTATTACACTTTCTGTTATTGGTGCTATTCTCCCCTATTTTGTTGGTATGATTTTCAGTTGGGACTTTATTTTCGTTCCTATAATTTTAACAATTGCATTAATTGCCGCTGCTGTAATAATTATGGTTATTGCAAATAACAATCTTAAATCGAACTTATATACACAAGATTTTATAGATGAAGAAGTTTTAAAAGAAGTGAAGCAAATATCTATAAAATATATTTCTCTTATAATCTTCTTCCCTATTATTTCGCTAATCGGTTTAACTTTAATTATAACTGGTTTCGATTATATGGCATTCTGGTTATTGCCTTTATCTGTAGCGTTTGCTACTGCTATTTGCTACCCATTCTATAAAAAGCAATTAAAAAAAGAAAATATTAAAATCGTGAAAAACGAAAAAGATATTGCCCGAAGAAAGAAATTCATAAAAAGAACTGTAATTGTCGATACAGCTATTATTTTAGCATTTGCTCTTGGCAGTGCAGTTGTTGCGTACTTTAATACTCAAAGTGAAACTATTTTCAGTTTTAAAGATGCAGTCGATTACCAGTACGAAACGCTTGAAGAAGCAGAGAATGATTATTATAAAATCTATAATGCTTTTGTAAATGAAAAGCCTTTGTACAGACTTGATTATGTTGACTACGATAATTTAACCGTAAATGGCTCTACCATTTACTTTATTTCAATACAAAAAGAAAATGGTGCTTATCAGTTTATAGATTTTATTGAAGATGAAAGTTTTGATTATAACTTTAAAACGAAAAAAGAATTAGATAAATTTATTATTGAAAATATTTATAACGAAGAAAAAGCGGTTAATATAGATTCTTTGTGTACACTTGGTAACTATATAACCTTTGATAACGAAACACTTACAATCGCAGAACATAGAACTATGAATAATTTTTTAAAAGAATTTCTTGATACTTATAATTTTGATGGTTTTATTCTAAGCACCTGCTTTGCCTTTGGTGTTACTGTGATTTCAGTTATACTCTATTTCAGAAAGAGAAAATAAAATAAAAAGCAGTTGATTGGTAAATATCAATCAACTGTTTTTGTTTTATAACTTTTTAAAAATCCTTCTAACCCTTCGCATATATCGTTATAAGTAACTGTGAAATTACCTGTGTACCAAGGGTCTGCCACATCAGTTTTTCTGTCGGTATAATCCATAAGTTTTTTTACTTTGTTCTCTGGGTCAGAACCGAAAATTCTTAAAATATTTCTTATATTATTACTATCCATACAAATGAATAAATCGTAATTTTCGTAGTCACTCTTTTTAACCTGAGTGGCCCTTTTACCGTCACAGGAAATACCGTGTTCATTTAAAATTTTCTTTGCAGGTGGGTAAACAGGGTTACCTACACCCATAAAAATTTCTTCACTGCTTGTTGCCATAGAGCAAACTGAAAATTCGTTTTCTCTGCCCTGTTTTTTTAACATATCTTTAAATATAAACTCTGCCATAGGGCTACGGCAAATGTTGCCGTGACATACGAAGTTGATTTTTAGCATTCTTTACATATCCTTTCATATCTTTATAAACCCTTATAAATACTAAGGTTATTGAACATTTAACTTCCTCTACTATTTTACATAACTT
>SVPQ01000035.1 GCA_015065845.1 Oscillospiraceae bacterium
TTTGTCTGTATATGAAACAGTTGAACCTTTGTCAATTGTTTTCATACCTTTCCAACTGCTCCATTTACCATTTTTGTATTCAGCGCGGTAAACTTTGTAACCTGTTGCACCTGTAATCTTGTTCCAGCTAACCTTTACACCTGTACTTGCATTTGCAATTTTAACTGTTGGTTGTGCAAGGAATAATATGCTTGAACTTGATTTGATACCGCTCTTTACATCGCCGTTAAATGCTTTTACAGTATAAATATACTTTGTACCGCTCTTAGCATTTGTATCAACATAACTTGTTGTGGTTACAGTTCCGCAAGTTTTCCAACTGCCGTATTTCTTGGTTTTTGTGCTGTAAGTTTTACGGTAAACTTTGTAGCTTGTTGCACCGTCTATTGCACCCCAGGTTACTTTTACACCTGTTGCACTGTTTTTAACTGTCACTACAGGAGTTGCAAGTGTAAGTTTTGCAACATCTTTTTGTGCTACTGTAATTGTGCCACAAACAGAACACTTTTTACCCTCAGTCTTACCAACTGTTGTATATGTTGGTGCTACTGCTGGTATTGCTACTTCTTTATGTCCTGTAGCTTTGATGGTTTCTGTTTTTGTAGCCTTACATCTTGTACATGTAAATGTTTTAACACCATCTTTTTCACAAGTTGCTTTTGTTGTTATTTCACCCGCATTATATGAGTGACCTAACTTAGCTATTGCTTTACCTTTTACAGTAGTAGTTTTACATACTGAGCAATATGTGTCACCTGTGTAACCATCCACTGTACAAGTCGCATCTTTTTTGTTTATTACACTTGTTGTGTGGCCTTTTGCAGCAATTACTTGTTGTGCTACTGTTTTATCATCACAACGGGTACAATGCGAGCCTTCTGTAAGACCTGTTTTGGTACAGGTTGCTTCTACTGCTTTGTCAATTACAATATCGTGACCTAATTTTGCTATTTCTTTATATGTTGTATAGTCACATCTTGAGCAAGTATCGTATGCATACCAGCCAATAGTTTCACAAGTTGCAGATTTTGCAGAATGTGTTACTTTATCGTGACCTTTTTCTTTTATTTCGCTACCAACTTTAATTGTTGTTTCACAAACAAGGCAATATGTGTCACCTGTGTAGCCACCTTCTGTACAGGTTGCAGCCTTAGCATTTCTCAACTCTGTTTTAGAATGCTCACATTTTGAACGTGTAATTGCAACCGTTACACTTTCATTCTCGTAGTTACCCTTATCTGCACCTGTATATATAGCTGTAGCATTAGTTGTTTTTCCAACCTCAAGAGTTATATTTTTGTCAGCATCCTGCCATACCCAATCTGTTGGCAACGTTACCGCACTAACTGTCTTACTGCTATATGGAACACTCATGGTATCACCAGGCATATACGGAGCATTCTCAGCTTTATTTACAATTAAAGTGATTGTAGCTTCTGCTGTATTATAATTAGTTGTATCAGTCGGAGTAAATACTACTGTGTAGCTTGTATTGTTACTGTCTGAAACACTAGGTTTAACATTTGTGTCTTTCCATGAAAAACTACCATCTACTACAGTGTTATCTGTAGTGCTATACTGTGCTGAACCACTAAGAGTTGAAGCATTAAGTGTATTTCCATAAGTAATTGCAGTTCCAGCTACCTCTGTTATTACAGGTGTTACCTTTGCAATATTAACAGTAATACATATAGGATCGGTATTATTATGATTGCCGTCACCAATTACCTTGTACCATACAGTATATTCGCCTGCGTATATACCTGACGGAATTTCTGTAGAGTAAGTTGTTCCGTTAAGGCTGTACTGAAGTGTTCCGCCTACTACTGTACCTTCTGTTACAAGAGCCTCTGCAGAGCCTGTATAGGTAAGTGTTTTCGCTTCGGGAGCTGTTACTGTAGGTTGAGCCTTTTTGATAGTGAAGCTACATTCCTTATCGTCTGTTGTGTTGTTGCTCCATACAGTATTTTCTTTATCATTAAGCGCAACCGTTACTGTATAATTACCTGCATTTTTCTGGTTATCACCAGAAATTGTGTAATAACTGCTTTCAGGAATATTATGCTCCTCACCATCATAGGTAAATACTATATCATCTGAGAGAACATCAACAACTGTGAGCCACTTTGAACCTGTAGTATCATAGGTGTGCTTTGTTGTCTTCCCGCCTACTTCAACTACGTTAGGGGATTGTGCTGTCTTCGCTGGAAGATATACATACAATTTATCTTCAGTAAAATGTTTTTTAGGATAATTTGTATTACTATTTATTGCAACCTCACTTGTACCATCAACTGCAAGTTCAAAGAGATATACATTATTACCAGAACCATCGGTAGGTATTACAGATTCTTTTCTTTCGCCACCGCCAATATTATTCGCACCCGAACCAGCAACAGCCTTTACTGAACCTCCGCTTATGGTGATTTTAGAACCTTCTCCACTATAACCGCCACCGATTCCAGCTCCAGATTCACCTCCAGTTGCTGTTATAGTTCCTCCGCTTATAGTGATTTCAGAACCGTCTCCATAATCACCACCACCGATTCCGGCTGCTCTATCACCGCCTTGTGCTGTTACGGTTCCTCCGGTTATGGTGATTTCAGAACCAGATTTATCATAACCGCCACCGATTCCAGCTCCAGAATTACCGCCTTGTGCTGTTACGGTTCCTCCAGTTATGATAATTTCAGAACATGCTCCATAATCACCACCACCGATTCCGGCGGCTCCAGAACTGCCACCATCTGCTGTTACGGTTCCTCCGCTTATGGTGATTTTAGAACCTTCTCCACTATAACCACCACCGATTCCAGCTCCATCAAAACCACCTTGTGCTGTTACGGTTCCTCCAGTTATGATAATTTCAGAACATGCTCCATAATCACCACCACCGATTCCGGCTGCTCTATCACCGCCTTGTGCTGTAAGGCAGCCTGTGCCTTGAATTGTAAGTTTTCCTATTGTGTCACCAATACCATTCTTTTGTAAACCTGCACAGTTTTTACCACTTTTAAAGTAATTTTCCGTACCATCAGCAAGGGTAATTGTGACATTACCAGTACTGTCATCTCTTATCTTGAATGCACAGGCATCTTGTGTTGCAGATACATCAATATTTACACCCACAAAAGTGATATTTGCAGAAACATCCTTAGCAACAACAATTTTATCGTTGGTTGTTGTAACACCTCGTTTGTTTGCGATTGTAAGCGGGGTGTCTTTTAATATGTAAAGAGAGTCTTCACAACTTGTGTAATCTTCATCAACCTTACCACCTGATATAGTGAAATCCAAATCATAGCTATTTTTCACTATTATTCTGTTTATCGCTTCAAAAAATATGTAATCAAGCTCATTATTACCAACCTTTACGGTATAATCATCGGCTTTAAGATATACATATACTCTGTTCTCTGTTCCATGTTTTATCGGTGTAATAGCTTCATTATTAATTTTTATAGGGGCAACATTCTCGTTTTCTATTATCATCAGATATACATTATTACCAGAACCATCGGTAGGGATTACAGATTCTTTTCTTTCGCCACCTCCAATATTATTCGCACCCGAACCAGCAACAGCCTTTACAGAACCTCCGCTTATAGTGATTTCAGAACCGTCTCCATAATCACCGCCACCGATTCCGGCTCCACCTCTACCACCTTGTGCTGTTACGGTTCCTCCGGTTATGGTGATTTCAGAACCAGATTTATCATAACCGCCACCGATTCCAGCTCCAGAATTACCGCCTTGTGCTGTTACGGTTCCTCCGCTTATGGTGATTTTAGAACCAGATTCATCAAAACCACCACCGATTCCGGCTCCATACATACCGCCAGTTGCTGTTACGGTTCCTCCGGTTATAGTGATTTCAGAACTTTCTTCGCTATCACCACCACCGATTCCGGCTGCTCTATAACCGCCTTGTGCTGTAAGACAGCCTGTGCTGTACTGTTCGCCTTGAATTATAAGTTTTCCTATTGTGGTGTCACCCGAACAGTTCTTTTGTAAGCCTGCACAGTTTTCACCACTTTTAAGAATATTTGTTGTACCATCAGCAAGGGTAATTGTGACATTACCAGTACTGTCATCTCTTATCTTGAATGCACAGGCATCTTGTGTTGCAGATACATCAATATTTACACCCGCGAGAGTAATATTTGCAGAAGCATCGTATCCAACAAAGATTGTGTTTGTTGTTGGAGTATCCGGATCTGTGTTTGAAATTGTAACTTCTGCACCGTTCTTAACAGTAAGAACACCAGTCTGATCATCGTATTCACATCTATCATTTCTCCCATTCGTGAAAGAGAGAGTAAAATCACCTGCTTTAACACAACCACACACTGAACAATTAGCCCTATCTTCTGTTGTTCCGTGAGTGCAAGGCACACTACAATATTTACATTTACCATCAACGTATTCGTGTTGTGTACATTCATAATTGCAGTTATTACACACGCTGTTCTTAAAATCGTGAGGGGCTATCTTAACTTTTATGTCATTACCAAAAGTAAATAAAGGATTATTTTCGTCCCAATCACAAGGAACTATTACAATTGTCCCAGATAAAAAAGCAGATTCTTCAATTGTTACTATACTTTCTGGGATTGTTATTGTTGTAAGAGAAATGCACCCCTTAAAAGCAGCAGTACCAATTACTGTTACAGTACTTGGGATGGCATAACTTTCCACCGCTTTGCCTGATGGGTAACGAATTAACTTCGTTTTATCAGAATTAAACAATACACCTTTTTCACTTGAATATTTAGTATTATCAGCATCTATATTTATTGATTCAAGTGATGAATATGAAGCACCCAAAAGGACTTCTGCTATTGTTGTTATGCCTTCACTAATAACAATATTAGTTATTTCAGTTTTATATTCACTCCATGGCTCAGTACCTTCACTGTAATCTGCCATATCACCTGAGCCTGAAATCATTAAAGTTTTAGTTTTTGTGTTAGTGTCATAAGTCCAAGTAACACTACTTTCGCCACCATTATTTGTACTTGCACCACAATTACCACCTGCAGCCCCACAAACTGTGCAGATATTGCTTTCACCTGTTGTCATGTGTGGTGAGCAAATTTTTAAACAAGCGCTGCACTTACCATTCACATAGTTACTATGCGGTGCAATATTAAGCGCTCCGTCCCTAAATGTCTCGTATTTAGGATTTTCATCCCAACTGCAAGGCACATTTACTGTTGCAGTAGATGAAATTCCTAAAAAAGCATTATCACCTATTTCTGTTGCACTACCTAAAATTGTTACTGATTCAAGAGCTTTACAATGATAAAAAGCCTTACTACCAATATACGTTACACTATCTGGGATGGTTATATCAGCGAGTTTAATGCAAGCCTCGAAAGCATTCTCTGCAATTGTCGCTACGCCATCAGTGAACGTTATTTGTTCAAGGGATTCACAAGCATAAAAAGCACTTCGTTCAATTGACGCTACATTATCTGGCATTGTTACTGTTTTAAGAGATTTACACTCATAAAAAAAATTATAACCAATTGTTTTCATACCCTTAGGGAGCGTTACTGATTCAAGAAGTGGACATTTATAAAAAACTGCTTGACCGATTGTTGTTACACTATTAGGAATTGTTAATGTAGTGAGAGCTGTGCAACCATCAAAAGCACCAAAATCAATTTTTGTTACGCTGTCAGGAATTCTTACAGATTTAAGGGCTGTAGAATCATCAAAAGCAAATTCTCCGATTGTTGTTACACTATCTGGAATTATTACTTCAACGAGATTCGTAGAAGTCGTAAAAGCATTATCTCCAATTGTTAATACACCCACAGGGATAGTATAGCTTTCATCCTCTTTACCTGCAGGGTAAGCAACCAATTGGGTTTTATCGTCATTAAAAAGAACACCATCAACACTTGAAAATCTACTATTATTACTTACATTTATTGATTCAAGAGATGTGCATCCATAAAAAATATTGCGTCCAATACTTCTTAATGAACTACCAAATGTCACTGATTCAAGGGATTCACAACCATAAAAAGCCTCTTCGGCAATTGTTGTTACAGTGTTGAGTCCTGTTATTGATTTAAGTGATTTACAATTGTTAAAAGCGTGTTTCACAATTGAAGATACACCATTTGCAAATGTTAATGATTCAAGGGAAGTGCATCCACCAAAAGCGTACTCTCCAATTCCATTCACCTTGACACCAGGGAATGTTACTGATTTAAGGGATTCACAACCATAAAAAGCCCCATCGTTAATCGTTTTTACTTTATCGCCCATTGTTACTGATTGAAGTGCGCTAAATCCTCTAAAAGCATTTTCACCAATTACAGTAACACCAGCTTCTATTATAACGGCAGTAATTTCGGCCTTAAATCCATCCCACGGGCGGGTATAAAGCTTTGTGTAACCAGCCATAGCACCTGTGCCTGAAATTGTTAAGGTAGTTGTGGCAGAATCATAAGCCCAAGTAACACTACTTTGGCCACCAGTATTTGTACTCGCACCACAATTACCACTTGTAACTGCCTCTGCCGCTGAAGCAGTAATTGTTACAGGGGCACTAAAGCAGATGCCGACTGCAAAAATTAATGCTAAAAATAAACATAACGTTCTTTTCATAAAAATTTCTCCTTTATGATTTAATCTGTATTTTAAAATTTATTTTGCTATTTGTTCTAACTGAGCCTTGTTCTTTTCATCAACATATATGCAAAACTCATTTAATATATTTCGTCCTATTTCTCTGTAATCCATACTGAGTACATTTTGTAGTAACGACTTTCTTATATCAGATGGTACATCATATATTTTCATAATAACATCAAGACTACTCTCAATTCGTTTTTCTAAAGATATTTCTTCAGTATCTTCTGTGACGAGCATAGAATACTCAATACCCGAAACAATATTTTCTGCAATTATAAAATCGGTTTCTGACCAACCCTTACAATACTCTGAAAACACTGTTTTCGTCTTGTGTGTATCACTTTCACGAATAATTTTCAGTGGTAACGAATGAGTGTACGCTGAAAGGTAAAAATCTTTCGCAACAGAATTTTCATCACACACCGAGGCAATAGTTGCAAGTTCAAGCAGATACGCCATTAAAGAACTTTTTCCATCGGTTGTTACTTTCTCCATAATCTGCCACTGAAACACACAAAGCTCTTTTACAAGCTCTGCTAATAAATGCTCTTTTGTCGGGAAATAAAAGGTTAAATTACCAGTACTTATACCGAGCTTTTGGGCTATAGTAGTAACGTAAGAAGCCGTGTAACCCTTTTCTAAAAATAACTCCATTGAACATTGTAGTATTTCTAATTTTGTGTTAATAATTTTTCTTTTCGCCATTTTATAACTCCTCAATTTTAGCAACAATGCTATTATAAAATTTTTCATAAATTATGTCAATAGCAATGTTGCTAATTTTGGTGCCTTTTTCAGAAAAGTTTTTGTGTGGACTGGGCCGTAGGGACTAGGGAACAGGAAGCAGGAAACAGGAAATAGGAAGCTGGATTGCGTAATTCGGAATTATAAGTTGTAAAATCAGCTCATTGTTAGTAAACTATAGTTATTTTTATTGATATTTAATTATAATCAAGTCCGTAGGACTTCCGAAATTTTCAACTTTCCATTTTCAATTTTCAATTAAACCTGATGCCTGACAACTATTGACTAAAACCCAACAACTATGATATAATTTTAACAATACTTTTTAAGGGGTGTCTATTATGGCAAAATGGATAGATAATAAAACTGTAATTATAACAGGTGCTTCAAGCGGTATAGGCAAAATGCTTGCCGAAAGACTTATGAAAGAGCACAACTGTACTGTTATAGGTGTAGCAAGAAGCGAGAAAAAAATGCTCACTTTCGTTGAGGAACTCGGCGATTATGCAAAATTATTTTCTTATAAGCTTTTTGATGTTTCAAGCTATGACAACTGGCAGGAATTTCACGACTGGCTCGTTGAAAATAATATAAAACCTGATGTTCTTATCAACAACGCTGGCGTTCTCCCTCGTTTTGACAGACTTATGAACTACACCAAAGAAGAAATTGATGAATCAATCAATATTGACTTCTATTCTGCGGCTTATTCTTCAAAAATTATGCTTCCGCTTCTTATGAAGAGCGAAACACCTGCAATTGTAAATGTTGCTTCATCTGCTGCACTTATGTCTCTTGGCGGTACTTCAATGTATTCCGCAAGCAAAGCGGCAGTTAAAGGACTTACAGAGGCTATGAGAGAAGAACTCCGCGGCGAAGCATACATAGGTCTTGTTTGCCCAGGCTTCACAAAAACAGATATCTTTAGAAATCAGGGCGAAACAAACGGTATGGACCTTATCAATATGGTTTCTACCCCTTGCCACAAGGCAGTAAACAGAATTCTTAAAGGTATTCTCAGGAAAAAATCATATATCGTTGTAGGATTTGACGGTAACGCAATGGGCAGATTCAACAGACTTATGCCTGTACAAGGTTCAAGACTTTTCAGTTCAGTAATTAAAATGTTTAAAATTGACCTTTTCGCTTCTACTTTTGGATACGAAAAGAAAGGCGATAAAAAATAAGTTGGCTAGTTGTTAGTTGCTAGTTGGCTAGTATAATAAAAATTAAATTACTCTATCATTTTTAGTTGTTTGTTATCTCAACCTTTAAATGATAGAGTATTTTTTATCTGCTATTTAACCAGCCACACTATCCACACTAGCCACACCATGAAATCGTTTTCTCAGTTTTTTACCAATAAAATTCCATTTTTCAAAATGTTGGCATGTTCTGCAACCAAAAGTAACCAATTACAAATACTTCTATTAATAAAGCCCACCAGAATTAACTGGTGAGCCCTTTCTCGAGCTCACTACCTTTGTTATATAAGCATATTAAATCATGCGATTCCTTGTGTGTGTAGCGTTCAAGAAAGATATTGTTAATACCCGAAATCGGGTAAGTGCATTTTAACATACATTTATCATAAAAGTCAACCCGTTTTCGGGTAATTCTATATTGTTTTGCCGTTATCATATTATCAACCCATAAATGGGTAATGATATTTTTGAGGTGCAAATTATGGAATACTCAGAACTTTATGTAAACCGTATTTTAACTCTCTGTAAGCAAAGAGGTATTACTGTAAATAAACTTGCAACAATGAGTGGTATAAATCAATCTACTCTTGATAATATTGTAAGAGGTATAACAAAAGATCCAAGAGCGAAAACACTTCACAAAATTGCAATCGCCTTTAATATGACATTAGCAGAATTTCTTGACTTCAATGAATTGAACGACTTCTCATTTGAAGATAGTGATGACGAGGAATAAATAATATTTCAAAACAAACCATATCATTTCGCAAAACTGATTTTTTGGTGAATTTGCAAAACAGATTTTGGGTGGCAGCTTGACCAAAACAAATAATCTATGTATAATTAAAACCACAAATCGAAAGGGTGGTGAGATTTTGGAAAAGAAAAATTTATATTTCGGTAAAGACTTTTTAAAGCTTGACAATGCCGCTAAGGTATTCCCTGCACAAAATACTAAACAATGGTCTAATGTTATCCGCTATTCCATAAATCTCACAGAAGAAATTGACCCTGTAGTTTTAGAAAAAGCGCTAAAAGATATACTCCCCCGCTTCCCGTCTATGTGCGTTAAAATTAAACGCGGTATTTTCTGGTATTACTTTGAGCACAACGACAAAACTCCCGTTATTGTTAAAGACGATTTAAAACATCAGTGTGTGCCAATCAGGTACACAGAAAGTAACGACTTTTTATTTAAAATTTTCTATTTAAAAAACCGTCTTACTATAGAAACATTTCACGCTCTTACCGATGGTTACGGTTGCGAAATTTTCTTAAATACATTAGCGGCACAGTATTTAAGACTTAAAGGACACAAAATTTCAAATGGTTTTTCGGTGTTTGATATTACCGAAAAACCTAAAGAAGAAGAACTCGAAGATTCATTTTTAAAAAATGCCACTAAAGGTGCTAAAGCAAGCAGAAGCAAACCTAATGTTTACCACAAAACAGGAAAAAAACTACCTGCTTTCTGTCCTCATATTACTATTGGGTATATGCCCGTAGATAAAATTAAAGAACTCTGTAAAAAACACAATGTAACTATTACAGAATTTTTCACCGCAGTTCTTGTAGAAATTTATATTGATTTTCAAAAAAGAGAAAAGAAAAAACAAAATGAAATAAGTATTCAGGTTCCTGTTAATGCAAGAAATCAATTTGATTCACAAACACTCCGAAATTTTTCTCTTTGTTACAGTGTAAGATTTGACCCGACTCTTGGTGATTATACCTTTGAAGAAATCCTTAAACAAACTGCACTTTATTTAAGATATATAAACAACAAAAAAACTTTAGGCGCAATGTTTGCTTCTAATATAAAACTAGAGTCAACACCTGTAATGAGAATTATTCCGCTAGTTATAAAAGATTTAGCAATAGGTATTTCTTACGCTATCACGGCAGAATGTACCACGACTGCACTTCTTACAAATCTCGGTAAAGTAGATTTACCGGAAGATATGTTACCATTTGTTGAGAGCACAATTTTAATGCCACCTCCAGGGATTCTGAATGGCGGAAGAATTGGTCTTTCTTCTGTAAAAAACACTTTTACGGTTGCTATTGCTAACTGTTACGAAGATACTGACATAGAAAGAGCATTTTTTACAAAACTCAATGATATGGGTATTCCTGTAGAACTTGAAACAAACTACGACACAAGTAGCGAGAAATTGCTCGAACCTTTGCCACAACAAGAAATTATTGATTACCAAAAGAAAAAACATACCTTGGCAGTTTTTTCTTCTACACTTGCTTTTCTGAGTGTACTCTCTGTAATACTTAATATTTTATTGACTCCGGAAACACCTTGGTCAGCTTATGTTGTTTCTTCTGGATGTATTTTGTGGAACCTTTTGGTTTCGCCTTTTATTCTAAGAAGAATTCTAACAAAATTCAATAGTATTATGGCTACATTCGGTAATGTTACTCTACTTGCAATTCTGGCAGAAATTATAATGCATTTTATTCCACATAGCATAGTTTTCGATTGCATTAACATAACTATAGGTGCTACATCATTTATATTCTTTATAGTTTCACTTATCGCAAGTAAAAATAAAAAGTTTAAAGAATGGCTTTCAAAAAAGTTTTACTTTTAAAAAAGTAAAACTTTTTTTAATTCTTGCCACTTGCACACTAACAAAAAAACTCGGTAGATTTCTCTACCGAGCGTTTTTTTGTTAAAGTTAAATTATTTAAGTTCAACTTTTGCGCCAGCTTCTTCGAGCTTAGCTTTTGCTGCTTCAGCATCTTCTTTAGAAGCTGCTTCTTTAAGAGTTGCAGGAGCACCGTCAACCTTAGCTTTTGCTTCAGCAAGACCAAGACCTGTGATTTCACGAACAACTTTGATAACAGCAATTTTGTTTGCACCAACATCTGTAAGAACGATGTCAAATTCTGTTTTTTCTTCAGCTGCTGCTGCGCCACCTTCAACTGGTGCTGCAACTGCAACTGCAGCTGCTGCAGATACGCCAAATTCTTCTTCTACAGCTTTTACGAGTTCTGAAAGTTCAAGAACTGTAAGAACTTTTAATTCTTCAACAATAGCAGTAATTTTTTCTGATGCCATTTTATTTTCCTCCTAAATTTGAGCAATTTGCTCTTTAAATAAATTTAATTTGTTTTTTAATTTTACAGCAATTATTCGGCTGCTGCTTCACCTTTATCTACGATAGCTTGAACTGCACGAGCAAATGATGCGATTGGTGCATTAAATACATTACATACAGTAGCAAGAAGAACTTCTCTTGATGGAAGTTTTGCAAGGCTATCAATTTTTTCAAGGCTGATTACTTCATTATCAAGGAAACCACTCTTAATGTTAAAGTTTTCGTGAGTTGAAGCAAACTTTGCAAGAATTCTTGCAGCAGCTACATAGTCATCTTTAGATGTTGCAACTGCAGTTGTGCCTTTAAGACAATCTGTAAGACCTTCGAGTTCTGAACCCTTAACTGCGAGTTCAATCATAGTGTTTTTAGTAACTGTGTACTCAACACCTTCTTTACGAAGTTCTGCACGAAGAGCTGTATCAT
>SVPQ01000009.1 GCA_015065845.1 Oscillospiraceae bacterium
CCAAGAAAAATTGCGAAACCATAAAATATACTTACTAAAAGACATATACACCTTGTTGCCTCTTCTAACTTCCATTTTTCACTTTTCAAAAATTTCATAATAATACTCCTCAATAACAAAACCACTTATAAATTTATATTTAAAACGCTCTTTCTATCAGATTTGTGATAACCACTGTACCTACAACAGATGATGCAATTGAAGAAAGCACCAACGGATGAACAAATACTCTTGGATTTTTTCTTTTTACTAATTCTGTAAAGGCAACTGATATTAAAAACATTGTTATAATTATAGGCGGAATATACAGCACCTTAGTCCAATAAAAGAAGATATGCACCCAACATAAAATTGAAAATAAAACATCTCCGACTCCACCAAATGACAAGAAAAGCATTGAAAGACAGATTACTCCAGCAAGAACGATTATAGCGAAATAATATATAGTTGTAACTAAACAAACTTTTTTTACTAATGGTTCTAATTTCCACTTTTCATTTTCCAGAAACTTCATAATATCACCCACAAAATAAAAATACAGACGAAGTTTTACCTTCATCTGTATTTTATTCTTTTTAATATAAAATTTGCTCAAAATGTAACTTTTGGGTGTGTTTTTGTAATTTTTGGTTATTTTGCGACTGCGGAAATACCTTTGGTGTCGTAGTAAGTTAGATATCGCTTTAAATCAACATCATAAATCCTTACCGTATAAGTGTATTTCTTTCCAGCTTCAACATTTCTATCTGTGTAATTATAATTTGCACAATTATCGTTAAGTTTAACTTTACCTATACGAGTCCACTTTGTTTCACCTTCTGCCTTTCTGAACACCACGCACTGATAAAAATCTGGAATATAATATACCAAGTTATCCCAGCTAATTGTTATAGAACCTTCTGTAACATATGGTTTTTTGTATAATTTCGGAGTTTCGCTATAATAATAGAATTTTTCATCAATACCTCTATTTCCATTTTCTTTTATTGCAGTGAGACTAATCTTTAAATTCTCTCTTACACAATCAGCATCGTTTATGATTACAGAGTATTTTCCAGAACCATCTTCTACTACTTCAACAGCATCAAATGTATTTGTAAACTCAGATAAAATATATTTATTCGCTCCATCAACTGCATTCCAACTAACTTGAAATCCATCTTTCACTAATTTTATTTCCATTTTGGGCACTTGACAATAATCGGTATTTATCTTATCTGTAACCGCACCTATTGGTGTCGAACCATTCTCGTCACTAACATAAAAAGTAAAAGTATAAGTTTCATCTGCTGTATAATCACCCTGTGAATAATTGCCGTCATCTATATAAGAATAAACCGATGACTGCATTTTTCTAGTCTTTGCTAAATCAGTTAATTGTTTATCATAACCAACACGATTTTCATTAAAATAGCTATCTACATAAACATTAAAACTTTTTATATAGTCCTGCGGATTATACCTTGTATAATTCTTCTCTATAAAATTAGTAGTTTGTTCTACATTATCATAAACTGCCTTAACAGTATAAGTATATGCAACATCAAGTTCTACATCAGTATCACTAAAAATTTTTTCAGTACCAGAATAAATTAATTTATACTTTGAAGAATCTTCTGTTGCAAGTTTTTTATAAATATTGAACTTTTCAAAATTTATAGACTCGTTCCAACCCCAATAAATAACATTATATTCATTATAAGCTGATAAATGTAAATATATTGGTGGATAATATTCAATTGCTTCAACATCTGTTTTATATGTACTTACATTACTGCCCCTTACCGCCTGAACAGAAAGTTTATAAGTAACAGGTGAAGCGCAATAAATTGTACAATGTGTATTATTTGTGGTTTCTAGAACCTGCCATTCATTATCTACATAGTGTAACACACGATAACTGGTAGCACCAGGAACCTCTTCCCATAAAACTTCTATAGCATTTTCTCTTAATTCAGATGTAAATTCTGGTTCAACTAGTTTTATATATTCAACACCCTTATTTGAATAACTACCTTTTGAAGTTTTTCCATCCGCGCGAATAGTGTAACTAAAAGCACTTTCTTCATTTGCAGTTGTATCTACATATTCCGCTACATCAACAGACACTTTACCTAAGTTTACCCATTTTGCACCATTTTCAAGTGTTTTTCTGAAAACTGTGTAATTCGTTGCACCTTCTACTTTTTCCCATGTTATGCTAAGTCCGTTTTCAACCACTGTTACAGGGTTAAGTTTCGGTGCATTAAGGAAATCAACTGTTTTATTTACATTATGATAAGCACTTACTGCATTTCCGTAAGATGTACGAATAACCGCTTTTACTGTGTATTTGTAATTTTTACCATTTTTAGCGGTTGTATCGTAATAAGTTGTACCTTTAAATTTACTGTTTATAGTCTTCCATTTGCCACCGTTTTCACTTCTGTAAACTTTGTAATATGCAGAATCCGCTGTTTTGTTCCATTTAACCTTAATTCTGTTATCACTTACAGTTGAAACTGAACTGATTTTTGGTGCTTTTGCAAAAAGACAAACAAGACCATTATAAAGGTATCTTGTACCAACACCACTCTTATTGAGTGCTCTTACAGTATAAACAAATTTACCATTTTTATCTTTTGCAGATTTATCTGTAAAACTAAAAATAGAACCTTTTACTGTACCCACCTTAGTCCATTTTGTACCTGTAAGATTTCTGCGGTAAATTACATATTTTGAAACATCATTTGAAAGTTTACTCCATTTAACAACCGGTCCGTTTACTGTAGTGGTTACACTTTTTAAAATAACCATTTGTTGTTTAAACTCCGGTTTTCTGTTTACTGAAAATTTAAATTGCTGTAAAGATGGTTCTGAAATTTTAGCATTACCTGAACCATCAATTTTTGCAGCGTAGGTTACACCATAATATGTACCTGAATTAAAAACACCTTTTAATTTGATTTTTGGTGACCATGAATATGCACCACTTGATTCACAATATGTGTAATCACTTGCTACCATTTTTGTCATTTTCTTATCTGAATAAATTTCATAAAAGAAATACATATCACCATAATTTGAGTTTATGTAAAAGTTTATATAATCATAATTACCATAAACTTTTACAGTACTTGCTGCTTTACTGATTTTTGCATCAGTTGTAATCATATAGCCATAATTAGTTTTGGTTGTACTGAGATTAGCAGCCTCTGCCGCTATAACAACTACACCAAAAAGCATAATTACCGCTAAAAGTGTTGTTAAAATTCTTTTTGTTTTTTTCATTTTATTTTCCTCCGTTATAATTTTTTATCAGGGGTACATCGGGTCCCACGAAATTACAGGCATTGTTGGTATATTTGGTCCGTGTTGTCTTGTTGTCACAACAGCATAAGGTTGAGTCGGACTTTGCATTGTAAAATCTGGTATAGTAAATATCTCGAACTCAATTATTTCTGTTTCTTCATTCTCATCGTAAATATACTCTTCTGGCAAATCATCTACCATCTTAGGTTCTTCTTCCTGTGAATCCGCGTAGACTTCTCTTTGATATTCCGTTGCAACCTCTGTGAACTGTTCTGTTACAGGTTCAGTTGTAGTTTCCTCAATATAAACTTCGGTTGTTGTTTCTTCCGTAACTGTTTCATTTGTAACTGTTTCTTCCTGTACCGGTTCTTCCGGCACTTCTTCTTTTGCAGAAACTTCCGGCACTGTTGCAAAGAACCCGAAAGAAACTACCGCAACACTTAAAAAGAGAACTAAAACTACTTTTAAAGTCTTTTTATAAGACACAACAGATTTTATTCTGTCTTTAATGCTCACTTCACCAAATGCCAACGGATGAATAAGCCCTCTGCCCTCATTTACCGCACAACTTAACAGTGCTTCTGCGTAAGATTTTCTTTTTTCCAATGTATAGTTTTTAACTACGCGTTCATCACAAGCAAATTCTATATCCTGAGAAACAAGTTTAAAACAAACCCAGACTAACGGATTATACCAATGAACTGCAAGTAAAATAAACGCCACAAGTTTTGTTATATTATCAAAACTTTTAATGTGTGATTTTTCGTGCGAAACAATATGAGAAAGTGTTTCATCATCAAGGTTAAAAGGTATATAAATTTTAGGTTTTATAACTCCTAAAACAAATGGCGAAACTACCTTTTCGCTCTGAAAGATGTTGCTTTCCATTTTTATTGCATCGCCTATATTTTTATGTAATCTCCAAAAACTAACTGCGCCATAAATCAAGATGATTAAAGAGACTGCTACCCAGATACATAAAAAAATCAACTTTGAATCAAATAAACTCTCGTTTTCATAAGTTCCGCTACGAACAACATCTCCCACAATGCCACTCGCACTTTGCGTTGATTTTTCTACTATCCCCTCAGGAATAAGACTGAATTTACTTTTTATATTAAAAGGTAAAATCAACTTTACCCCTACAAGTAGCCATAAAAATAATCTTGAATTTTTTGACGAGTTTTTAAACAAGAAACGAAGTAAAAGTATTGCTATTATAAAGACATTGGTTGACAATGTTACAGAAAACAGCAACTCAAACATTCCTTTCATAATTACTCTCCTGCGTTTTCAATAATCTTTTTTATTTCGTCAATATCTGTTTTACTTAACTTTTTACTTTTTGAAAATGCCGCAATAAATGCAGGTAAGTTATTTTCAAATTTTTTCTCAATAAGTTCATTAACTTCAGAAACCTGAATTTCTTCTTTTGTGTAAACGGGAATTACTGTTGAACCCTCTTTTCTGAGAATTCCGCGTTCTTCAAGTCTTTTAATTACTGTGTATGTAGTAGTTCTTGACCATCCGATTTTCTCTTTGCAGACCTTTGCCAAATCTGACATAGTCATTGGCTCGTTCTCCCACATAATAAGGCAAAAACGATATTCGCTTTCAAATACTTTTGGGGTTTCCATTCTTTAAAACATCCTTTCATATAACCCTTATCAAACTTGAGTTTAATTTGATAGACAAATAATACTATTTTTATTAAATATTGTCAATACAAAAAACAGTTAATCGACAAAAAATCGATTAACTGTTGCTTTTTATTCAGTTAAATATTATATCCGACTTTAATTCTTTTAAGCGTATTTCGTATGCTTTCATATTATCTTCTTCAAACGGAAGCACAGGATTTTCTACGCCCAACTTTTTCATAAGCTCTTTTGTAAAAAGCGGATTTGAAATAAGGAATGGCCCTAAAAGATAAGTGCCGAAGAAGTTATTTCTTTTTACACCTTCAACTTTTGCTTCTTTTGAAGCACCGTAACCTTTTTCAACTTTTATAAACACATCTTTTTCTTCAATGTTGTAAGTGTGAGTAAATCTACTGGTATATCCTACAATATCAATATTCTCATACTTACCTAAAACAAGTGAATTATGTCTTGCAGGAATAGTTCTTACAGAATTAAACGAGAAAATGTTAAGACCGTCTATTTTACTGCCGTCTGAATTTTCGATATATTTACCGAAAATTTCAAACGCGTTACCTGTCATTAAGAAAACCACACCTTTTTCTATAAGTGCATTTATTCTTTCTTCATAACCTTTTAAGCGTGAAAGAATTTTTTCCTGATTTGACTCACTGCAAGAACCAATGTAAACCATATCAACATCTTCTGTTAGAAACTTTGGTTGGTCTTTTATTGGTGTTTCAATAAATTCTGCATCCGGTAAGCACAACTTGAAATAACGCATATTTGCTTTATCACCAAAAAGGCAACAAACTTCAGGGTAAAGAACTTCTATTTTCATTCTTCTGTGCCACCTTTCTTTTGTGAATTATTAAATATTTCTGCTATTTCTTTTTCTAACTCAATAGCGTACTCAATATTATAAGCATCGTGAAGAAGATAAAACTTCTCAACATCTGTATCAATATATTTTAATGCATCGCGTTCTTCAAATTCGCAAGAAAGTTTTTCTGCCGGAAGTCCTGCAATAAGAAGTCTTAATTTTAAATCGTAACATCTCGGACCTGCAATAATAATCTGTTTGGTGTCGGAATTATTTAAAAACTCAAAATCTACATCATAAAGCCATCCGCTGAATTCAGAAGAATTCTTTTTGTCAGATGAGTCATCAATCATAATCATAATACCTTTTACACCCGACTCGTTACCAACAAAATCAACTGTTCTTGAGCAAGAAACAGAGTTCTGCCCTTTTGCCATTGTGCGTATAATTGATGTTCCACCCGCAACCTGTTCATTATAACGGGTTTGTGTAACGCTTATTTTTTTAAGATACGCTTTAACTTTTTCGTTATCTACATTAAACTCGTTCATAAGAGAAATACACGCAAGTTCGTTGTAAATATTGTAAAGTGCTCTGTTCACTATAGGGTAAGTGTCAGTTTTACCGTCAATGCTTACGGTAATTTCTTGTTTGTCATAGTCAATGTTTGTAAGTCTGTATTTTGCTTCATCAGATTTAAAATCACAGTTAGGGCAATAAGCATTACCTATGTGGTGATATCTGAGATAATTGAAAACAAGTTTTTCGTTACAAACAGGGCAGAATGAAAAGTCGTTTATTAAGTTTACACATTCAGTAATATCTGTAGGAAGTTTATCTATTGCAAAAAACACTTTGTCATTTTCTTTTAAAAGCTGAGATGTCATTAAACAGTCTGCATTAAGAATAAGTTTTGTATTTTTCGGCACATAAGTATCTAAAATACTAAAAATATATTCAGGGTGTGCGTTTCTTTTAAGAGAATCTCTGAAAAGATTTGTAACTACAAGATAATCCGGTTTGATAAATGGAAGAATGAGTCTTGAATAGCGTTCATCTACTTCAAGTGATAAAACTTCTGCAGTTGGTTTACCGAAAATATTAACGCTGTGTGTAAGTGCAGTTGCAACACCGGTATTGATATTTGAACCATATCTGTTAGAAACTACCTTGTATCCACTTTCCGCCAGTATATCGGCTACCATATTTGTTGTGGTTGTTTTACCATTTGTACCTGTTATGCAAAGAACATTCGGACATTTTTTAGTCTGTGCCAAATAGTCAGGACAAATTTTAAGAGCAACTCTGCCAGGAAACATTGTTGCGTTTCTTTTTAATAACTTTAAAAGAACATAGGCACTCTTTGATGCCCATAATGCAATAAAATATCTTATTCTGCTCATTCTGCCTTTACCTCTATTTCAGATGTACAATTAGGACAACGGGTTGCCTCAATATTAATTTCACTCTTACAGAAAGGACAAACCTTTGTAGTAGGTGCTTCTTCTACCACTTCTTCAGTTTTTTTACCAATATCCCTTAATTTGTTAATACCTTTAACCATAAGGAAAATTACAAATGCAATTATAATGAAATCAATAATTGCCTGAAGGAAAAGACCATAACCGAGTGTTGCCGCTCCTGCTTCAGTTGCCGCTTCAAGAGAATCATATTCCTTACCGTCAAGTGCTATAAAAAGTTCTTTTACAGAAACCTTACCTGTAATTACAGTAATAAGTGGTGTAATAATATTATTTACAAGCGAATTAACGATAGCAGTAAATGAACTACCAATAATAACACCGACTGCAAGGTCAATAACATTACCGCGAGATATAAATTCTTTAAACTCTTTCATAAATCCTGTACCTTTCTTCATTTCTTTTTGCAATCCTTTCTTTATTTTATTTTCCATATCTTTTTTCAAAGCAGTTTCAACATTCATTTGAATATCTGCCATAAATTAACAACTCCTCACATAAATTACCGATATTATAACATATTGCACAATAAATTTAAAGTATTTTATTTCAATTTCAATAATTTTTTTGCTATTTCCTATTGCAAATTTGCTTGATAATTTACTTTTTCGGGTGTATAATTATAAAAAAAGTCAAGGTGGTGTTTATTTTGGTATTAGTTGCTGACATTGGTAACACAAATATAACGCTTGGTATATATAAAAACGATGAATTAATTTTCGTTTCAAGACTTGCTACACAACGCCACAGAACAAGTGAGCAATACGCAATTGAACTTAATGCGGTTTTCAATTTAGAAAATATAAGTGGTAACTTCGAGGGTGCAGTTATAAGTTCTGTTGTACCTGAACTCACCCGAGCTTTTAAAGAAGCAATTGAAAAGGTTGCAAAAGTAGAAGCACTTGTTGTTGCGGCGGGTATTAAAAACGGTCTTAAAATTTCAACCGATAACCCGAAAGAAGTAGGTGCAGATTTAGTTGCAGGTGCAGTTGGTGCTATTTCACAATATGAATTACCTTGTCTTGTTATGGATTTAGGTACAGCCACAAAAATTTCTGTTATAGATGAAGGAAATGTATTTTTAGGTTGCACAATAGCACCGGGTATAAGCATTTCTTTAGATGCATTATCTTTAAGAACCTCTCAGTTACCTGCAATTGATTTAAGTGCACCCGAAAAAGCAATAGGAACTAACACAATTGAATGTATAAAATCCGGTACTGTTTTAGGTAATGCGGCTATGCTTGACGGTATGGCAACACGACTCGAAAAAGAATTAGGCAAAAAAATTAAAACCACTGTTGCAACAGGTGGTCTCGCTAAAGAAATTGTCAATTGTTGCGACAGAGATATAATTTTTAATAAAAATCTCGTTTTAGAAGGTCTTTTAGTTATTTACAAGAAAAACAGGTAACAAAACCAAAATCTAAAAAGCATTGTATCTCTATTGAGAACAGTAGCAAAGGAGAAAAATTTATGAACAAAAAGAAAAAACTCAATCGTCTTGTGATTTGTGCATTTTTCGTGGCATTGACAGTCGTAATGACATTCACACCACTCGGCTACATACCAGTCGGCGCAATTTCAATCACAACAATTCACATTGCAACTATTTTAGGTGCTTGCATTTTAGGTGCAAAATACGGTATGGTACTTGGTGGTGCATGGGGTGTACTTTGTATAATCAAAGCATTTCAGGAACCAATCCCCGGTAACATTCCATTCCAGAATCCTATGATTTCATTAGTACCAAGAATTATAGTAGGTCTTGTTGCAGGTCTTGTTTTCTATGCACTTTCAAAAACAAAACTCAAAAAGCCGCTTTCTCTTGCAATCGCTTCTGTGGCGGCAACACTTACAAACACAGTTTTAGTACTTACCGCATTAACAATTTTCAATGGTTTTGAAACAATTACTGCAGGTGTTACAACTGCACTCGAAACAATCTTTTCAGTATTGATTTCAGTGAATGGTGTTATTGAAATCATCGCAGCAGTTGTTTTAGTACCAACACTTTATATGTCAACTGAAAAACTTTTAAAAGATAAAATATAAGTTATAATTAAATCCTGTTTTTCTTAATAATATAAAAACTCATCCCGAAGAAAATTTCTTCGGGATGTTTTGTTTTATTTTGCTTTTTCCGTTTCTGTTTCTTTTACAGGTGCATCTGTCAAATCTTCGAAGTATGCATAAGGTTTGAATTGAAGACCATCAAAAACTTTAAGCATTTCAGACTTTAAAGTTTCAAAATCTGTTTCACCATCATGTTCAAGCCTCAAAACATACAAGTTATCATTACTGCTAAAAAACATAAGAACTGTTGAAAATTCACCTGTTTTGAAAGATAATGCATAAGCTTTGGTGTCTATATTATCGTATTCATACTCATCCCAGTAAATTTCACTTGAAACATTTTCAGCTCCATCTTTAATACTGGAATCAAAATTCTCATAAACATATTTTGATTTTTTCAAATAGTCGTTAAAGGTTTCTTCCTCAATACTTATTGTAAGTTTATAATCCTTACTTTTGTTCTCAAATTCACCACGATCATTTATCGGTTTCCATCCACTTGGTAATGTAAAATAATAAGCGTAATCTTCAACGATACCATTATTTTCAATCTGACCTACAAAACCATGGATTTCAGTAACGAAATTACCTTCGTCATCTTTAATCTTCTGACCGTCTTCGTCTGTTGCGTAAACAACCAACTCGCCATCTTCACTTAAAACATTGTTACCATCTTCATCGGTTACAAGAACAAATTCGCCACCTGTTGACGGGTCCACATATTTATCTTTATTACACGCAGTAAAAATAAAAGTACAGCACATAATAACTACAATTAGAAGTGCTACAGATTTTTTGCCCATAAAAATACCTCCGTATTTATAAACATAGGGGCGGTTACCCACCCCTAACATATTGCCTATTATTGTTCAAAGGTTTTTGAAACCTTAGGAATAGCACCTGTCATAACTTCAGTTATAATTTCAGTAGTAACCTCAGTTGTTTCTAATGGACTTGTAGGGTCTTCATTTTCCCAGTTCAATTCATAATATGATTTGTCTTCAAGTGTAAATAAAACTGAAAGGTCGCCATGTGACTCAAATGTACCCTTACCTGTAGCAGACGCAGTAACATTTGCCGCTTTGAAATAATTAACTGTTTCAATTTTATTTGTAAGACGATTTACTGTTGCTGTTATTTTACAACCACTATAAACAACTGAATAGTCTTTTAATTCAAGATAAGCCTTTGTTTTTGCAAATTCCTCTGAATTTAAAATGCTTTCTTTGTCACGAAGGTTGAATGCTTTTGAAAGAATTTCTTTAGCTTCTGCTTCAGCAATATCGTTAAACTCAATTGTGATATAATACTTATCGCCAACTTCTGTCATTGTAGCATAATTCACATCATCAACAGTAAGCTCTGAGGCAAAACTCTCGCCCTGAACAAGCATAACATCTGTGTTATCCCCACCAAACGGAATATCACCTGATGACTCTTTAATATTCTCTAACATAAGGTCTTTAACTGCTTTTGCCGCATCATTGATAGCAGAAAGTGAAGAGTCAATTTCTTCTGCTTCTTCCTGACCTGCCTTTGTAACTTTAAGACTGTCATTCGGAACATTTTTCTCAAATCTGTAATACATAGCAGGTCTTTCTGTTTTGATGCTATTAAGAAGTGAGTTGAAATAACTAAGGATTTCTTCACTTGATTTTTCAACAGGAACTGCACTTTCTGTGTAAACTGCTGCGAGAGTTGTCTGTACTTCGACTTCTTCATCTCCTGATGATGAACAAGCAGTAAGTGAAAGCAAACTTGCACTAATAACCAAAAGTGCTAAACCTAAACTTAAAATTCTTTTCATAAAGGATTTACCCCTTTTCAAAATAATTTATCATACAACAGAGTAATTATATCACAAAACACACTTTAAAAAAACAATATTTTCATATTTTTTTATATTTGTAAAAATAGCACAAATTACCTGACACTATTTTGTCATTTAGTGCTAATTGTAAATTATTATAGATTGACATACAATGTGTAAAATACTATAATATTAATAAATAATCTCCGGGAGTTGAAAACTATGAATCTGACAAAAGATAAAAATGCCCGTAATTTTCTTTTTTTGATGCTTTCACTTGTCGTAGTTTTTGTTTCAGTTGTTTGTATAGTAATAAATAACCGTAACAATAAAATAATCAGTGGTGCAACAATAGGTGAAACAGACAAAGTTCAGGAGGAAAATATCACAGAAGAAGTAACAGAACTTCCTTCAAAAAACCAGTCTGAAAATGTTACCGAAAAAAAAGAAGATAAAAAACCTGAAACCACAATTACACCAGAAACCACAAAACAACAGGTTACTGCTGTTGCAGCCGGTACAATTGAAAATCCTACACTTATCACGATTGACGAAAAAAACTGGCATCTGACACTGGTAAATTCAGGTTACAGAATTCCTGAAGATTACAAACCTGACTTGGTTTATGTCTGTGGTTCTTCTGAAACCCTTGACAAAAAAGTTGCTGAGCATTACGAAAAGATGTTTGATGCCGCAAGTAAAGATGGTGTTTATTTAACACCGTGCTCGGGTTATCGTGATTACGAATTACAAAAGCGAAACTACAACAATAAAATAAGTTATTACGAAAGTCTTGGTTATTCAAATAAAGATGCGGCAGTCAAAGCAGCTACAATAATTATGCCACCGGGAAGCAGTGAGCATAATTTAGGTTACGCTATGGATATTGTCTGTGTTGACGAATGGTTTGAAGACACTGACGAATTCCAATGGTTAATGACTAACGCGGCAGATTACGGATTCATTCTCCGTTACCCCAAAGATAAACAAGACATTACAAAAGTCACCTATGAACCATGGCACTGGCGTTATGTTGGTGTTGAAGCGGCAAAAGAAATGAAGGCTTCAGGTCAGGTTTTAGAAGAATATTTAGGAGCAAATTAAATGTATAAATTAAAAGTTGAAAAAGCATTTGGCGATTATGATTACGGCACAAGCAAATTTTTAGGTGCACCAACAATGCCTGAAGAATGGCTCTCAGACGGCACGCTTTCTGACGATGATTTTTTCTTCTGTCAGATTAAACTTTCAGAATTAAGAGAACATACTTCTTGTACATTACTTCCCGAAAAAGGATTTTTGTACATTTTTCTCACAATTACAAAAGACGGAACTTTCAAACCCAATGTACAATTAACAACCGAAGAACCTGACGCATTAATTGATGATTTCAATTTAGGTTTTGATTTTTTAGGCAATACCGATGATGAATTTTCAATTGATTTCAGTGGTGAAACTGATTCTACTGAAACCGCACTTTTCATTGAAGATAGTGACGATTACATTCTTCTTCAATATGACCCGCTTGATGATAACATGCCTGAATTTTTACAGGAAACAGAAAAACAAGCAATTTTTAAAATCACTAAAAAAGATTTGGAAAAACTTGATTTTTCAAATGTTACATTTGAATTAAAATAAAAAATACCTGATAGTCCCAAAAAGACTATCAGGTTATTTTTATGCTTTCACATACATTTTTTCAGTCGTGTCAAACTTATAAACAGTTTCACCATCAATTGCACAAGTGTAATTTGTTGGGGTTCCGTCTGTTTCGTACATTTTTAAAGGGTAAACCATTTTACCGTCTGATGCTTTAACAGTTGTACCTAAAACTACAATTATATATTCCTGTGGATTTTTTTGAAAACCTAAATCACTTGCTGAATATTTATCTATTACTTTATGAAGTTTTGTATTATTCTCTTCATCATAAAATAATGTTTCTTCAGATTCAGCAGTTGTTTCTTTTGTCTCAACTGAAAATGCACCATTTAAAGTAAGTAAAAGATATTCATTTTTTATAACATCAAAAACAAAACATTCGTAACCGGAAATTGCAAAAATTGCTTCTGGCATTTCTGCATCTTCTGTTAAGTATAATTCCACTTTACAAGCACGGGTATTAAAAACACTTGTTTCGCCAAGTTTCATAATATATTCATTAAGTGGTTTTTCAATACCAAGCACTTCCAATGGATACTGACCGAGCATTTGTCGCGCAACACCCTCGTTAACAGTCACACTACCTTTATTATCTGAAACTTCATAAACCGTATCTGCAGTTGCCAACGCATTATTTTCTTTATACTTTTTAATTGCAAAAGTAATGCCGAAAAGAATTGCTGAAACTACAATAACTGCAACTAACACAGTAATTATTTTTTTCACAATAATCACTCTCCTATTATAGAAAATACTATACATTAGAAAGTGCACTCTTGTCAAGTTACAAGAATTTTCCAGTTCATTTTGAAACTTTGTTAAGATATTTTTCTTTAGTTGCTATTCCCCCACGAATGTGCCTTTCTTCTTTATTTTTTTCAAGCACTTGCCTTACTTCATTATATAAAGCAGGATTAATTTTCCTGAGCCTCACAGTTACATCTGTATGCACAGTAGATTTTGAAACACCGAATTTCTTGCCGGTTGCTCTTACTGTTGAATTAGTTTCTGCTATGTATCTCCCAAGTTCTATTGCTCTTTCATCATATTGACCAGTGAATTTTTCATTATTATACACCTTAACGCACCCCCAGTACTTATTAAAATTTATGCTTTAAATAAAAAAGTTATTACATAAAGCAAAAAAATCTTTACATAAATTTTCAACTATGTTATTATTAATGCATAATTTTTAAAAAGTCGGTGGTATTATGATTAAATTTGGTACAGGTGGTTGGCGTGCTATAATCGGTGATGATTTCACACGCGAAAATGTTCAGCTTGTTGCAAATGGTATTTTAGAATACGCAAGAGAAACAAACAAAACGGACAAGCCTGTTATTATTGGTTACGACAGACGATTTTTGTCAGAAAGTGCTGCAAAATGGATTGCAGAAGTTTTAGCTGGTGGCGGTATTGATGTATGGTTTTTAAATCGTTCTGCTCCAACACCACTTATAATGCATACAGTAAAAGACAGTGAACTTTACTTTGGTATTGAAGTTACCGCAAGTCACAACCCTGCCCGTTACAATGGAATTAAAGTTATAGTTGATGAAGGCAGAGACGCAAGTCAGGAAATTACCGGCAGAATCGAAGAATTGATTGAAGCAACAAAAGAAGTTAAAATTATTGGTTTTGACGAAGCAGTAAACAACGGTAAAGTTTTATATCTCCGTAACCCATTCAACAAATTCCTTGATGATATTTTAGCACTTCTCGATACAGACGCATTAAGAGAACGCGGACTTCGTGTACTTTTTGACACAATGCACGGTTCAGGTGCTTATCCGTTACAGGTAATTTTCCACACAACACGCTGCACAGTTGACACAATAAACCTTAATAAAGATGCTTATTTCGGTGGCATTATGCCTGCACCAACTGAACAAACTCTTTCACCACTCAGTGATATGGTAGTTAAAGGTGGCTACGACCTTGGTATTGCTATGGATGGTGACGGTGACCGACTTGGCATTATTGACAAAGATGGTACATATATAAACGCTAACCAGATTCTCTGTATGCTTTACTACTATCTTGTTAAATTCAAAGGCTGGAAAGGCGGAGTTGTAAGAAACCTTGCTACAACTCACATGCTCGACAAAATTGCGGAAAGTTTCGGCGAACAATGTTACGAAGTACCTGTTGGTTTTAAATACATTTCTTCTAAGATTGACGAAGTTGATGCGGTTTTGGGTGGCGAATCTTCAGGTGGTCTTACAGTTCGTGGTCATATCCACGGTAAAGACTCAGTTTACGCTGCATCTCTCTTTGCAGAAATGATAAGCGTTACAGGTATGTCACCTGTTGAAATTATGAAAGATTTAGAAAATCAGTTTGGTGTATTTACAATGGTTGAAGATAACCTTGTTTTCGCACCTGAATACAAAGACACAGTCAATAAGATTATAATGATTGACAAAAAACTTCCTGAATTCAAAAATAAAGTAACACGCGTTAATTACGAAGATGGTTGCAAAGTGTATTTTGAAAATGGCGATTTTGTAATCTGCCGTTTCTCCGGTACAGAACCACTCCTTCGTATATTTGCTGAAAGCAGTGAAAAAGCAGTTGCGAGAGAATATGTTGATGCATTCAGATTATTCCTTAATCTTTAATTCGGAATTGTAGGAAACACTTCGCGTTTGATTGTAATTATTTGTGAATAAAATAAAAAAAGTTCTATCACTTTCAATACTGAAAATGATAGAACTTTTTTAGTTATAAAATTATAATGCTAACGCAGTTCCGACAATTCCGAATTACGCATTACGCATTAAGCTTATTCGCCCTTCATACCAAGGAGTTTCGCTTTGCCGTCAAATACTGCCTGTGAAACTTTGATTGAGTCAAAGATTGCGGATTTAATATCGTCATCAGTAGCACCGAGTTCACGGGAGTAACTGTCAGGAATAAAGAGATTTATTCCCATAATATCTGCAAGTCCGTCAACATCAATACCACTTTCAATTCCTTTAGCGGCATATTCTTTCTTAACTCCGCCGAGACCCATTCGCATCATCCAAGGTGCAACAGAAATAATTTTTCTGTCACTACCCATTCCACGAGCATCGTAAACGATTTTAAGGAATTCTTTCCATGTTAAGTTGTACATAGAAATCGGCCAAGCCTTTGCACCCTTAGATTTTTCAGCAGCACCAACAATAACTTCGCCAACCTGACGAACTGTAAGCATTGCAGTACCACCGCCTGGGTACATTGTAAATGGGAGTTTATCCATTCTCTTGATTTGTTCAATGAGAATAACCCAAACCGGTTTTCTGCCTGGTTGTGTACCAAAAATGTAAGGAAGTTCAAGAACTGAAACATCGAAGTTATCATCTGCAAATGAGAAAGCAACTTCTTCCTGGTCAATACGGCTTCTTATATATGGATGTTTTTCTGTGAGTTTCATATCTGGTCTTTCTTTTGCAAGGAAAGCAAAGTAAGAACCTAAAATAACTGCACTCTTCATTCCTACTTCTTTACAGAGAGGAAGAATTCTTTTAAGTGGTGCAATATTATATTTGTAATAAGCATCGTAAACAGGTGCAGGGAACTCAACTCTTTCGTCAATACCTGCAGCGAAAACGAAACAATCGTGACCTTTTAAGAGTTCGCGGATTTCGTCATCTGTTTTTTCGTAGATGTTACACATTTCAAGTTTCATTTCCTGTGGGATTGGTGCTCCTTCAGGAAGTGGAGGAAGAGCAACAGATGTTACTTCGTGACCGCGTTCAATAAAAATTCTTGCAGCTTCACAGCCTAAAAGACCTGTACCGCCAATCATAAATACTTTCATTCTGTCACCTTCTCTTTAAAGTTGTCAAAGATTTCAGGACCATAAACATTGTCTTCACCTTCACGGTCCCAAACCTGTGCAAAGAATGGGTTAATTCTTGCTTCTTCGTCATATTTCCAAGGCCATGGAAGCTCTGCAGGACACCAGTGACCACCTTTGAGAACAAGGTTTGGTGACATTTCGAACTCATTACCTCTTGCACTTACCCATTTTACAGGTGTATACATATCAACTATTTCAGTTGCAAGACATTTACCGCCACGGAATTCTGCCGCTTTCTGAAGGTCTTCGAGAGTGAGAGAATCAAATGGTTTTGTTTCATCATAACCGTGGTCAAGAACTTTAACATCAGGAGCAGTTGTCTGTTTTGCAGGGATAATAATCTCAAAATCATCCCAGCTTCTTGGAAGTTTTTCATATTCTTCCATACTGCCGTAGTATGCTTTCATTCTTACATCAACTTTGTTTTCTGCCCACCAGAGTGTACCATACTCAGGAGTTTCAGCAATCTTTTTCATCCAGAGTTTCTTGAGAATTGGCGCAAATGGTTTTGCAAGGAATGCGAGTTTATAATAACCCTCAACTTTATCCATCATACTCTTGAAGTACTGTTTAACAGGAATATTAGCACGGAAGTGGCAATATTTTTCAAGTTCGTCACCATCATAGTACCATTGACCGTGGAAGTTACGGGTTGTAAACCAGTGTGGATCAAAGAGTTTTTTAGGTGAACCAAGACCTAATGTACCAAGAAGAAGGTCTTCAAATTCATAGTTTGTAATTCTGTATTCTTCACCTGAACCGATGTTATAGAATCTTCTCCAGAATTCTTCAGGAATATCGTCACCGCAAACATTTGCGAGAAGTCTGCCTGAATCTTCAACAGTAGCCCACTCGAGCATACCATTGATTGGAACATGATACATAATAGGTTCAAGATTTTTAAGAATTGCAGGGTAAAGAATACCTGACTGACGGAGAGATACCCAGTGTTTGAGACCAGACTCAGCAAAAACTGCTTCTGCTTTTATTTTACTGATAGCGTAGTGATCATAAACACTCACTTTAAGAGGGTCACCTGTTCTGCCCCAATGAATAGGAGCATTTCTGTCACCGGTTTCAGCAACAGTACCTATGTAAACAACCTTAATATCATCTGCATTAGGTTGTGCTTTAACAGCATTTACAATATTCTGTGCAGCAGTAACATTTGTCTTTTGTGTTTTTACAGGATAATAGTCAGCAGCCGGTGACACCATACCACCAACATGAAGAACATAGTCTGCACCTGTAACGCATTTTAAAACATCTTCGTAATTTGTAAGGTCGCCCCATACAAGTTTAACAGATGGGTCATTTTCGTAAGGTTTAAATTTATCCTTATTTTTCTGACTGCCTCTGTTGAGAACAACGATGTCATATTGGTCTTTTTTAGCATAAAGCTCGTTAAAGCCTGCCCAGCCCATTGTACCTGATGAACCTGTTAAGAATACGGTTTTTTTAGCCATAAACAATCCCTCCGAAATCAAAAATTTCTTGTTATAAAATTAACACTTTAATTATACTATTTTATTGTAATATTTGTCAATAGTTTGTTGGTTGTTAGTGTGGCTAGTGTGGCTAGTGTGGCTAGTTGTCAGTGGTCAGTTGTCAGTGATTAGATAAAGAATAACAAAGCAGTGCTGAATGCTGAATGCTGAGTGCTGAGTTTCGGGACCTGCGGTCGGCAATTATATTAGTCATTGGTCGTTAGTCGTTAGTGATTAGAAAAAACTACACTCTATCACAAATCACAAATGATAGAATGTAGTTATTATTATTGATATTTAATTATAATCAAACGCGTAGCATTTCCTTAACTCAGCACTCAGCATTCAGCACTCAGCACTTTAAAAGGCTCAGCATTCTGCACTCTGCCTTCTGCATTCTTATAATTCCGAATTACGCATTACGCATTCCGAATTAATCCTCTTCTTCAACAAGAACGTGTTTTTCGCCACCATTTGTACATTTCGCGGTTGCGTAAGAGTCGATTGAGCCATCTTTAAGAGATATTGTTAAAACCAATTCGCCACCTTCAACAGGGCAACACGGCACAACATTAAAAAGGTTTACTATTCTTTTATAAAAACCTTCACTTATACCTGTATGTGCGGAAATGTAACCCTGAACATCATCATTGGTAGAAAATGTTACTGTACCGACTTCATTCTGAACACCATATAAATTTATATGATTATTAACTGAAGTTATAAGAGTTCTCTGGTTATCAATACAGGTCTTAGCTCTTGCATTATCTGCAATGCCATTGTAAATAGGCACAGCAACTGCAACTAAAATAGCCATTATAACAACAACTATCATAAGTTCAACAAGCGAGAAACCCTTTTTTGTTTTTAAAAAACGAAACATTTCTATCAGCTCCTATAAAAGCGAGAATTTTTCGAAACTCTCCATAACATAGTGTAGCACAACAGGTAAAATTTGTAAATAGAAAAAAGAAAATATTTTTTATAAAAAAAGAAAAAGTGCGGAACCTTTCGGAACCGCACTCTGTAAAACCTAAACTGTTAATTAAGCTTCAGCTGAATTAAGTTCGTGACCATCTGTATTGCAATCTGTTACAACTTTTGATGCTGCATCTTCTGTATTTGGGTTAACTACAACCTTGATCCATGAACTCTCAGTTGGGCAGTATGGAACTGTCTGGAAAACAGCATTAAGCATAGTTGAAGTAACTTTTACACCAGATGTAGGAACAGCATTTTGACCAGTACTATCGGTAGCATATTTACCACCTTCACCATCAGCTTCTGTAACAACATAGAATGTTTCTGCAGAATCAATTTGAACACCCTGCAACATAAGGTGATTACCAAGTGAATTGATAATTGTTCTTTGGTTGTCAAGACAAGTCTTTGTTCTAGCGTTAGCTGTAACTGAATTGTAAATCGGCACAGCAACTGCAACGAGGATAGCCATGATAACAACAACGATCATAAGTTCTACGAGTGAGAAACCTTTTTTGCTCTTCATAAATTTAAACATTTACGAACAACTCCTTTTCTAAATAAAAATATTGTTTGTTTTCATTATATGTAAGGCAAAGCCAAACACACTCTGAATACGGGGTCTTTCCCCTTTTCAAGAAAGTGGGAATATTCCGTAACTTTCTTTAACTGTATAGTAACACATTATTTTCCATTTGTAAAGGGTTTTTTGAAAAAATTTTTATTTTTTCAAAAAACAGTGGCAAGTATGCAAGTATGCAAGTTGCAAGTATATTAGCAATTAGTTTATTTCCCTAATTTAATTATCAATGCATTTAACATTTTACCAACTTCCGAGATTAAATCGAATGCTTTTTGAGTTTCATGTTCTGTTAAAAACTCTAACATTATACATATATGTAATTGCGTTTCAAGTTCAAATTGTGAACCACGAGCTATATCTAAAAATCTTGCATATTCAACCTGAGATTTTCTACCATTTCCTTCTGCAATATTAGATGGGATGGAAGTTGCCGCCCTTCTCATTTGGTCAGACAAAGAATAAGTTTCATCTTTAGGCAGTTTCTTTACAAGACTATAAATTTCTTTTACCAATTCCATCGATTTTTGCCAAACTATTAACTCTTTATATATCATAATCTATTCTACCTCCACTTGCAACTTGCACACTTGCACACTTGCACACTTGCACACTTGCATACTTGCACACTTGCACACTTGCATACTTGCACACTTGCACACTTGCACACTACTTTATTTCTGCTATCGTCACCCCATTCTCACCCTCGCCGAAGGTGCCAAGGCGGGAGAAACGGACTCTTGGGTCTGATTTTAAGAATTTAGTTACAGCAGTTCTCAGAGCACCCGTGCCTTTACCGTGAATTATGGTACACTCGTTAAGCCCCGACATAATTATATCGTCTATAAATCTGTCAAGAACCAGAAGCGCTTCATCAACCATAAGACCTCTTAAATCGCAACGGTTATTAATTTCTTTACTTGCTCTGCTTTCAATGGAATTTTTTCTGGTGGTACTTTTTGGTTTTTCTTTTTTCTTTTCTAAAAGTTTCAAAGAATTTTCGCTGACACGCATTTTTAACATACCAGCTGCTATTTCTATATTACCCTTTTTATCTTTAAGTGCAGTAACTACTGCATTTTTGCCTATTGTCTTACAGAAAACATCATCACCAATTTCTAATTCTCGTGGTAAAACATAGTTTTCATCATCGTCAATGTCTGAGAGAACAGGATTCACTGCGTTATCAATTGCATTAAGGTGACTATTAACTGTTGAACGCGCTTTTCTTAAAAGTTCCGCCGCATCTTTTGTGGATTTAGTTTCTTTTTTGAGTTTTTCTATTTCTGCTAAAAGTGAATTGGCTTCTCTTCTTGCCTGTTCAACAATTCTTAAAGACTCGCCTTTTGCGTTTTCAATTTCTTTATCTCTTCTTTGCTGTGCTTCATTAAGAATTGCCTTTGCCTTTTCGCGTTCTTCATCTGCTAACGCTTTAATTCTTTCAGCTTCTTTCTTCTCCTTTTCCATTTCAAGACGACTTTCTTCAAGTCTATCAACAACATTCTCAAAACGAACACTTTCAGAAGAAACTAAATCTTTTGCTCTTTCTATAATATTACTTGCTATACCTAATCTTTCAGAAATTGCAAAAGCGTTTGAGCGTCCCGGAATACCAATTAAAAGACGGTAAGTAGGTCTTAATGAATTAACATCAAATTCACAGGAACCATTTTCAACTCTATCAGTTTCTAAAGCATAGGCTTTTAACTCTGCGTAGTGAGTTGTTGCGGCAATTTTTGCACCCTGTAAATGCAACTGCTCTAAAATTGCCATAGCAAGTGCCGCACCTTCAACAGGGTCAGTACCTGCACCAAGTTCGTCTATTAAAACGAGTGAATTTTCATTTGCAGTTTTTAAGATATTTACAATATTCACCATGTGAGATGAAAAAGTTGAAAGTGACTGTTCAATACTTTGCTCGTCACCAATATCCGCTAAAATTTCATTGAATACAGAAATTTCACTTTCATCACCGCAAGGGAGCATAAGTCCGCACATTGCCATACTTGAAAGAAGTCCGAGTGTTTTTATAGCAACTGTTTTACCACCAGTATTAGGACCAGTAATAACAAGCGTGTCAAACTCTTTACCTAAACGAATATCAGTAGCAACTACGCTTTTCGGGTCAATTAACGGATGCCTTGCCTTGTTTAAATTTATAACACCTTTTGCGTTGAGTTTTGGCATAGTAGCATTCATTTTGTAGGCTAATTGTGCTTTACTGAAAATAACATTTATTTCAATTGCGCACTCGTAACTACCTTTAATTTCATCAAAGAAATTACCAGCAAGTGAAGAAAGTTCATAAAGAATTCTTTCAATCTCCTGTGTTTCTTTACCCTTTAACACGCGGATTTCGTTATTTGCTTCAACTACACCACTTGGTTCTACAAATACAGTAGCACCAGTCGAAGAAGTGTCGTGAACAAGACCTGAAACTGTCGCTCTGTGTTCACTTTTTACAGGCACTACATATCGTCCGTTTCGTTGGGTGATAATTGCATCTTGTAAAACATTCTTTAAATTTTGTGAGCGGATGATTTTTTCTAACTTTTCTCTTACCGCATTTTCCTGATTTTTTATTTTTCTTCTTATTGATGCTAGTTCAGGTGACGCGTTGTCACTCATTTCGTCTTCACTTAAAATTGCAGAAAAAATCTTTTCTTCCAAAAATTTATTTGGCATAAGTGAAGAAAAATAAATATCTATACTCAACGGGTCTTGTCCGCTACCGTCACGCCAATCGCGTAAATTTCTTACTGCTCTTACTGTGCTACCTATATCAAGTAATTCTTTCATAGTAAGCATAGCCCCTGCTTTAGCACGGGCGAGAGCATTACTCACATTTTTAAGTCCACCAAAAGATGGACCGCCGAATTTTGCTAATAATATGTAAGCATCTTCGGTCTTTTTTAATAAATCGGCTACAAGTTGCAAATTACTTTCAGGTCGTAAATTTAAAATTGCTTCTTTTGCGTCATCATTACACGCTCTTTCTGCTACCATAGAAAGCACTTTATCTAATTCAATAGCCTTTAAATGTCTGTTCATTTCGTTCATTTTGTAAAATTAATCCTTTATAACATTATAAAAATCAAGTGTTTTAAATTTTCTTTGTGTTTTATTAAGAAGATAATCTTCTGTGAGATTTTCAAAAATTTTAATATTGTCATCTGAAACTGTGAATGAAAAAATTTTCTCAAAATCTGAAAGTGCTACAAACCGCATTGCTTTTATTACTGATGATGGTACTTTTAAAACTGATTGCGGTGCACACTCTTCGCAATAAATTTTACCGCTTTCTTTGTCAAATCCCATAACCGCAGTTTCATACTCACCACACCTATCACAACCTATAAGTTGTGGCATATAGCCTGAAAGTGTCATAAGTCTGAATTCTGTAACCGCCTTTATAAAAGACGGTGTTTTTTTATCTGTTTTTAAAAGATACAAAGAATTGAGAAAAAGCCGGAGAATTTCCTCCGACTCGTAATCTTCTTCACAAAACTCGTAGGCTAACTCACACAAATACTGTGCCAGTGCCATTTTAATTACATCGTTACGGAGTTCAAAAAACACTTCTTTTACTTCTGCTTCCTGAACTGAAAACGCATCTTTAGTTTTAGTAAATGTAAATTCGGAATATGTAAGAAGTGCAGTTGCCGAGAGTTTTTTGCTACTCGCCTTTTTAGCACCTCTGCAAAATGCTTTTATTAAGCCATTTTTTGCTGTAAGAACAGTTATTAAGCGATCATATTCACCTACGCTCTGTTCCCTTATTACTAACCCCGAAGCGCTGATTTTTATCAATTTCAGTCAACTCCATACAGTCATCTATTACTGACACTTCTGCTTCAAGACCATTTATATATTTACGGTACTCGAGATAGTCAGATACTTTGCCATTTTTTGCAAATTTATCCCAAAGCATTTTACTTTCCATAAAAACATATCCCTTCAAAAAGCTTTGATAATAGTTTATTCATCCGATATATTTTTATGTGCTTCTAGATTCTGGTATTTTTTACTGGTCGAGCCCGAAGTTGTGTATTAAACCTTCTCTGTTGCGCCAACCTTCTTTAACTTTTACCCAGCACTGAAGATTCACTTTGCAATCAAAAAACTCTTCTAAATCTTTTCTTGCGCTTGTAGAAACTGCTTTAAGCATTGAGCCACCTTTACCGATAATTATACCTTTGTGGCTGTCTCTTTCACAGTAAATTACAGCTTCAATATCCATAATATCGCCTGTTTCGCGTTCTTTCATACTTTCAATAGAAACTGCAATACCGTGCGGAATTTCTTCATTTAATCTGTAAAGCAATTTTTCTCTTATCATTTCTGACGCTAAAACGCGTTCAGGCTGGTCTGTTAAAGTATCTTCAGGGAAGAAAAATTCTGACTCAACCGCTAATTTGTTTAGTTCTTCTTTTAACTCTTCTAACCCGTCGCCATTTTGTGCAGATACAGGAACAACCGCTGTAAAATCGCAGAGTTTTGAAAGTTCAAGTATTCTTTCCATAAGCTCTTCTTTTTTAGAAATCATATCTATTTTATTTATTGCGAGTATTACAGGAATTTTTTCTTTTTTCAGTCTTTCTAAAAGCTCAATTTCTGTAGGTCTTATTTCGCCTTTACTTTCAGTAACAAAAAGGCAAGAGTCAACACCTGAAATTGCATCATCTACAGATTTAATCATTTTTTCGCCTAGTTTTGTTTTAGGCTTATGAAAACCCGGTGTATCTGTGAAAACTAACTGAATATCATTTTCAGTTAAAACGCCCATAATTTTTGTTCTTGTTGTCTGTGGTCTTGATGATACTATTGCAATCTTCTGACCTAATAATCTGTTTAAAATTGAAGATTTACCAACATTTGGTCTGCCGACAATGGCAATAAATGAAGTTTTTCTGTTACCCATTATTTTTCTTTACCTTTACTAATTTATCAAATTTAAATATAAACAACAAAGCCACAATCAAACTCAAAACGAGATATAAAATATATATCGGCTCTGTTACATAATGATTGAATAACTGCACGAATGCTTCTTTCTGGAACATTATTACTATTCCTATAAGAACTGAAAAAATCGCGAATACTAAAACTGCACCGGCGGCTGCATCTTTTGAAATTTCAATTGTTGTCTTTCTTTCTCTTGAAACAGTATCATCTGCTTTTTCAATGCCTGTGTTTATAAGTTCGCCACCTATAACAAGCGCACACGACAATAACAAAATACAAATTTCAGTTTTTGAAATCACAAAGAAATCATATCTTAACAAGTAGTAAAACATATAACACATACAAGTAATATGAATTCTGAAATTCCTTTCGTGACAAAGAACCCACCAGATGCCTTTTATGGCATACTGGAAACTCTTTGCAAGATTTTTTATATCATTCATAAAAAATTATTCCTCATTCTCATCCATATAATAAGAATTGTTGCGTTTTAAACCGAGTTCTGTAAGCACTCTTTCTTCTTTTTCACGCATACGAACTTCTTCCATACCACCATTTACATGGTCGTAACCTAATAAATGGAGCATAGAGTGTACTGTTAAAAATCCGATTTCTCTCTGAAGAGAGTGTCCGTAAGTTTTTGCCTGACGGACTGCAGTTGGTATTGAAATTACAATATCACCAAGAAGCAAAGCACCAGTATCATTATTTTTATCGTAAACACCATTTTCACCTAAAGGGAATGATAAAACATCTGTGCTACTGTCAACATCGCGGTATTCTTTATTAAGACTATGTATTCTTTCGTCATCAACGAAAGTTACTGATACTTCTGCAGGTTCTTTAAATTCTTCATAAAGAAGAACTGCGTTACAGCATCTTCTGACTAAAAGTCTTACACCTGTTGGAATTTTAACTTCTTTCTGTTCATTTGTGATGATTACCTTTGTCATTTCTCTTCTTTGCCTCCTCATATTTTTCGTAAGCTTTTATAATATCCTGAACTAATTTATGACGAACAACATCTTTTTCAGAAAATCGTACAATATCAATCTGTTCAATATTCTTTAAAACCTTTGTAACTTCTACTAAACCTGAACGCTTACCGTCAGGCAAGTCAATCTGTGTAACATCACCGGTTACAACAACTTTGGAATTAAAACCCATTCTTGTTAGAAACATTTTCATCTGCTCGGGGGTTGTGTTCTGTGCTTCGTCTAAAATTATAAAACTGTCATCTAAAGTTCTACCTCGCATATAAGCGAGTGGCGCAACTTCTATATTGCCACGCTCTAAATATTTTTGAAAATTCTCTGCTCCGAGCATATCAAAAAGAGCATCGTAAAGCGGTCTTAAATACGGGTCCACCTTGCTTTGTAAATCGCCTGGTAAAAAGCCTAACTTTTCACCCGCTTCAACTGCAGGTCTTGTTAAAATAATTCTGTTTACCTCTTTTGCCCTGAATGCATTAACCGCCATAGCAACTGCCAAATAAGTTTTACCTGTACCCGCAGGGCCTACACCTAACACAATAGTATTTTCTTTAATTGATTCAACATATTTTTTCTGCCCTAAAGTTTTAGGTTTAATCGGTTTACCTTTACTTGTTATGCAGATGCAGTCATTAGACATAGTTGAGAGCTTGTCCTCATTGCCATCACCGACAAGTGAAATTACATAACGCACATTTTGTTCATTAAGTGCTTCACCACGGTTAATGAGCATTAAAAGACCATTTATTGCTTTAATACCTTTCGAGACATCTTCTGCTTCGCCTGTGACTTTTATATCTGAACCACGGCTATGAATTTTAACAGAGAAAGTCTTTTCAATAAGCGTGATATTTTCATCAAAACTACCGAAAAGACTTACCGCCTGTTCCATTCTATCAACATTTATAATCTGTTCAAACATTTCTTACTCCAATTTTATATAATACCATAATTGCACAACTATCATTATAGCACATTTTTTGTAAATGTCTACTAAAATTCTCAAAAATTTTTGTGAAAAGGTATCAGTTTTTTTATTTTATTCTACAAAAATCTCTTTTTGTTCTGCAATATCCTCTTTTGCACTTACTTTACATTTAATCTGAGTTTTATTGTCTAAAAAATTTTTTGTGTAACTGATTTGCAAAATTTCACATTCACCTTTAAATTTTTCGCGTTTCTCTTTCACACAATTAAAAAGAGCCAATAGTCCTGACTGATTTTCGGTAAAATTTATTTCGCTTTTCTGAAATTCGCCAATGCACTCCCATTTTACACCAAAAGGTAGTTCTCCCGAAGTACTTTTTAACAAGTTTTCACCCTTGTAAAGTTTTTCGCCTTTACATTTAAAAAATAGCGGTATTTCGCCACCTAATGCATACAAATAGTATTTATTCCCCGAAGATTTTAAAACATTCTCTTTTTTCTCAGCTTCACACTCTCCATATACATTGGTAAGCGTTTTTGCGAAAACCTTACCTGTTGCGTGAATTGTTTTTTCACTGCCATCAGCATTAATAGTCACACCAGAAATCAGCAAATCGCCTTTTACTACAACATCACCCTCTTTTACTGCGTTAGCACCTTTATGACCTTCAACGAGTACAATCTGACCATCTTTTTTTGCTACAATATTCATTGGGGTTATGTCATCCGCCATTTCTGGTTTCTCGCTATTCTCTTTAACTTCCAGAACTGCTTTTGTTCCAAAAATATTTATAGATACCCACGACAAATCTTTATATTCATCCAGCAGTTTATTCTCTATTGCTATTGTGTCAAGTTTTGATTTAAAAACGCCTATTCTTACACCATTATTATTAAGACTTTCCATTAAAACTTCACTTTTGATTTTCGTGTTACCTGTAACCTCTATATTCCAGAGCATACAGGTTGACAAAGCAAGAGAACATATAACAAACAAAAGTCCTACAAGCACCCCCACCCTTGCACGATTGTTTTTTATAAAAAACGGAAATCCGTGTTTTCTTATAATTTTAACTTTCATACCTGAATTTCTTGCAGATTTCTTTATGTTTTTATATGCTTTTATAGGTGTACAGGCTTTAACCTTTACACCATCATTCTGCACTTGCCACAGCGTGATACCATTGACTGTACAAAGATTTAAAAACCTTTCAGGGAAACCACCTTTAGCTTCAAACTCTACAAACCCGAAAATAAGTCTTAAAAAGTTTATTATCATAATAAATCACCTAATTCATAAACTCAACTGAAACAATTTCGCCTTTTAAATCCACCTGTTCATAAATATAAGAATCTATAATAAGATTTCTTCCTGTAACTTTAAGTATAATTTTACCCAAATCAAGTTTTAAAAAATCTTCATTATAATCAATAACACCTTTGCACCCATCGACAATTATTTGCTTATTTCCGAAAAGTTCTATATTCCCTTTTACAATATCTTCTTTTGTCGGCTTTAATTTCATAACTGCACCTTCCAGGATATTTTTGTTATATTTCTATGCAATCTGCTCATAAAATATATTAGATTTTCCTAATATTGCGTGGTGATTATGCTGAAAATTGATTTTAAAAAAATTGTTTTACATCTGCCAAAAATAATATGCACTCTGCTTTTAATAACATTTATTCTTTTAAATCCGAAAAGTGCCAGTGATGGCATAAAAAACGGCATTACCCTTTTACTTTCTACTGTTATTCCATCATTGTTTCCGTTTCTTGTCATTGCCTCTTACATAGCCTCTGCCGAGTCATTCAGAATTCTTTCAAAGTTTTTCCGTAAAGTAACTTTTCTGCTATTTAAAATAAGCCCTGACGGATTTATACCTATACTTATGGGACTCTTAGGAGGATACCCTGTTGGTGCTAAAATCACAAGTGATTTATATAAATCAGGTAGACTTACACAAAACGAAGCAGAAAGACTTATGTATTTCACTGTAAATTCCGGCCCCGCTTTTACAATAACTGCCGTAGGCATCAGTATGCTCGGTAATTATTACTCGGGGTTAATTTTATATTTTTCAAACATTTTAACTGCACTAACGCTCGGTGTTCTTTGTCGCTTTTTAAGCGATAACACGCACCCCGAACCGCCGAAAATTACAAATAAAGATAAAACCTACGCATTTATAAATTCTGTTTCGTCAGGTTCAAACGCAATTATAAATATTTCTGCGTGGGTGCTGACTTTCGCTTGTATTTCAGGCATTATAGAAAGTTTTAATTTGGGGACAAATACTGAACTTTTTTTAAATGCAATTCTTGAAGTAACCAATGGTTGTAAAATTTGCTCGGGTAAAACATCTCTACCTGTAATTTCCGCAATTCTGGGATTTGGTGGACTTTCTGTAATTTGTCAGGTCTCGCCATATTTTACAAGTTGCAAAGTAAAGTTCAGAAACTTTATGGTATCAAGAATTTTAAATGCATCCCTTTGTGCATTTTATGCTTCAGAACTTCTTAAAATCTTCCCGAAATCAGAAGAAACTGCAATTATCTATTCAGGTGAAACAACTGCTTTCGGCATTACCTACACTATGGGTGCAACTGTAATTTTAATAATTATGTGCATCTTTTTCATTTTACAGGTTGATAACCGCAAAAAAGTGTGTTAGAATACACTCATATTATTAAAGTGAGTGTGTTGAAATGAAAAGCATTTTCAGAAAAGATATTGACCCACAATGTGCATATTGTGAACACGGTACCGTTACTGCAAATAAAGATACTGTTATCTGCAAAAAACAGGGTGCTGTTATGCAGTCATTTTCTAAATGCAAAAAATTCAAATACGACCCACTCAAAAGAGAACCTAAGGTTATTTCTTTAACCAATACATTCTCAAAAGAAGATTTCTCACTATAAATTCAATATAATTCTGAGACCGTTTTCTGAACGGTCTTTTTTCTTTTCGGGAATTTTTGTAACTTCTTACAAAATATGTCGATTATTGTTAGATAAATTCTAATACAGAAATTTTAAAAACACACTTGAAAAGATTTCAATTTATAGGTAGAATATTATATGTGGTGATTAACCACTCACTTTGTCTAAAAGAGAAAATTTTGGAGGTTTTATATCGTGTCAGAAGCATTTGGTGTACTTAATACAATTCCTGTTGGTCCTTTAGGAATTATTGCCCTTCCGGGTTGCGAGGAACTCGCTCAGAAAATTGACGGTTATATTGCTAATTGGCGTGAAGAAAGAGACAGTGAACACAAAAGCACTATCGCTTTCTACGGCTACCAGAGAGAAAGTTATATTATTAAAACTGCTTTTAACCGTTTCGGTTCAGGTGAAGGTAAATGTGTTATTCAAGAAACTGTAAGAGGTTACGACATTTACATCATTTGTGACTGCTTCAACCACGGTGTTACTTATAAAATGTACGGTAAAGAAGTTCCGTATTCACCAGACGACCACTTTGCAAATCTTAAAAGAGCTATTGCCGCTGTTGAAGGTAAAGCAAGAAGAGTCAATGTTATTATGCCTATGCTTTATGAAGGCAGACAACACAAACGCTCAAGTCGTGAATCACTTGACTGCGCTCTCGCTTTACAGGAACTTTGCCTTAATATGAATGTTGAAAACATCATCACTTTTGACGCTCACGACCCAAGAGTTCAGAATGCTATTCCGCTTAAAGGTTTTGAAGATGTTGCTCCTACATACCAGATGATTAAAGCGTTAACCAAGAACTTTAAAGATATTAAAATCGACCATGACAATCTTATGGTTATTTCACCTGACGAAGGTGGTATGGGCAGATGTATTTACTACTCAACAGTTTTAGGTGTTGACCTTGGTATGTTCTACAAACGCCGTGACTATTCAAGAATTGTTGATGGTAGAAACCCTATTTTAGCTCACGAATTTTTAGGCGACAATGTTGAAGGTAAAGATTGTCTTATTATTGACGATATGATTTCTTCAGGTGACTCAATGATTGAAGTTGCTACAAAATTAAAAGAATTAAAAGCAAACAGAATTTTCGTTTCAACTTGCTTTGGTCTTTTCTGCAACGGACTTGAGAATTTTGACGAAGCTTATGAAAAAGGTCTTATTGATGGTGTATTCACAACAAACCTTGTTTACAGAATGCCTGAATTATTAGAAAGAAAATGGTACTTTGAAGTTGATATGAGTAAATATTGCTCACTTATTATTGACACACTCAACCACGACCGTTCAGTTAGCGTTCTGCTCAACCCTGTTGACAAAATCCAGAAGCGTCTTAAAGAACACAAAGAAGCTCAGGAAAAGGACGAGCTTTCACTCTTTTCTAAATAATAAAAAATATTATTGAATGTCAGTAGTTATAATGTTTAAAAAGCATTATAACTATTGACTTTTTTTTGTTATTATAGTATTATTTTATTTGGTATCTAATACTTTTTAGTAATAAATCTTTTTATGGGGGTCTTAACCTATGATTAAACAAAGAAAAATTGCAAAATATGTACTTTTGCAAATCGTAACATTAGGCATTTATGGTCTTTTCTTCTGGTCTGACTGGACTGAAGACCTTAACAAAATGTGTGAAGATGATGACAAAGAAAGTGCAAACTACATACTTGTATTTCTTCTTGATATATTCAGTTTCGGCATTTACTCTTTTGTCTGGAACTATGGTCAATCAGAAAGAATGTACAGAATTGCTCCTAAATATGGTATCCAGTTAAAACACGGTGGTTCTTACATTCTTCTTTTAAGAACAATTCTTTTCTTCTTACCTGTTGTAGGTTCAGTTGAAAAAATCAAATTATTCAACACTCTTGCCGTTGCTTACAACGCTTCACTCACTGAAGAAGAAATTATTGCAGCTCAGGTAGCAGAACAAGAACAAAAGAAATCAAGAAAAGAAATCAAAGCTGAAAAGAAACTTGCTAAAAAGCAGGCAAAAGCTGACAACAAGCTTCAAAAGAAAGCAAAAAAAGCTCCTGTGGAAGAAGAAAAAATTATTCCTACAGATGCTGGTGTTTTACCTGGTATTACAGACGACAAAATGCCTGACATCACAACTATTGCTACTCCTGTTGAAACTGCAGAAGTTAAAGAAGACGTTGTTGAAATTCCGGTAGTTGAAGAAATTGTTAAATCTCCTGTTGTTGAAGAACCAGTTGATACATTCCAATCTCCTGTATTTGAAACAGTAGACCCTGTAACTTATGAACCAATAAAAGAAGAAGTCGTTGAAACTCCGATTATTGAAGAAGTGGTTGTTGAAACCAAAGAAGTACCAGTTGCTGAAGAAGTTGAGTTTTCTGAACCAATTTATGAAATTGCTGATATTGAAATTCCAAATATTGAATTTGCAGAAGATGTAACTTTTGAAGCACCTGTTCAGTTTGAAACTGTTGATGATGTAACATTCACAGAACCTGCTGCTTACGAAGTTTCAACTGAAATTGCAGATGTTACATTCATTGATGATGAAAACTTAGTGCCACCTGCAAAAGAAGAAGTTTTAAAACAAGCGGCTAAAACAGTTGGTACAAAAAGAACCGTAAAAGAGAAAGTTGCTGACGAACCAAAAGAAAATGAGCCTGTTGCTAAAAAGGCTACGAAATCTGCAAGTGACAAAGCAACTAAATCTACTAAAGAAAAGAAAGAAACTGCTAAAAAGGCTACTAAATCCACAGCAGACAAAGCAACAAAATCTACTGCAAAAAAAGAAACTAAACCAAAAACAACCAAAGCAAAAAAAGAAGCACCTGTTGAAGAAGTAAAAATCGAAGATTTAACTTTCGGTGAAGTTACTTTTGAAGAAGTTGACCTTGGTGCAGATATTTTAAGTGAGATTGAAGAAAGCATTAAATCAAAAAAATAATTACGCACAAAGCCTTCCCATTATCTCTTGGGAAGGCTTTATAAAAAGAAGGTATTTTCTCTATGCAAAAACAACTTAAATTCAAAGATGGCAAATTTAAAATAATGGTTCTGGGTGATATTCACGAAAGACTTGTAATTGACAATCGTGAAGATGAATTAAGACAAAAAGATGCTCACAAACTTTTCGAGATGGGTGTTAAGGCATTTCAGCCAGATTTAGTAGTACTTTTAGGTGATACCTGCAGTGAATACCAAGAATGTGAAAACTACACTCTTCTTCATAAAGAAGCTTTAGAAAGAATTTTAAAACCAATTCTTAAAACAGATATTCCTATGTGTTACTGTCTTGGTAACCACGAGCATGACGCCGGTCACGAAAAAGAAATCGTTGACGCTTACAGTATGATAGATAACTTTATTGGTGTTAATGATGAATCTGCCCCAGGTGACTTCAACTGCAATCTTTTAGTTAAAGATTCTGAAGGTAAGGAAGATATTTTAAACCTCTGGTTTATTGACTCAAACAATTTAGCAGAAGACCAGACTATTTCTAAATATGACTGGGTGCACGAGGACCAGATTGAATGGTACGAAAAGAAAGCACAGGAAATTAAAGATAACCATAACGGAAGAACAATTCCTGCTATTCTTTTCCAACACATGCCTGTTATTCAGGAATATGACCTTATGAGAGAAGCAAAACTTCATGAATATTTATGGTCTGTACCTGGTTTTATAGGTCCTTTAGAGAAAAAGAGATTTGTAAAAAAAGATGGTGTTGAGGGTTATTTAGGTGAGGGCCCTTGCTCCCCCGCTATTGACAAAGGTCAATTCGCTAGTTGGAAAAAAGTCGGAGATATTAAAGCTGCTTTCTTCGGTCACGACCATCTTAATGATTTTACTGGTGTTGTGGATGACATCATTTTAGGTCAGAATAAAACATCAGGATTCCACGCATATACAGACGGTTGTAAAGCTACAATAAGAATGGTAACTATAAACGAAGACGAACCTGATAAAATCAACACTAAAATTTATCATTTTAAAGATTTAGGCTTGAAAAGTGAAAGCCTGGATTTTATACAAAGAAACTTCAGTGACAGAACACTTATAAACACAAATAAAATTATCGGTGCTACTCTTGCAGTTGGCGGTGCAATTGGCATTGGTGCTTTAATAAAACATTTTATGGGGTGAAAATTATGAGTATTAAAAAAATAGTTGCTTTAGCGGGTGGTGCCGCATTAGGTTATGTGGCAAGTAAAAAGTTATTAAAACAGGATTTCTGCCCGAAATGTGCAGTAAACAAAGTTATTGCCGCAACAAAAGTACAACCACTTGAAAAAGAACTTTATAATAACGGTGTTGCTCTTACACCACCTATGGGTTGGAGTAGTTGGAACACATTCCGTCACACTATTGACGAAAACTTAATTAAAGAAATTGCAGACGCAATGAAAAAGAGTGGACTTCTTGATGCTGGTTACAAGTATATAAATCTTGATGACTGTTGGCAAAGTTCACTTCGTACTGCTGACGGCAAATTACAAGGTGACTTAACTCGCTTTCCGAAAGGAATTAAACCTCTTGTTGAAGACCTCAACAAAGACGGTTTTAAAGTAGGGCTTTACACTTCAAATGGTACTCTCACCTGCGAGGATTTACCTGCAAGTCTTTACCACGAAAAAGAAGACGCTGACACTCTTGCAGAATGGGGCGTGGAATACTTTAAATATGACTTCTGTCACAATGAAGTAATACCATCTGTTGCACCAAGTATTGATAAAATATTTATTGGTACAAACAATGGTAAAGATTTTATTGAACTTGAGGCAGAGCACGGCACACTTTTAGGCGGTGCAAAGGTATTTAAAGACGAAAAATTTAAAAGTGGCTTTGTAGTTGGTGCTCTTTGTGCTAACAATGGTGCTTTACTTTTTGATACTATTGATGTACCTGAAACAGATGAATATGTTTTAACAATTGTATTCAAAAAAGGTGGTCTTCAGAAGAAATTCTTAGTTTGTACAGTCAATGATACCGATGAATACGATTGTTACTTCCCATCATCAAAAGGTTTTACACCTGACGGAAGACTTCAGGTTAAAATAAAACTCAACAAAGGTCTTAACACAATCAAGTTTTCTAACCCTGTTGGCTCTCGTATGGATTCTGCCGCAAGACAGTACACAAATATGGGGCAAGAGTTAAAAAGAGCAACAAAAGAATATGCAGAGAAAAATGGTGTAGAAGAAAAACCAATTTGCTATTCAATTTGTGAATGGGGTATGAATCAACCTTGGAAATGGGGTGCTAAAGCGGGTAACCTCTGGCGTACTACAATGGATATTAAGCCTAACTACCCTTCACTTTTATATTGCTATGAATTAAATGTAAGGCTTTACAAAAGTGCAGTGCCTGGTGGATGGAATGACCCTGATATGCTTGAAGTTGGTGTTGGCTCACTCACAATGGAAGAAAACAAATCACACTTCACTTTATGGTGTATGATGGCAGCTCCGCTTATTTTAGGTAATGATGTTAGAAAATTCTTAAAAGAAGACGGTTCAGTTGACACTGATAATAAAGTGTTAGAAATTTTAACAAATAAAAATCTTATCGCAATTGACCAGGATAAGCTCGGCAAACAGGCAAAAAGAATTTTTACAGATGGTGTTTCAGATATACTTGTAAAACCATTAGAAAATGGCGAAATTGCACTTTGTTTCTTCAATAAAGGTAACGCTCAAAGGGAGATGAGCATTACTTTTAATAAACTTCACAATGATATTTATGTAAACTTACCAATAGTAGATGAATATGAAGCGACTGACCTCTGGACAGAAGAAACAGTTGAACTTAAAAATTCAATTTCTGCAAGTGTTGCACCACACGGTGTAATGGTTTATAAAATTAAAGCGAAATAAAACCATTAAGGAGAATGATTATGGATAGAAAATTATTAAAACAAAACGCGAAAGCAAATTTCAAAAAACGATGGGGTGATTCTATTGTTATCACGCTCATTATGTATGGTGCAGGCACAGTACTTTCACTTTTATTACTACCTGTACAAACAGGGGAACCAACAGAATCAACTGTTGCTCTGATTATGGGTTCATCTTTAATTACAATAGCATTTTCACTCCTCGTTCTTCCGATATTCCAAGTAGGTTGTATAAGATTTTTTCAGAAACTCAGAATGAATGTGCCTACAGGAATAGGTGAAGTAACTGGAAACTTTAAAGATGGTAATTTTAAAAACATTGTTTTAACAAACTTAATAATGTATATAAAAATTTATCTTTGGACTTTGCTTTTTATTATTCCGGGTATTATTAAAACTTATGAATATCGCCTTATCCCATATATTCTTGCTGTTCGCCCTGATATTGACAGAAAAGAAGCCTTCAGATTAAGCAAAATACTTATGGATGGTTATAAATGGAAGTCTTTTGTTCTCGATCTTTCTTTCTGGGGGTGGAATATTTTAGCCGCTTACACTATGGGTATTTTAGGCATTGTTTATGTTTACCCATATATGAATGCAACTTATGTTGAATTCTATTCATTCACAAGAGCAATGGCACTTCAGAAAGGTCTTATTACCCCAATGGATTTACCTGACTACGAACCACCAATGCAAAATGGTTTCGGAATGAATAATGGTTTCGGTTTCAATCCACAGCAACAAGGATATCAGAACCAATACCAGCAACCGCCTTACCAAAACCAATATAATCAAGGCTATCAACAACCATTCCAGCAACAACCTTTTGCACCACAACAACCAACACAACAAGCTCCTTTCTGGCAGGAAACAAACCAACCAGTAGGTAATGTTGAAACTATGCCAAATGAACAACCTGTTAGCGAAGATGAGGCTACCGAAGTTGACTTTAAGCCGGTAGATGAAAACTAGGGACTAGGAATTAAGGACTAGTCAATAAAAAATCTACAATAATAATAAATAATAATAAATAATAATAAATAAAACATCCTATCATTTTCAGTTACTTTCAACTAAAAATGATAGGATAAATTTATTTTATTCAATTTACAATGTCAACGCAGTTCCGAAACTATTCACTATTATCCCTTATCTTGAAAATAGCGAAGCCCCTAGTTCCTAGTTTCTGGTCCCTAGTCCCTAGATTTTAACTTTATAGCACTTAATCTCAAATGGATTGATTGTAAATGAAAGTTTGTTGCCGTTTGCAATAGAAACTGCTACATCATTTCTTTCAAGCAAGTCACATTCTGCAACAGATTTAATATCACTAAAGAGTTCTGCTGTTACATCTACACGAGCACCTGCTTTTTCAACAAAGCGGATGATATAAGCATCTTCATCTTCACATTTTTTAACTGCTTCAAGAGTAACATTCTTACCATCAACCTTAATGAATGAACCAGCTACACTACCTTTAGCATCTGATTTAACATCAACTGCAACTGCAGGGTTGTTCATTTCAAGACCGCGTACTAATGTTTCTGCATTCTTCCAGTTACCACTATGTGGATAAATAGAATAAGTGAAGTAGTGGTCACCACGGTCAGACATCGGGTCCGGATTCATTGGTGCTTTAAGAAGTGTGATAATCATTCTTTGCTTATCTACTTCATAACCATATTTACAATCGTTGAGAATTGTAACACCATAATTGTCTTCTGACATATCAATGAAGTTGTGAGCAGAAACTTCAAACTTCGCTTTATCGTAAGGATTATGACGATAGTTAGAGCTTTCAATTGTTGCGTAAGCAATATCTCTTGTGAACTTCTGTGCTTTAACATCTACATCGAAACCAACTTTAAGGAGTTTTTCCTGTTCGTGCCAGCTGATGAATGTATCAAAGTCAATTTTGTCAAGTTCATTATAGAGAATAATGTTTTGTTTAAGAAGAGACTTATTAATATTCTTTTCGATAGAAACTACTGTGAATACATCACCTGTTGTGATTCCTGTGATTTTTCCAGCTTCTGTATCAAATTCTCTGTCAACATAAGAAGCAACGATATCCCACGCATCATATTTACCAGGAAGGTCTTCATAAAGACGGAATACATTACCTTTACCGCTGAGAACCTCACGATTGTTTTTCTTATCAAGAATAGATGTGATTTCAGCTGCATCATCAAGAACTACCTTGAAGTTATCATTTTCAACCGCACCAGAAAATGCAACTGATTTTGCTTCTGCAACCTTTGCATCTTTAGTGTAGAATACTTTGTAACCTACCGCTGGAATATCCTTTGCAATAAATACAAGTACTTTTGTGCCATCAAGTTTTGTATAAGCCTGTGTTGGAACTTTGTTGCCGTCCGCATCATAAATTTCAACATCTTTATATGGAAGTTCAATTTTGCTTGTTGCAACAGTGCCAAGTGAATTGAAGAGTGCGAATGGCTTACCATATTTTTCGCTACCGTCAACATTACCTGCAAGTACATCGAGTGCTTCACTTCTTACGCTTTCACCGATTTTAATAATGTCTTCGTAAATAGCACAAAGGTCAGCGAATACTTCTGTAATGTGTGAACCAGGAAGTGAGTCATGGAACTGATTTGTTAAAATCATCTGCCAGCCTTCGTTAAGTTTCTCAAGTGGATACTTGTAACCATATTTCATAGCAATACTTGCAAACATTTCTGCTTGTCTGTAAAGGTTTTCACAATATCTGTTATATTTTTTAAGAAGTGCTTTAGTTGTGTGAACACCACGGTGCTCTTCTAAGTAAAGCTCATCTTTCCATGTAGGAATATTAGTTTCTGTTGCATTTGCTTTCATTCTTGCAAGAGAATCTTCAATCTTACTTGTCTGTGTCTTTGGAAGACCAGGGAAGTTTTTGTAACGCTTTACATATTCAAGCATTTCGGTATCAACACCACCGCCGCCGTCACCCCAGCCGTAGCAATACATTGATTCTCCGATTGTTTCTTTGTCTGTATATTTCTTCCAGTTAACTTTAAGTGAGTCTGCTTCAACAGTACCAATAAAGTGTGTTGGTGGAACAATTGAGAATACTTTTGAACCGTCAGGACCTTCCCACCAGAATGTATTATATTGCCATGGGTTTGTATCATTCCAGATACCCATTTTATGAGTAACGAAATATTCAACACCTGCTTTTTTGAGAATTTGTGGCATTGCATAACCATTACCAAATACATCAGGTACCCAGCAGGTTTTTGGTGTAATACCAAATTCTTTTTCTGCAAAGCGAACACCGTGAAGAAGTTGACGAACGAAAGATTCACCTGAAACTAAGTTACAGTCAGGCTCAACCCACATAGCACCGATATATTCCCATCTGCCCTCTTTGATTCTGTCTTGTACTTGTCTGTAAAGAGATGGGTATCTCTTTGCCATTTCGATATATGTAGGTGCAGTACTTTGTGAGAAAATAAAGTCAGGGTACTGCTCCATAAGACGAAGCATTGTAGCGTGAGTTCTGCCTAATTTTCTTATATATTCTTTATAAGCCCACATAAATACAATATCAAGGTGAGAGTTACCAACGAGTGCTAAATTACCCTCTGATTTGTAGTTAGGGTTATTATAAACTTTATCTTTAAGAACTTTTTGTGCTTTTAAAAGACCTGCTTTGAATTCTTCACCATCGAGGTCGAAGTTCACATAAGTAAATGCTTCTTTTAAAGTTGCTCTTATAAGTTCTTGTAAACCTGTGTCGTGAACAGGCATAAAGAGTGCATTGAACACTGCTTTGAAATCCCAGTAAATTTCTTCAATAACAGGGTCAACTACACCTATAAATGAGCAAGAGAGTGTTTTAACTGTTGACTCGTTTGAGTGCCATACATAGTAAGACTCAATATCAACATCGTAGTGCTCGTCACCTTTTGCACATTCTGTAAGTAAAACAGAGTTTCTGAATGGGTCAAGACCCTGATAAGGCTCACCATTAAGAGTTAAAAGCGAGTCACCGCCGAAATATACATTAAGAGTAACTTTTTTACCTTTGAAACGAGCAGGCATATCGAATGAATTTTTAAAGAAAGCACTCCAACCATTGTTACCCCAACGGTCGCCAACATTTAATTCTTTCCATTCATCGTAAAGATATTCATAATCATCAACGCCCTTGTAGATGCATTCTTTCATCTTCCAGGCAGGAATTGACTCAATATCAGTATAAATTCTCTTTTTAAGATTTTTAATTTTGAGTGCCGCAACATCATCAAATGAGAAAATACCTCTTTGCTTACCCTTTGTAGCATCACGCCAGTCATCAACATGAGCATCCATAGCATCGAGTGCTGCAACGGCATCCATATTTTTGATTTCTGCCAAAAAAATCTTCCTTCCCTAAACTGCGAAACAGTTTTATTTTCATACTCTTTCAGTATAGCATTATTGGTATTTATTTTCAATAAGTAATTTGTTTATTTTTGAAATATTTTATAGTTGATTTCACAGTATAGAATACTGTATAATTAAATTACAAAGAAATAAAAGGCGGTGCATTTATGAAGTATGTTTCTAAAAAAGAGCAAGTAAACTATCTCGCCGGTCTTTCAGGGCAAAATTTAGTTTATTCGCTTATTGGCGGTTCGTTTTTTACATATTTTATGACAGATATTGCTATGTTCCCTGCAGCTGTGGTTTCTATAATTCTCATAGCAATGAAAGTCTGGGACGGTGTAAACGACCCAATTGTTGGTTCTTTCGTTGACAGACACAGTTTCAAAAACGGCGAAAAATTAAGGCCCTTTTTACGCTACACCCCTCTGCCCGTTGGTGTGTTTACAGTTTTAATATTCCTTGTATTTTCAACGGAAGAAAGTCTATTATGGCTCAGAGTTTCGTACTTTATAATTATGTATATCGCGTGGGATATAGCCTACACTTTACAAGATGTTTCAATATGGGGAATTACTGCATCCGTTTCACCTGACAGTAATGAAAGAGATAATTTCATTAAATGGGCAAGAACAATCGGTTCATTGGTTTATGGTATTTTCAATATGTTAATACCAATGTTTATTGAAATGATTGCTCTAAGAACACAAAATAAGATGTCTTTAGTTACACTTGTTTTCGCTGTGATTTTCGGTCTTGGTGGCGGAATGCTCAGTTACCGTTCTTATAAAGCACAAGAAAGAATTAAAATAAACCCACAGACGCAACAAAGTTCATTAAAAGAAAGTTTTTCACTTCTCTTTAAAAACAAAATGATGCTTTTAGTAACACTTGCAAATCTCTTTGGTTCTTTAGGTTTTGGTGTTCAGTTAGTCACCTATTTCTTCAAGTATAAATTACCTGTAGATTTCCCTGGTGCCGATGGATTTATTGGTGCATTAGGACTTACAACAATTTACTTTGCAATTACAAATGTACCACAGTTTATTGGTATGATTTTTGCCGATAAATTAAAGAAAATCTTTAAAGGTTATGTCAATGTACTTATATTTATTCAGGCAACAAATGCAGTGGTAAGAACTGTTGCTTTCTTAATAGGATTTGAGGGTGTAAACTTTTGGATTGGTATGGGACTTTTAGCAATAGGCTCAATTCCGATGGGTGCTTTGAGTATTGCACAAACCTCTGTTTTCTGTGACAGTGTTGACTATATGGAATGGGAAACCGGTAAAAGAACAGAAGGTGTTACATTCTCGATGCAGACATTCTTCACAAAAGTTTCGAGCGGTATTACCGGAGGTCTTGCTACACTTTCGTTATCCCTCTTAGGTTACAACGCTATTGATGATACTGCAACATCTTTCATCGGAACACAAACTGAAGCTTTTGACACATGGATATGGCCACTTGTTATGCTCACTCCAGTTATTGCAAGTGTTCTTTATATAATTCCATTGTTCTTTATAAGATACTCACCTGAAAAAAGAGCACAGGTTGAAAAAGAGTTAGCAGAAAGACGAAACTCTGTTAATTAGGTGTTAGAAATTTAATGGACGCGTATAGTAAAAATTTGCATTTTTACTATACGCGTCCATTGTTACTCTTAATTCAACAAAAAGGTTCACCTTTTCACTGCACTACTTGCAATATATTCACTTACAGAAGCTCCGTTGTATGCCTTCACTGTGTATTTATATGTAGTACCACTTGTTGCAGTATTATCGATGTAAGAATTAACATTACCGAGTTTACAAATTCTCTTCCAACCTGTCCATTTGCCATCCACATTTTCTGCACGATAAATTATATAGCCTTTTGCACCAGAAATTTTATTCCAGGTAACATTCACACCATTCGTGGTGTTTTCTGTTTTAACGGTCGGTATAAGCAATCTTACAAGACCTTGTGTCGAAGTATATGAACTTTTAGTTTTGAAATTGACCGCACGAACAGTGTATTTATATTTCACACCCGCTTTAACGCTTTTGTCTGCCCACGAAGTTTCTTCGGCTTTTTTAGTACCTATATTTTTCCACGAAGACCATTTTTTTGTCTTAGCGTTATATTGTTTGCGATAAACTATATACCCTGTTGCACCGCCTGATTTTGACCACGATACATTAATTCCGTCAGAAGCATTTGCAATCTTCACTATAGGTTCTGCAATATATAGCAAATTGTCAGAGCCAGTAAATGAACTGAGCGATTTTCCATTTACAGCGCGCACGGTGTATTTGTAATTCATTCCCGAAATTACTGAGGAATCTGTAAATGTAGTTGCATTAACTGCTTTATTTATACATTTCCATGAAGTCCATTTGCCACTTACATATTCTGCACGGTAAACCCTGTAATTCAAAGCACCTGTAACACCCGACCATTTTACATTCATTCCCTGTTTTGAATTTGAAATTGTCACTTTTGGAATACCTAAAAAGGTTAGTGCAGAAGTCGCCTTGTAACTACTCTTTGATTTATTGATAACCGCGCGTACAGCATAGCGGTAAGTTGCACCACTTTGTGCAGTTTTATCCACATAATAAGACTTTGAAGGCTTTACAGCCCCCATATTTACCCATGATGACCATTTACCATTAATAAGTTGTTTTCGATAAATATTGTAACCTGTTGCACCATTTACATTTGACCAGGAAACTTTTACACCCTTACTTGAATTGGTTGTTTTTGACTCAGGCGAAGCAACATATTTTACACTTACACCACTTTTATTAAAAGTAGCCCCACCCAGAACATTTCGTGAAATAACTGTATATTTATACTCACAACCACTTTGAACATTCTTATCAAGATAAGTTGTATTTTTTAAATTGCCTAAATGAGTCCAGCCATTCCACTTACCATTAACTTTCTGCGAACGATAGAGGGAATATTTTTCTGCTCCATTTGCAGCTGACCAAACTATTTCGATACCGCCACAAACATTTTTTACGCTTTTAATAACAGCTTCAGACGGTACTTTTTTAGGTGCTGAGTTTATCGTAATATTGTCTGAAGTGTTAAGGTGATTATATTCAGTTACACTTTTTACTTTTTTCAGTTCTTTATAACTCTTTTTGGGGTTATAAAGAAGTGCAATCTTACCATATTTTGTATGTTGAAGGATTTCATAAACTTCAATATCACTTTCAGGTTTTTCTGTTTCTGAATAATCTATAAACACGCATTTTTTACCATTCTCATCAATACAGGCATTCATACCTACTGAAAAGTCTGCGATTACAAGAACAGACTCAGGATACTTAGCCTCTGAAAGTGTTACATAACCATTTTCTTTGAGTGAAATATTTTTACAATTATCTTTTACAGGAAGAATTATGTGTTTTTTTAATTCATTATCCAAAACAACTTCTGCTACATTATAAGTGTTTTTATTTTCATCTGAAAGCTCTGCAATAAAAATCTTGTTTTCGTTGCCTGCACCTGTTTTTCCGCAAAATATACCTGCTCCCTCATAATGATCTGCTAATTTAACATTTTCCTGTTCATATATATTTCTTACATATTTATAAGATTTAGTTTCAGCTGCACTTACAGCACCTTGTAAGATAATTGCTTTTTTGGAATCCGCCTCTGCTACACCGTAAATTCCTATAGCGTTATCAGTCCCTTTAAAAAGTCTTACACCAACTGTTTTTTCCACTTTAAAAAATGCTTTGCCCGTACCACTACCATCAACATAAACTGCATCTGTATAATGTTTTTCTTCATTTACATAAAGTACACCTTTACCTGTAATTGTAATTGAACTGCCCCAACTTAAATCTGATGAAATAATACAACCTAATTCATTGTAACCTGAAAGTTTAATTTTAAAATCATCACCCATAGCAGTTACAACCATAATCTCATCTGTTTTAAAATTGTTAAGAGTGAGTGTATTTGTTTTTACATCATAACTTATACTTTTTGCATTTGCGAATTTACCCTGCTTACATAATTTTTCAGGATAAACATAATTAATATTACCATAAGTATCAACAAAACTTATAAGTGCCATATCAGAATCAGTCGCACCTTTATTCTGATAAGGACCATTACCCGCCAATACATTTAAAGGCATTAATATTGTCATAAAAAGAATTGTAGTTAAAATTATTGATATTGTTTTTTTCATTCAGATAATCCTCCTGAAATAAATATTTCATTTAACTGTATTATGATACACCATTTATGCAAATTTTGTCAAATTATAGCAAAAAACCACAGCAGTCTCCTACTGTGGTTTTTGTAATATTATTGCTGTGCACATTTCTGACAAGGTGTATAACCTAATCTTGTTGCCTCTTCTAAAGTTGTTGGCATACTGTTTTCTCCACCACAATCTTTATCAAAATGATAACGACTTCCTGTCGGAGTAACAAAAACACCACTTACATTTACAACTACATCACTATCTGTATCAAGTATTGTCACACTTGCGCTTTCTTTATAAGAACTTGCTGACTTGCCATTAACTGCTTTTACTGCGTAACGGTAAGTTGCACCCGCTGTTACTGCCTCATCTACAAATGAAAGAGTAGTCTGGGAAGAAACTGTTGCCCATTTTGTCCATTTACCATCTACTAATTCTGAGCGATAAACTTTGTAACTCTTTGCACCTGTAATCTTTTTCCAGCTTACATTTACACTGTTTTCATTAAGTGTAGCAGTAACCACAGGTTGTTTAAGTCTTACAAGACCTGCAGTTCCTTTATAAGCACTCATTACCTTGCCATTAACTGCACGAACTGCATATTTGTACTGAACGCCATTTTTTATATTCTTATCAGTCCATGAAGTTTTGTCTGATTTTGCAGTACTTACACTCTTCCAACCAGACCATTTACCGTTTACATATTCTGAACGATAAATAGTGTAACTCTTAGCACCCGCAGATTTTGTCCATGTAACTTTAATACCGCTGGATGAATTTGCAATTTTTGTTGTAGGTTGTGCTAAGTAAAGTAACTGTGAAGATGCTTTGTATGTACCTGTTGACTTACCATTTACTGCTTTTACTGCATATTTATACTGAACACCTGATGAAGCAGTTGTATCAACAGTACTTGTTACTGCACCTACTGTACTTATTTTCTTCCAACCTGTCCACTTACCATTAGCATATTCTGAACGGTAAACTGTGTAGTTTTTAGCACCTGTAACTTTACCCCAACTGACTTTCACACCAGTAGAAGCGTTAGCAATTGTTACTTTTGGTACTGAAAGGAACACTAAACTACTTGTTGCTTTAAAACTACTTGCTGATTTTCCATTTACTGTACGAACTGTATATTTGTATTTAACACCGCTTTTTACAGATTTATCTGTCCAGGAAGTTGTTGTAGCTTTAGTTGTGCCCATATTTTTCCAACCGGACCATTTACCGCCTGAATATTGTGAACGATAAACTGTGTAACCTGTTGCTCCACTTACTTTTGACCATGAAACTTTAATTCCGTTTGAAGCATTCTTGATTTTCGCTGTTGGTGCTGCAATATAAGTTGTACTTACACCGGTTTTATCGCAAGTACCTGTACCAACTATATTTTTTGCTTTTACTGTGTATTTATATTTAGCACCATTTTTAGCAGTTGCATCTAAATAACTTGTAGTAGTTGATGAACCGATATTTGCCCATTTTGACCATTTACCACCTGAATACTTTGAACGGTAAACTATATACTTATCTGCACCTGAAACTGCATTCCATGTTACTTTTACACCACCGAAAGCATTTTCTGCTTTTTTGAGGGTTACTTTACCTGGTGCTTTTGTAACGATTTTATTTGTTGTTATAGTTTTACTTGCATTGTAATGGTCGTAATTTTTTTCAGTTGACTCAACTTTTAACTCTTTATATGTATCTTTAGGGTTATGCATAAGTGCTAACTTACCATATTTTGAGTGTTCAACAATTTCATAAACTTCTATATCTTTACCTGTTTCTTCATCAGAATAATCCAAGAAAACGCAAACTTTGTCATTCTCGTCAATACATGTATCCAATTCAATTGGTTCAAAATCTATTTCTAATATTGTTGCAGGAACTGTTGTATTTCCACTTACTTTTTTAAAGCCATAATCATTGAGAGCTATATTTTTAAGTTCTTCAACATAAAGTGCTACATGGTTTTGTAATTCTTCATCATAAACAACTTCATACATATAGTAAAGACCGTTTTCATCATAACTTTCTTCACCTATATAAAGTTTACCACTGTAACCTTCTTTTTCTGTTGTATAGAAATCACCGTAGCCCAAATATTTATCTACCCAAAGAACTTCAGTCTGCACATAATTCACTACATCATAAGATTCTTTTTTACTAGCCTCTGTAACTTTTACATCACCATTGAGCATAATTACTTTTGATGTATCTGCTTCTTTTGTACCTGAAACATAAATTGTAGGTTCTGCTTCGCCTAATTCGGTAGTAACATTACCAACAAGTTTCACAGCAACATTCTTTTCTGTTTTAAAGAAACCATAACCTGTACCAGAAACATCTACTGCAACAGCAGAAGGGTATGTTTTATTTTTATTTACTACAAGTACACCACTACCTGTAATTGTAACTGAACTACCCCACACGAAAGCAACTGAACCAATAAAGCCGATTTCATTATAACCAACAAGTTTAATTTTGAAATCGTCACCCATATCGGTAACCATAAGTGTCATATCACTTTTGAAATTGTTGAGTGTGAGTGTGTTTGTTTTAAGGTCATAAGAAATACCTTTTGTTGTTACAGGCATTATCTCTGCCATCATTTCAGGATAAACATAACCCATCTCAAATGTTTCAATGTCAACTAAAGAAATTGTAGCAATTGACTCAACATTCTCGAGTTCTTCTTCGGTCATATTCTCCCAATCGGTAGGATACGGCCCATTTTGTGCGAATACGCTTAATGGCATAAGTAATGTCAAGAACATCAATGTTGCCATAAGCACGGATAAAACCTTTTTCATTTTTATTCCCCTTTAAAATTTATTTTTGTCCACTTTATTAGACTGTATTATTTTACTATTAAAGTATATCTTTGTCAACAACATAAAAGAAATATAATTTTAAAAATCATAAGAAAAATTTAACAAATAAAGTTTACATATCAAAAGAGTTATGATACAATGATTTTATCTATGTTGAAAGGATTTTTAAATTATGTTACTCGACAAAAAACTTTATATTCCTGACCTTGGTGAAGTTGATGCAACAAGTGGTTTTCATCTTCTTCCCGCAACTGAAGACGGTAAATTCGTAGCTGGTAAAAACGGCGTTGAATTCGTTGTTGCAACAGGTGACCAGAAGGTTGAATTTGTATCATTCGGCACCCATACTTTAGCTGGTGTAAAATCTGCTATTGCTTACCCTGTTTACTACCCTGTTTATCCTGTAAAAACAGAGTACCCATTAAATGCCGTTTTAATGGATTTAGATGGTACAACAGTAAGAAGTGAGGAATTCTGGATTTGGATTATTGAAATGACAACAGCAAGTATGTTAGGTAATCCAAAATTCCAACTCGAAGATAGCGACATTCCGTTTGTTTCAGGTCACAGTGTATCTGAACATTTACAATATTGTATTGATAAATATTGCCCAGGTGAATCTCTTGAAAAAGCAAGAAACTTCTATTTTGAGCACACTCACAGAGAAATGGAAGAAATTATGCAAGGCAGAGGTAAAGATGGTGCTTTCACACCAACTGAAGGCGTTAAAGATTTCTTACTCGAATTAAAAGATATGGGTATAAAAATCGGTCTTGTTACTTCTGGTCTTTATGAAAAAGCATGGCCAGAAATTCTTTCTGCTTTTAAAACTCTCGGTATGGGCGACCCTAAAGATTTTTATGATGCAATTATTTCAGCAGGCTTCCCACTCAGAAAAGGTTCTGTTGGTACATTAGGTGAACTCTCCCCTAAACCACACCCATGGCTCTATTCTGAAACATCTATTGTAGGTCTTGGCGAAGCATTCGCTGACAGAAATAAAGTTATCGGCATTGAAGACAGTGGTGCTGGTGCTTGTTCTGTAAGACTTGCAGGTTACACCACAATTGGTATTGCTGGTGGTAACATTGAATCAAGCGGTACTAAAGCGGTTTGTACTCACTTCTGTGATACATTCGCTGATATTATGAAAATAATAAAAGGATAAAAGCGAGGTATAAATTTATGGATAACAAAAAGAACGACCAAGTACAATGCCATTTTATATCTAACACCCACTGGGACAGAGAATGGCGTTTTAGTGCAAGAAGAACACAGTATATGCTCGGCTATATGCTCGATATGCTTCTTGATATTTTAGATAAAAACCCTGACTACAAGCATTTCCACTTAGACTCTCAGACAATGCCTGTTCAGGATTACCTTGAAGTATACCCTGAAAAGAAAGAAAAACTTCAGAAATACATAAAAGAAGGCAGAATTGCAGTTGGCCCTTGGTTCTGTCTTCCTGATGAATTCACAGTAGGTAGCGAAGCACTTATCAGAAACTTACTTTTAGGCCACAAAATCGGTAAAGAAATGGGCGGTATCAGTAAAACCGGTTACTCACCATTCGGTTGGGGTCAGATTTCTCAGTTACCACAGATTTATTCAGGTTTTGGTATTAACTTCGCATCATTCTACCGTGGTATAAATGAATATAAAGCTCCTAAATCAGAATTTTTCTGGGAAAGCCCTGACGGAACTCGCATTTACGCTTCCCGTCTTGCAAAAAGACCTCGTTATAACATCTGGTATGTTGTCCAAAGACCTGTTTACTTCAATCAGGCAGATGAAAACAACAGAGATATGGTTTGGAATGACAACAACGGTGTATTCAAATTCATTGATGGTGACTGGAAACTTGACTACCAGTACACTCACCCATTCTATGAATACCATAAAGAAAATGTTAAGGCTCGCGCAGAACAGGCTATGAAAGAACAAGACAACGACTGGACAACAAATCATCGTTTTTGGTCAATCGGCCACGACTCATCTTGCCCAGACGAAAGAGAAGTTCAACTTGTTAAAGACCTTAATGATGCACTTCCGGACGCAAATGTATTCCACAGTACATTAAAAGAAATGGAACAAGGCATTATTGATAACTTTAAAGAAGACTGCCCTGTATTAAAAGGCGAAATGCGTGACCCATATACAAAGGGTAGCGTTAGTGAACTTTGCGGTTGGATTCTTTCTGCAAGAACTTACATCAAACAAGAAAACTTTGACACAGAAAGAAGACTTATTAACTACGCAGAACCATTAGCAGTATTCTCTGCTCTTTGTGGTGCACCTTACCAACAAAACTTTATTGACCTTTCATATAACTATCTTCTTCAGAACCACGGTCACGACAGCATCGGTGCTTGTGGTAGAGATGTTGTTTACGAAGATGTTATGTCCCGTTACAGACAATCACGCGAACTTTCAATGTGTGTTTATGAAAGAGCATTTATGGATGTTGCTGGTGACATTGACCTTTCTAAATGGGATAGAAACGATGTTGCAGTTGTTCTCTTTAACCCTGCACCATTCAAGAGAAACGAAACAATTAATTTAAGAGTTGAAATTCCTGCTGAATGGAAAGCTGACAGCTTCGAAATTACTGATGATAAAGGCAATGTTCTTAAATATCAGGTTATTTCTACAAATAAAGCAAATGCACAAATCATTCAGAATCCTAACGATACTGCAAATGTGCTTCACACAGAACAATATTATATTGCAGTTGAAGTTAAAAATGTTCCAGGTATGGGTTACACAACTCTTAAAATCAAACCACTTTACAATGTTCGTGCTACAACTCCTGTAACACTTGTTAAGACAACAAATGTTATGGAAAATGAGTTCTTAAAGGTTTCATTTAACCACAACGGTACTTACAATGTGATTGATAAAGAAACAGGTAAAGAATATAAAAACTTAGGTTACTTCAAAGATAGTGGTGAAATCGGCAACCCATGGCAACACATTGCACCTGAAATTGACGAAGTTTATACTACTCTCGGCGAACAGGCAACAGTTTCTCGTATTTATGAGGGCGAATTTGAAACAAGCTACAGAATTAAAATGCGTTGGCTTCTTCCTGAAAAGAAAGCAGACGATGAAAAAACAAGAAGCGAGCACAAGCTCCCTGTTGATATTGAATCAATTGTTACATTAAGAAAAGGTTCAAGATATTTAGAAATTGAAACAACTATTAACAACCGTTGTGAAGACCACTACTTACAGGTTGGTTTCCCAACAGGAATTAAAGCAACTCACGCAGATTCACAAGGTCAGTTTGATGTTGTTAGTAGACCAATCGCTGCTCCTGACTACTCACTTTATGACGAGCCACCAATGACAGAGCACCCAATGAATTCATTTGTAAGCATTACAGATGGCAAAAATGGTGTTGCACTTCTTAACACTGGTCTTAAAGCATACGAAGCAGCAGATGATGAAGAAAACACAGTATTCCTTTCACTTCTTCGTGCTTACCCACTCAGAATCTGCGTTACTAAAGATATGCAGAACTACAACGATTGGGATAAAGGTTCACAATGCATCGGTAAGAATACATTCCGTTATGCATTTATGCCACACAAAGGCAACTGGGAAGAAGGTAATGTATGGCAAGAAAGTGAAAGATTTAATCTTTACCTTGCGGCAGGTCAGATTGCTCCTACCGCTCACGGTAAAAATGCTACTACTCACTCATTCATTGAACTCAAAAATGAAAACCTTAACATTTCTGCAGTTAAGAAGAGTGAAGATGGCGAAGGTTACATTGTTCGTCTCTTTAACCCATCTGATAAAACAGTTAAAAATGCTATTCGTCTTAACGGTGGTATTGCACCAATTACTGAAGTTCAATCCCCAGTAGAAAGACAAAAAGCAGAGTTCGAATTACCACAGTACTCAGGCAAAAAATGGTCACAGGTTAAGCTTGTTACACTTGAAGAGCTTGACGAAAAAGAACTCACAATTGAAGAAAACGGCTTTGTTGATTTTGAAATCACGGGCAAGAAAATTCTTACATTAAAGTTTATCTGAATTAAGTTGTCCCCTGAACATTTTTAGAAAATGTTCAGGGGACACTTGTTTTTACTTAATTACTGCATATTTAAAAATCTCTTTTGCTTCTTCTTTTGTGAAGCCTAATACCGTTAGAGTTTTGTTTTCGCTATAATCACCTTTGGTCTGAAAATGCATAGAATAAAGATTATATTCTTCACCTATACCAGACCACCCCCAAGCAATCATATCTTCAGTTTCATCTACCATGTAATATGAATTACCCTGGCCAGTCGGCATCATTATCATATATAAACCATAATATGCACACATATCACAATACTCGTCAAAAGAACAGAAAAACTTAACAATTGGTATATCACGAGTAATTAATTTAAGATAAACACTATCATCTATTCCAACTGGCAAACTTGTATCAATCCCCATATTCTCCAATCCCCTTTTTATAAATGGATGCAAAATCGGAAATTTTTCGTACGAGTAATAACCACCATTAATAAAATCCTCATCAAAATCAGGAAGTCCCTCCAAATCAACCGGAGTATCAAACATAATTATTTTTTTCCCATCTTCAAAAATCAGGTTAATACCAAACTGATGTGCTTCTTCTTTATATTCGCCATACTTCTCATTAATATATAATTTTGCAATTTTATTTTCATAATTACTTTTTCCTGTATTATGTGTTTCCCAATTTTCGTAATTTGAAACCATATAAGAAAATCCGTTATCCAAAAAATAGTTATCTGCTAAATACAAAGGTATTTTTAAAAAAGCCACTATACCAATAATAATAACTACCACAAGAACAATTGAAATTGTTTTAATTACTGCTTTTTTCTTATCTTTACCAAACTTCTTATTCACCTTTTTAATTAACTCTTGCGAATTATCCTGTTGCGGTTTTACTTTCGGTTCGGTTTTAAGTGTTTCGTATTCTTTGTTACAATCCTCGCAGATTTCAAGATGGTTACCGACAATCTCTGTGGTTTCCTTACTGCAAAGGTCATCAATGTAAAGTGGTAATAAATCTTTAATTAAAGAACAATTTATTTTACTCATCACTACTCATCCTTTCTTCTATTTGTTTTTTCGCTCTGAAGTAAGTAACTCTCGCCCAGTTTTCAGTTTTACCGAATACATCGGCAATCGTCTTATACGGCATATCGCCTAAAGACTTCATATAAAAAACTTCCTTATAGGGTGTCTCTAATTTAACGGCTTCGGTTAAAATTCTTTTAACACTTTCGTCTTTAATAACATTTTCTTCTATGTTACTGTCTGCAATTAAATTGGGGTAATCTAAAATATTTTCTGTACTCTTTTTGCGTTTTAAATTCAGGAAAATATTTTTTGCAATACTGCAAAGCCACGTTTCAATTTTGCAGTCATTTTTAAATGTGTCTATCTTCTTAATAGCATTATAAAAAGTTTCCTGTGTTATATCTTCTGCTAAAGTTTCATTAAGACACAAAGACAACGCGTAGCTTTTTACATATTTGTAATGCAGATTACACATTTTTTCGAGTTCATCCAAAGCCGTCACCCCTTTCAAAATTTATTTTATATTTCACATTCTCCCGCCCCCTTTTTGTGTTTTCAACTATTAGATACACAAAAAAGGGTTTTGTTACAAAATTTATTATAACATATTTTCTTAAATGATATTGTATTTTTATAAAAAAAAGAGTATATTTATTAGGTATTGTGTATTTTATTGAAAAACGGTGGTGACGAAATGACTAAAAAGGAAAAAGCTGTAGAAATCTGTAGACTTTTAAAGGTAGATTACCCTGACGCTATTTGTCAGTTAAATGCCCAGTCACCTTTTCAGTTACTCGTCGCAACAAGACTTTCTGCACAATGTACTGACGCAAGAGTTAATTTGGTTACTCCTGCTCTTTTCAAAAAATACCCGACAGAAAACGAACTGTCTGAAGCAGACATTAAAGATGTTGAAGATTTAATTCATTCCTGCGGATTTTACAGAGCTAAAGCAAAAGATTTAGTCGGTATGGCAGAAATGGTAAAAACAAAGTATAATGGGGTTTTACCTGACACTATCGAAGAACTGACTTTACTCCCTGGTGTTGGCAGAAAAACTGCAAACCTAATTGTAGGGGATGTTTATAAAAAACCTGCAGTTGTTGCAGATACACACGTAATAAGAATTACAAATCTTTTAGGGTTAGTTAACAGTAAAGACCCTAAAGTTGTAGAAATGGAACTCAAAAAAATTCTTCCACCCGAAGAAAGCAACGATTTTTGTCACAGAATTGTTTTGCACGGCAGAAAAATCTGCATAGCACGAAGACCAAAATGTGATGAATGTATATTAAGTGAAATTTGTAAATATAAGAAGGACAAAAAATGATTAAGAAAATTATAGCACTCTCGCTTTCTTTAATAATGGTAGTGACACTTTTTAGTGGTTGCTCTCTTTTTAAAAATGCAGAGTTTCATATAGGATATATTGATGAAATAGAATCTTTAGACCCACTTAAAGCCACAGGCGATGCAGAGATTATTTCTGCAGTAAACTGCTTTGAAGGACTTTTAAAATTCAATCAGAACGGCGAAATTGTACTTTCCGGTGCTACTAAATATTCCATAAGTGGCGACGGCTTAACTTACACATTTTCATTAAATCCTAAAGCAATATGGTATGTTGCAGAGCTTAACGAAGGAATTTTAGGCGAAACTGATTTCGACAACCGAGTTACTGCACACGATTATGTTTACTCAATAAAAAAGGTAATTGCAGAAAAATTACCAGGTTACGAAAACTACTCTTATATAAGAGGTGCAAGAGAATACTATAACGGCGAGGGCGATTTAGACTCAATTTTAGTTACCGCTCTTGACGATTTAACTTTAGAAATTATTTTAGTAGAACCCCACTCTGAAATTTTAAGCACATTAGCAGAAAGCTCAGGTGCTCCGTCAAGCGAAAAATTCGCTTCGCTCGTTGAGGGTGTTTATGGTACAACTGCATCTTCTGTAATTTGCAATGGTCCTTACTATATTGCAGAAAGTAATAAAGGTAAATCTTTGGTATTAAAAAGAAACCCAAAATATAAAGGCAGAACTAAAGCCAATAATGCACAAATAAAGTTAAATTTACAAAACAAACAGAAAAATATTGTAGAAAAATACGCAAGTAACTCTTTTGATGTTCTTTTAACAGACAGTGCAAACAGAATTGAAAACCCTAACGGTAAAATTACCCCTGTAACAAATACTGTATGGGGAATTGTTTCTAACTGTTCAAAAGAAATAATGAAAAACGAAAATTTAAGAAAGGCGTTACTTTCTTCAATTGATTACTCTGTTATTTCCACTCCTAAATTTGCAACAGGCATTGCAACTGGTGTTGTAGCACCCGATTATTTAGTTACCGAAAGACATTACAGTAAATACACAGTAGATTCTGTAGGATTCGACTCAAGTGTGGACAAAGCAGAAGAATATATGGTTTTAGCATCAACGCAAATAAAGGAATCTATCAATCTTAACATTTATGTACCGACTTCTCTCGAAAACTCAATGAACATTATCTGTAACGGTTGGAAAGATTTATTCGGAGATGATATTAAAACAAACATTGTTACATTTGATATTGATGAATATGAAACTGTTATTGAAGAAAACGACTATCATATTGCTATTCTTCCTATTCATTCAGATTCTTCAACTGCAGTTTCTGTTTTAAGAAGCATTTCTTCTGCACCTTGTAATTTTACTGATAACTCTTACGGATCACTTTTAAGAGCTGCAGAAATCTCTATAAAAGAACAACCTAAAGCAACTGCAATAAATGAATGTGAAAAATACATAGTTTCAAGCGGTGTTGTTGTTCCGCTTTACTTATCTTCTACTGACCTTTATTTAAATGACGGTGTAACAGGTATTTATAACACAACAACAAAAAATGCAATTTACTTTAACCTCGGAGATAAAAAGAGTGAAAAATAAATCTACTTTTAAAAAAATATATTTTGGTGTTTCCCTCATAATAGTTATCGCCCTTTTAATATTAATTTTTTGTCTTTCACACGAAAGTGGTGAGGACTCAACCCAAACAAGTGGTTGGTTTACAAGTCTGCTGAATTTTATATTTCCGTTTGAGCTTTCAGAAGCTTTTGTAAGAACAATGGCACACTTTTCCGAATTTGCTTGTCTTTCATTTTTTGTAAACAACCTTTTTGTTGCGAAAAAAGAAAAGCTTTATCCTGTTATTGCCTGTGCTTTATCTTTCATTTATGCTGTAACAGACGAAATACATCAGATATTTGTACCTGGCAGAGCGTGTCAGTTTCAGGATATGATGGTGGATTTAGCAGGAATCATTTCGGGAATGGCAGTGTATGTAGTGATTTACGCGTTAGTTAAAAAAGTGGCAACTTTAAGAATTGAAAATTGAAAATTGAAAGTTGAAAATTTCGGAAGTCCTACGGACTTGATTATAATTAGATATTTATAAAGAAAACTACATTCTATCATTTTAAGATTAACCTTAAATGAGAGAATGTAGTTTGTTTTTTAGAATGTAGCATAAATAATAAAGGAATAAATGAAATGATAAATTGAGATTACAACAAATTATTATAATCGCGTCGCATACCCGAAACTTATCACTTTTTGCTCATCATTCATCACTCTTATATTGCCGACCGTAGGTCCCACAATTTTCAACTTTCAACTTTCAATTTTCAATTTAAACCGCGTAGCGTTGCCGCTAATTCCGAATTACGCATTACGCATTCCGAATTAGAATTATCTTCCAAGCAATGTATTAATCTCAGCTTCCGTACCTCTCGCCCAGTCGTACTGCTCCATATAGTTCCCGAAGTATTTACTACCATCTTTAGTATTTAAAAAGTCGTAGTAATCGCAAGAGAAAGTTGTTTTGTCAATACTTCTCTGGTTTCTGCTGTCTATAAGTATTTCAGAAATGCCCGCCTCTTCAAGAGTAGTTCTTAAAGATTTTAACACTTTTCTGAAAAGAGATTGTACTGTTTCGTTGTACTCTCTGCCTTCCCATAGAACACTTACCGCCTGTTCTGTACTTACTGTTCCGCCATTTCTGTCAATTAAAAGTGCTAAAAGTTCTTTTGATTTTGCACTTGAAAATGAAACAGATTTACCATCAACAAAAACATCAAAGTAACCGAATGTTTTAACAAAAATATGACTTTTCACTTCGACATCTTTAACAAGCAATGCCTTGTCATAAGCCTGACGGATTCTGTCTGCTTCGTAAGGTTTTAAAACATAGTCAACCGCATCCGCCTTAAAAGCATCAAGTGCATATTCAGAATAACCTGTTGCAAAAATTATTCTTGTGTTTTTTGAAGTTTCCTTAATTCTTCTTGCAAGTTCAATTCCTTTGATAACAGGCATTTCTATATCTAAAAATGCAATATCTACTTTATTACACGCAACAAAGCCAAGTGCTTCAATAGGATTATTAAACTTTACAATTTCGTCAGTTATACCAACTTCTCTGCAAGTGTCTTCAAAATCTTCAAGTGCGAGAAATTCATCATCTACTGCCATTATTAACATTCTGGTAACCTCGTTTCATCATTTTTTGGAATTTTAATTAAAACTTTTGTTCCGACACCTACTGTACTTTCAACATCTACAGTAGCCCCGAGCATTTCTTTAAGTCTTACTTTTATATTATTTATACCAACATGAGAGCGTTCATCGTTCTCACTGGGTTGCTTATTGACATCGTAACCTACTCCGTCATCTGAAATATCCACAAAAAAGAAATTTTCATCTTCGTAAGTTTTAACAGTTACCGTACCGCCTTCGGGTTTTTGATTTATACCGTGTTTAATTGCATTTTCAACAATCGGTTGAATTGTAAGCGGCAATATCACAAAATCATTACATTCAATATCGTAAACAACACTGAGTCTGTCACCAAAACGATGTTTTTCAATATCAGTATAATTTGCAACATGTTCTAATTCTTTTTCAACAGGAAGCGGTGTTTTCTGTGTTAAAGAATCCATATTTGCCCTTAAATACTTAGAAAATTTAACAACAACCTGTTCTGCAGTTTTCGGGTCTTTTTTAATTAAATATTTTATTGTATTAAGAGCATTATAAAGGAAATGCGGCTTTATCTGACTTAACATAAGTCGCATATTTATATCAGCAAGTTCTTCCTTTAACTCTGCTGCATGTAACTCTGCAACATACGCTTCACCTATTCTTATAACCTGAATAATGAGAAGCATAAGTATAAATATTGTACCAGCTATAGGGAAAACAAATTCGACATTTTTTGAAATATAACCGTTAATATAGTAATTGTCTATAATTAAACTTGAAATAAGAATACACGACGCGATTAAGAAAGGAAATGAAAACCGCTTTTTCTTTGCAACTTCTACCGATACTTTATAAACTAAATACAAGTCAAGAATATAAGAAACTGCTTGTAAAAACATATAGTTTGCAGAGTCATAAATAATTTCTGTAACAAATTGCGGAATAAATACACAAAGCAAAAATGCTCCCGAAATTGCCACCATAAAATTATCAGATATTTTAAAATTCAAAGACCTTGCTATGTGCATAAAAAGTGCAAGTTTTATTATATAAGTAGTTGCATATATAAGCGACAGAACTATCTCATAACTCAGTCCGAAGAAAAATGCGCTCGAAATCCCATAACCATTTCCACTTATCATAATCCTGAAAAGGAATGCAAAACAAAGAACAATCAGCCAGAAAAATCTGTTATCTTTAAATGCTACTGCACTTATTGCAATTATTGATACAAGGAACATTGCAACCATACCAATAATGAAATATCTGAACACCAGAAGTGCAGTCATATTTGATTCGTAATGTGCGTTATCAACGAGAACAGGTAAAACTGTTATACCACTCGAAAACTGACACGAAACTTCAACAATAATTTCATAAGTACCATCTTCTGAAAAGTCAAGACTTAACGGATAATTATATATATCAGCATTCGATAATGTTACTTTTCTTATATCACTGTTACTCTGGCAATTAGTTGAAACAAGTTTGCCATTAACATAAACTCTGTACGCTCCGGGGAGATTAGGCAAAGTAATTATGACTGGTTCAGGCGAATAAACATCCCTTAAAACCTTTCTGTATGTAGCGTAACCACCACTCGATAATCGTTCATTGTTAATCTGATAGGTTGTCCATGCAGATGGTAAATCCACTATTAAATCGGGTTCAAATTCTTTAAGTTCCTCTGTAATAATAAGTTTATTCCAGTAAAACTCCCACTCATCTGTAACATAAATGGCTTTATCTGAGAAAATACTGTAAGTTGGTTCTGCCTTTTTTTCATATTCAATACCCATAGTTTCAGCCGCTTTCGGTAAAAAATACGAAACCATAGGCAGTTGAAATGCCAATACAGCGGTAATTATGGTACTAATCAGAAAAACTAATATGGATACAGTCTTATTCTTTCTGCTCACAGTTTTTTTCATAGCCCATACCCCCATTTTCTTTGATTATATAATATTTTTTTATTAAAATCAATATAAAATTCACGAAATATTTTCGTTTTATTCTCGAAAATATAAAATGAATTTATTGAAAAATTATGAAAATTATGTTATATTAAAAGGTAGTTTTGAAATAATAAATTATAGTAGATTTTTTTGAAAGTGTGATTTATTATGATAAACTTTAAACTTTGTGAAAATGTTGCAGAAAAATTAATTGAAAATGGCGTTACAATACCTTGCCCACAGACTGTTATAATTGAAGAAAGTGTAAAGATTTCAAAAGGCACTTTAATTATGCCCAACACAGTAATACTTGGTAATACCGAAATTGGTGAGGGTTGCGTAATTGGCCCCAATTCATATATTAAAGACAGTAAAATAAAAAATAACACTACACTCAACAATACACAATGTTACAATTCAGAAGTTGGTTCTTTCGTTTCAGCAGGTCCGTTTGTTCATATAAGACCTGACAGTAAAATTGCCGATAATGTTCACATTGGTAACTTTGTTGAAGTTAAAAATTCAACTGTTGACGAAAACAGTAAATTACCCCACCTTTTATATGTTGGTGACAGTACTGTCGGTAAAAATGTAAACTTCGGCTGTGGGTGTGTCACTGTTAATTACGATGGCAGAAACAAATCAAGAACTATTGTTAAAGACGGTGCGTTTATTGGTTGCAACACAAATTTAATCGCACCTGTTACTATTGGCGAAAATGCTTTTACTGCAGCAGGTAGCACAATTACAGAAAATGTTCCAGATAACGCCCTCTCGGTAGCCAGGGCAAGGCAGATAAATAAAGATAATTGGGTAAATATAAAAAAACCATATAAAAGACAACATCAGGAGATAAAATAAATGTTCAGTTTCAGGAAAGAAAAATCATCAGGGAATGTAGATTTTTTAATTGTAGGACTCGGTAACCCCGGCAAAAAATATGAAACCACAAGACACAATGCAGGTTTTATGTGCATTGACAAACTTTCACAAGAGGAAAATGTTGATGTAAAAAAAGTTAAATTCCATGCACTCATCACTGAGTGCTACATAGACTCACACAAAGTAATTGTTATGAAACCACAGACTATGATGAACAACAGTGGTCAGGCAGTTAAAGAATGTGCATCATTTTATAAAATACCTGTAGAAAATATAATTGTAATTTATGATGATATTTCATTAGAACCGGGAAAACTCAGAATAAGAAGAAAAGGTTCTGCCGGTGGTCACAACGGAATTAAAAGCATTATTGCTCATTTAGGAAGCGAAAACTTCCCAAGGGTAAAAATCGGTGTTGGTGCAAAGCCACACCCTGATTACGATTTAGTTGACTGGGTTTTAGGTACATTCCCGAAAGAGCAACTAAAACTCATAAATGAATCGTGTGAAAATGCTTACAATGCAATAAAAATAATGATGACCGGCGATATTGATGCCGCTATGTCAAAATTCAACAGTTGATATATAAAACGAGGTAAATATGTCCTGTTATTCAAAACTCTTAAAAAATTCAACTGAATACAGTGAGCTTTTAAAGGCGATAAATGCAGATTTATTGCCATCAGGTGTTACGGGGCTTCCGCCATCACCTAAGGCTCATTTAATTCATTCGCTTTGCGAGGATACTTCTCGCAGAGCTATTGTTGTTTTGCCGAATGAAGCGATTGCTTCACGACTTGTAAGTGATATAAATGAATTTGTGGGAACTGGTAAAAAAGCATATCTTTATCCTGCAAGAGATTACTCTTTCAACTCCTCCGAAGGTCAATCAAGAGAGTTTGAACAGGCAAGAATTAAAACTCTTTGCAAAATTATAAATAATGATTACTCTGTTATTGCATGTTCTGTTGAGGCGGCATTACAACTTACAATTCCCCCTGAAGAATTAAAAAAAAGAACGAAATTTATTGACCTTAATACAACTATTGAACCTGACGAACTTATTTCAGTATTAGTTTCTGCAGGTTTTAAAAGAGCCGATATTGTTGAAGGTCCCGGACAATTTGCTCACCGTGGTGGAATTGTTGATTTCTTTCCTGTCAATTCTGAAAAACCGGTAAGAATTGAACTCTGGGGTGACTCTATTGACAACATTTCAGAATTTGACGCTTCTACTCAAAGAAGAACTGATATTTTAAAATTCACAGAAATTGCACCTGCAACAGAAATTCTTTTCGACAGCGATTTAAACTTAAAAGAAAAATTAGAAGAATTTTATAACTCAGTTTCTGGTAAAGGCAGTGTAAAAGTAAAGCAAAATCTCTTAAAAGATATTGATGCCTTGTGTAGTGGTGTCAGAATAGCTTCTTTAGATAAATATCTTAATTTAGCCTATAAAAAACCTGCTTCTATCTTCGATTTTTGTAAAGGCGATTTGCTTTACATCTGTGAAACAGGGGCAGTAAAAGAGAGTGCCACAAACTCTCACAAATTGATGCTTGAAGAAATAAAAGCACAGTTTGAAAACGGTATTCTTACAAAGGGATTAGACCGCATAACCCTCAGTATTACTGAACTTTTCGGCATTTACGAAGACTGTAAAGCAATTTACCTTGACAGTCTTCCCCGAGGTAGTTTTGACACTCCCATCAGAACTCTTACTACCTTTAACTCACAACAGTTACCAATATGGAATGGTACTCTTTCAGTTTTACTTGACGATTTGCGTCCTGCACTCAAAAAAAATATAACCTGTATAGTAAATGCAGGTACAGAAAAGGCTGCAAAAGGACTTGTTGAAGCACTTGAGGCAGAAGATATTAAAGCAATTTATTTAGGTGCTTTGCCTTCAGAATTCCCACAAAAAACTGTAAGTGTAACTTGTGGCGGTATTTCAAGTGGTTTTACCTACCCTACCGAAAAATTTATGATTTTCACTTACGGCAGGGTTACAAGCTCTACCAATATGAAACGAAGAAAATCCTTCAAAGCCGCCGATGCTATCGGAAGTCTCGAAGAATTAATCCGTGGTGATTATGTTGTTCACTCTGTACACGGAATCGGTATTTTTGAAGGTGTACAAAAAATGGAAGTCAGTGGTCTTATAAAAGACTACATTAAAATCAAATATGCAAAAGGTGACACTCTTTATTTACCAGTTACACAACTTGATTTAATTTCAAAATATATAGGACCTAAAGATGAGCAGAAAACGCTTAAGCTCTCCCGTCTTGGTGGTCAGGATTGGGAAAAAGCAAAACAAAGAGTAAAGGCTTCTGCCAAAAGTATGGCAAAAGAGTTAATTGCTCTTTATTCAAAACGATTAAAGACTGAAGGCTATCAATTCTCAGAAGATATTGATATGCAGAACGACTTCGAAAGGCGTTTTGAATTTGAAGAAACTGAAGACCAACTCCGCACCATAGAAGAAATTAAAAGAGATATGCAAAAGCCGCACCCTATGGACCGACTTCTTTGTGGTGATGTTGGTTTTGGTAAAACAGAAGTAGCACTCCGCGCCGCATTCAAATGTATTGCAGACGGAAAACAATGTGCTATTTTAGTACCTACAACAATTCTTGCATTGCAACACTACAATACCATAATGAAGCGTTTCGAGGGCTTCCCTATAAATGCAGATATGTTGTCCCGTTTCAGAACATCTAAACAACAAACTGAAATTATAAAAAAATTAAAACGCGGTTCGCTTGATATTATAGTTGGAACTCACCGTCTTATTTCAAAAGATATTGAATTCCGTGATTTAGGTCTTATAATAGTTGACGAAGAACAACGCTTCGGTGTTGGTCAGAAAGAAAAACTCAAAGAACTTTACCCTCAGGTTGACTGTCTCACCCTTTCTGCTACACCAATTCCAAGAACTATGAATATGGCTATGTCAGGAATACGCGATATGTCTGTTATAGAAGAAGCTCCACAAGACAGATTTCCTGTACAGACTTATGTTTTAGAGCACGACTGGGGAATACTCGCTGAGGCGATGAAAAAAGAGCTTCGCCGTGGTGGTCAGGTTTATTATCTTCATAACAAAGTTGAAGATATTGAACGCACTGCTATAATGATAAGAGAATTGATTCCTGATGCAAATATAGGTGTTGCTCACGGTAAAATGAGCGAAGATGCACTTTCTGATATATGGCGTTCACTTCTTGAAGGTGAAATTGACATTTTAGTATGTACCACTATAATAGAAACAGGTGTTGATGTGCCTAATGCAAACACACTTATTATTGAAAGTGCAGAAAATATGGGCTTAAGCCAACTCCACCAGATTCGTGGCCGTGTTGGTCGTTCTTCAAGACGCGGTTTTGCATTTTTAACATTCAGAAAAGACAAAAGTCTTTCAGAAATTGCAACACGCAGACTTGAAGCAATTAAAGAATACACTGAATTCGGTTCAGGTTTTAAAATTGCTATGCGTGATTTGGAAATACGCGGTGCAGGTAATCTTTTAGGTGCAGAGCAACACGGACACATGGAAACTGTCGGTTATGATATGTATATGAAAATACTTTCAGAAGCAGTAAGCGAAGAAAAAGGTGAAGCACCAAAAACACTTTCAAAAGAATGTCTTATTGATATAAGAATTGATGCTCATATTCCTGAAAAATATATAGAAAGTCTACCACAAAGACTTTCTATATATAAACGAATTGCCGATATTAGAAACGATGAAGACGCATCTGATGTACTGGATGAACTTATTGACCGTTTCGGTGACCCACCAAAGAGTGTTGAAGGTCTTATTAAAATATCACTTTTAAGAAACACTGCGGCAGAACTCGGCATTTACGAAATCGGGCAGAAGCAAGAAAATGTTTTACTTTATTCTCAATCGATAGATATGCAGAAAGTTTCACTTTTAGGTAAATATATGCGTGGCAGAATAATGGTTTCAGCAGGTGTAAAACCTTACATTTCTGTGAAGATATTACCAAAACAATCCCCTGTTGATGCTATTAATGAAGCTCTTACAGTTATGAAGAAAAATTCTGATGAAACAAATAAAGGAGAAGATAAAAAATGACTTACACTTACAAAACAAAAGGCACTTGTTCAAGAAAAATCACTTTTGATTTAGAAGATGGCATTGTAAAAAATGTTAATTTTGAAGGCGGTTGCAATGGTAATTTAAAAGGTATCTCTGCTCTTGTTGAAGGAAAAAATGCCGAAGAAGTTATACCACTCATCTCAGGAATCACCTGTGGTTTTAAATCTACTTCATGCCCTGACCAGTTAGCACACGCTTTACACGAAGCATTGAATTTATAAAAGAAAGGATTTTTAAATATGAAATATCTCGTTTTAATTGCAGACATTGATGAATTTAACCCTTGCAAAAATTCTTTAGGTGACTTGGTAAAAAAAGAATATAAAATAAAGCATATGGATGCTTTTGATTTCAGTTACAACAATCACGAAGTTACTGCAGTTTGCTTTGGTATTGGTAAAGTAAATGCTGCTATAGGTGCGGCACTCGCACTTACTCTGGGTGAATATGACGGAGTTATAAATACAGGTTGGAGTGGTGCAGTTTCAGGTGTTAAAAAAGGTGAAATTATAGTTTCCGACTCTTGCGTTGAATGTGATTTTGACTTAACACCTATTGGCAGACTTCCGGGACAAAAACCAGGTCAGGATGAATACATATATAAATGCGATTCAGAACTCGCAAACAAGATTAAAGCAATTGATGGTTTTACACATGGTAACCTTGGTACTGGTGACTTTTTCTTAACAGACAAAGTGAGACGCGACCATTACAAAGAGTTATTTAATATTAAATCTTTCGATATGGAAAGTGGTGCTTTAGCTGCAGTTTGTTACCTTTTGGGTAAAATACCATTTGTAAGCATAAGAAAAATCTCTGACAGCGCTGATGATGTTGCAACAGATGAATATACAAATTCTTTAACAACAGATATGACCGCTTTTTCAGACATTATATTAAATGTGTTAAATAACATTTAAATTAAACAATGATTTGCCTAACGGCATTATTCGGCAAATCAAATCATGTAAAGCAATTCATGCATTCTTGCAATTCATAGCGCAAGCCAAATTATTTTAAACCCTGCCGATTATTACCGACAGGGTTTTTATATTAAGCAAAATCGCCTGAGGTGGCTATTCTGTGGGTAAATCTTAATTAAAATTTACCACCGCCCCTGATTATTGCGGATTTCACTTAATACATCTTATGATAGAAATAAAAATCCGTGAGAAAATTCTCACGGATTTTATATATTTTTTTAATCTTCAAACTTTGAAATGAACTCTTTGGTTCTATGAGATTTCGGATTATCAAATACTTCTTCCGGGGTGCCTTCTTCTTCAATAACACCGTTATCCATAAAAATAACCTTTGAAGAAACCGCCTTTGCAAAAGACATTTCGTGAGTAACAATAACCATTGTCACCTTTTCTTCTGCAAGACTTTTAATAACCTTTAAAATTTCTCCTGTAAGTTCAGGGTCAAGTGCAGATGTTGGTTCATCAAAGAAAAGAATTTTAGGTTCTAATATCAACGCACGGGCAATAGAAACCCTTTGTTGCTGACCACCCGAAAGTTCACAAGGGTAGTTATTAAGTTTATCTAAAAGACCTACTTTACCTAAAATATCTTTTGCTTTCTCATCAATTTCTGCATTAATTTTTGCTTTGTTTTCCTTATAATCAGGCAATTCTGATGCCTGAAGTTTTGCTGCAAGTGTAACATTCTCCAGAACATTGTACTGTGGAAAAAGATTAAAATTCTGAAAAACAAGACCAACTAAAAGCTGCTTTCTTCTCTTTTCCTTAGGGTCTTCTTTCTTTGGTCTGTTTTCACCGTCAAAGAAAACTTCGCCATTAACTTTTATAAAACCACTATCAGCAGTTTCGAGCTGATTTATGCAACGGAGAATTGTTGTTTTACCACTACCCGAAGAACCTATAATGCTTAACACTTCGCCCTCTTCTAAAGTAAAACTTACATCTTTTAAAACTTCAGTTTTGCCAAAAGATTTTTTTATATTTTTAACCTCTAAAATTGACATAACTTAACTCCTGAAATAACTCAGTTTCTTTTCTAATTTGCCCAAAACAATTGTGAGCAAACCTACAAATAATAAATAGAACACACCTGTGTAGAATAATGGCCATATCATTGCTTTTGTTGCCGCAAGTTCTTTTGCCTGTTTAATAATTTCACAAACCATAATACAGTTAGCAAGAGCAGTATCTTTAATGAGTGTGATAATTTCATTACTCATTGGCGGAACAATTCTCTGAATAACCTGTTTTAAAATGATTTTTCTGAAAATCTGTGATTTGGTCATACCTAAAACATAACCTGCTTCGTACTGACCTTTTGAGATACTCTCAATACCACCACGATAAATTTCAGAGAAATAACAAGCGTAGTTAATTGTGAATGCAATTAAAACTGCGGTAATTCTACCGGCATCCATTATTCCGTATTCTAATAAGAAGAATCTGTCAACCTGACCGAAGAGTTGAAAATTGAACACAAGACCAGGCACATAGTAAATTATAAAAATCTGGAGCATAAGAGGAACACCTCTTACAATCCATACTACAACCTTTGAAAGATATTTTAAAGGTTTGAAACGGCTCATAGAACAGAACGCTATAGGCAACCCGAGGGGTGCCCCTAAAAGTAAGGTCACCCCAAAGATTAATAACGATATTATGAAGCCATCAAACAAGAACGATGTAACTTCTAAAAAAGACATATTTTACCTCTGTTAATTATTTCTGGTCTGAAAAATCTGTAATTGCAGTATTTTCTACACCATATTTTTTTGCAAGAGCAGCAATTGTACCATCTTTTGCTAATGCATCAAGCTGAGCATTAACATTTGCAGTAAGTTCACTACCTTTTTTGAAGCCGATTGCATAGTATTCAACATCACTTGAAAGGCCCTCAATGATTTTAAGGTCTGCATAGTCACCTTTACCAACATAACTTTTTGCAAGCTGCGCATCAACTACTGCGAAATCCGCTGTACCTGCTTTAATGTCAACAAGACAATCTGTTTGTTTTGTGAAACCTTTGAATGTTGTACCTTCAAATGCTTTTGCGTAAGTTTCGCCAGCTGAACCGCTTTCAGCAATACCGAGCTTACCACTGAGGTCTTCTGCTTTTTCAATTGTAGCATCTGCTTTAACAACAACTACCTGACGGTTTTCCATATAGTTGTATGAGAAATCAACCTTTTCTGAACGCAAAACACCATCATCATCAGCAGTATTACAAGTAAAACCGTTCCATACACAGTCAATTGTGTTTGAGTTGAGGTCAACATATTTTTTGTCCCAGTCAATTTCCTGGAAAACGACCTCGTAACCTAAGTTACCAAATACTTTTTCAGCAAGTTCTGTATCGAAACCTACGAGTTTACCATTTTCATCTTTGTAGTTCATTGGTTCATAAATTGTGTAACCAACAATAACTGTTTCTTTCTTTGTTTCATCATTGTTTTGTGCATCTTCTTTACCGCCACAAGCAGCGAGAGTAGCAACAACGCCAACTACAAGAACAAGGCTTAAAACTAATGCTAATACTTTTTTCATTTTATGTACCTCCAAATTTAGAACACATAAGTGTTTCTGTTTTTGTGCTACCATATTATCACATTAGCACGCTAAAGTAAAGCGTTTTTTTTCGAATTGTTATTTTGAATAAAAATACCCCTACAATAATATTAAGTTTATACAATTATCACATTGTCAAAAAAACATCTAAATGATAAAATTTATTCAAAATAACGCGTAAACGAGAGGAGCAGATATATGAAACTTTTAGTTATCATTTTAAACAAAATAGAATGTCTTGAAGAACTTTTGGAAGCATTCACCCAAAATAACATTTCTGGTGCTACAATCATTGACAGTAAGGGTATGCTTCAGGAATTAAGTGAACACGATGACTTCAGATTTATCGGTTCATTAAGAAGTCTTTTTAACCCTGAACACACTGAAAACAAAACTATTCTTATGGTTACAAAAGAAGAAAGGGTAAAAGAAATCACTGAAATTACCAACAAGGTAACAGGTGGACTCGACAAACCTGACACTGGTATTCTTTTCACTTTGCCTATTGATTACCTGGAGGGACTTTCACACTGATGTTATCTTCACTTTCACTTAATACATTTTTAAATTTAGGTATTATGATTTTTGTTGGTATGGCAGTCGGCAGACTTATGAAACTCATAAAATTACCTAATGTTACCGGTTACTTAATAGCAGGTCTTTTAATTGGCCCTGGTGTTTTGGGTCTTCTATCAGAAGAATTTGTTGAAGGAATCGGGATAATTTCAGACTGTGCTTTGGGATTTATTGCTTTTTCTATTGGTAATGAATTTAAAATAAGCTACTTTAAAAGAGTTGGCTCTACACCAATTGTTATTGCATGTTTAGAATCATTCTTTGCGGTTCTTGTAGTAGTTATTGCTTTAATAGCAACCGGTCACTCTACTACATTCTCGCTTGTATTAGGTTCAATTGCTGCTGCTACTGCCCCTGCGGCGACAATAATGGTTATTAAACAATATAAAGCAAAAGGCCCTGTAAGTGAAACTTTACTTTCAGTTGTTGCTATTGATGACGCAACTGCACTTATTATGTATTCACTTTCAATTGCACTTGCCAGTGCTTTGGCTGGAACTGCTGCTTCTGCTAAAGAATTAATTTTAGCACCTGTTATTGAAATTGGTGGTGCCTTGGTTGTTGGTGCAATTTTAGGATTTATATTCTTAATACCTTTAAAATATTTCAAAAAAGACAGCAACAGAATGGCACTTATTGTTGGCTTTATTTTCGTTGGTTTAGGACTTTCAGAACTTTGTGGTTTTTCTTCACTCCTTTTCTGTATGGCAATGGGTGCGGTAATTGCAAATATGTCAAACGATGTAGGGCATATTATGAAACTCTGCGACAAGATTACGCCACCTATATTTATGCTTTTCTTTGTAGCAAGTGGCGCAGATTTAAAACTTTCTGTTCTTCCGGCAGTTGGTGTTGCAGGTGTAATTTACATAGTATTCAGAGTATTTGGTAAAATGCTCGGTGCTACTCTTGGTGCAGTTATTTCTAAAGCAGATAAAAATATTAAAAAGTATTTAGGCCCGGCACTTATTCCACAGGCCGGTGTTGCAATTGGTCTTTCACTTGCCGCTGCAAATGTGCTTCCTGAATACGCAAAAGAAATAAGAACAATAATTCTTTGTGGCACTTTAGTTTATGAACTTGTTGGCCCTGCTGTTGCTAAAATTTGTCTTAAGAAGGCAGGAGAAATAAAAGAAAGTTGAAAACTTTCTTTTATTTCAGAAATTAGGAACCAGGAATTAGATAAACAATTTAAAAATAAATGCATTCTATCATATTTAGTTTACGAAAAACTTTAAATGATAGAATGCATTTTATTTTATAATACCTAGTTCCTAATACCTAATACCTAATACCTAATACCTAATACCTAATACCTAATTCCTAGTTCCTGAACTCAATAAACTTATAACTCTCAAGAATCTGGAAATATTTTGCAAGTCGCTCGTAGAGTGGCTCTGCTTTTTCGCCAAAGTGTTCTTTTACAAGAACGCCTAACTCTAAAATAGTTTTTTCGCCATCTAATAACGGCCACAAAAAGCTACCGTTTTCATCAAGATGGACATAAGAAACTTTTGGTTTTTTGAAAAATTTCTGTGCGACTGTATTAAAGAAACCTTTGTTTTCGATTTCTAAAGTTACTTTGCTTTCATCATCTTGTTTCCAGGAAAGACCTGGTTTTCTTACAGGCTTTCTTTCAAGATAATTTTCATCTACAACTTGCTTCTTAGCCATTTTTTGCCTTCTTTTGTTTTTTGAATACTGAGAACATTAAAAGTGAAAGAATTATGAGTGCAAATACTACAAGACTTAAAATCTGTGAAACACCTGAAGAAAGTCCAAGTTTTCCTGAAATGTTAATTATTTTATCTACACCGAAGATTGCAAGAATTGCAAGTACGATACCTACTAAGCCCTCACCTGCAATCATACCTGAGCAGAAGAGAATACCGTCATTTGTAACTTTTGACTTTTTCTTTTCGTCACCTTTCATCTTATCAAATGCAAGACGGATAAGACCACCAACCATAATACAAGCATTAAGGTGAACCGGGAGATAAATACCAATTGCGAAAGGAAGAACAGGAATTCCTACGATTTCAACAACAACTGCAATAAGTGCACCAATAATTATAAGAATCCAAGGAAGTTCGCCACCCATAACACCTTCAACAATCATTTTCATAAGTGTAGCCTGAGGAGCGGCAATTTCTTCTGACCCAAAGCCCCATGCAGTATCAAGAAGATAAAGTGTACCACCGATAGCAAGAGCAGATGAAACAACACCGAACACTTCGCCAATTTGTTGTTTTTTAGGTGTTGCACCTAAAAGGTAACCTGTTTTAAGGTCCTGAGAAGTATCACCCGCAATAGCGGCAACAATACAGATAATTGAACCGATTGCAATGGCACTTTCCATACCACCCGCAACACCTTGTGGTGTGTTATCTACTGTTAATTTGAGAATTAAGGTTGCAATAAGAAGTGTAGCAATAGCCATACCTGAAACAGGGTTATTACTGCTACCAACAAGACCTACCATTCTTGAAGAAACGGTTGCAAAGAAGAAACCAAATATAACAACAATAATTGCACCGATTAAAGAAATCGGAATAGCAGGAACGAGCCATACAAGTAATGTTAAAACTGCAATAACGATAAGAACTATTTTTATATTAAGGTCTTGTTCAGTACGAAGACTACCGGCACTACCTGCACCTTTCATACTCTTTAAAGCACCTGTAAATGTACTTATAATAAGTGGTAAAGATTTAACAAGGCTTATAATACCACCAGCTGCTAAAGCACCCGCGCCAATATAACGGATATATGAACCCCAGATACCTGAAGCACCACTTTCAGCAAAAATTTCGCCGATTGTCTGTGTTGCAGATGGGTACATAATAATATTTTCACCAAAGAGAACGATAAGAGGAATTAAAACCATCCAGCTTAAAAGTCCACCAGCGAACATATAAGAAGAAATACGAGGGCCACAAATGAAACCAACGCTCATAACCGCCGGATAAATCTGTGTACCTATTTCACCTGCGAAGCCTCTGAATCTTAAAGCTACTTCACCGGGCACTGCCTTTAAACCATCAATAATAAATTTGAATGCTGCTGCAAAGCCCATACCTGCAAAAACAGTAGAAGCATTTGAACCGCCTTCTTCACCTGCTAAAAGAACCTCTGCACAAGCAGTTCCTTCAGGATAAGGCAAAACATTGTGTTCTTTAACGATAAGCGCATTTCTTAAAGGTATCATAAAGAATACACCTAAAAGACCACCTAAAAGTGCAATAGTTGTGATTTCAAGCATATCCGGCTTGTCCATTTTACCTTCATTTGCCCAAAGGAAAAGTGCTGGTAAAGTGAAGATAGCACCAGCCGCTAAAGATTCACCTGCAGAACCGATAGTCTGAACAATATTGCTTTCGAGAATAGAGTTTTTTCTTAAAATAACTCTGATAACACCCATAGCAATAACTGCCGCAGGAATAGACGCAGAAACCGTCATACCAACTCTTAAACCTAAATAAGCATTTGCTGCACCGAATACAACTGCTAAAATAACACCCATAATAATTGAAGTTACAGTAATTTCAGGTGTAATTTTTGAAGCCGGAACATACGGTTTAAATTCTTTTTTGTTGTCCATAAAAAGCTCCTTACTAATTTTTATAAAAATACCTTTTTATTTTATCATTATTTTATTAGTATTGCAAGGTTTTTATTAAATTTACATTATTTAGCGAGTTAGTTGCTAGTGTGCAAGTAGCAAGTTGCAAGGAAACAGGAATTAGATATCGGATAAAGAAAAATCATCCTATCATTTAAAGTTGGTTTTTACATCAACTAAAAATGATAGGATGAATTCATTTATATAGCTCTAGTTCCTAGTTTCTAATTCCTAGTTCCTGAGCAAGCATCAGCGTTTCACGCTGGAGCTTGCTTTATAAGTACTAGCAACTTTACCATTAACTGCTTTTACAGTATAACGATATTTTACACCTTTCTTTGCAGATTTATCTACATAAGACTTAGAAGTAGATTTTGCAGTTTTTATTGTTTTCCAACTGCTCCATTTCTTAGTCTTTGCATTGTACTCACTCCTGTAAATTTTGTAGCTTGTTGCACCTGCACTTTGTACCCACGCAACTTTTATGCCATTTGAAAGTGCTTTTACTGCTACTTTCGGTTGTGCTAAATAAAGAAGTGATGAACTTGATTTATAGGTACTTGCAGTTTTTCCGTTTACTGCTTTTACTGTGTACTTATATTTTACACCGCTCTTTGCAGATTTGTCTGTATATGAAACAGTTG
>SVPQ01000010.1 GCA_015065845.1 Oscillospiraceae bacterium
AGCAGAGGTGAACAATCACTTCTGCCTGTTTTTATTAATAAAACTAACTCCTTACAGGTTCTCCGTATTCTCTTTTCATAGCTTCTATAGAAATTACCCATTGCTTGCCAAATTTGCAAACGTCAACGCCATTCCTGAGTTTACCGTAAGCTATTGCTTTACGTAATGTACTTTCGTTAAGATTCCAAAGAAATGTAGCATCACTGAAAGCCATAAGTCCGTCAAATGGTGTTTCAATTTCTTCGCCGTTTTCCCAGAGTTCATCACACGAAATATCAATATCATCATTCCATATAATACCATACCCACCCTGGTCAACAGTTACCGAATTAAAAAGTTCAATAGAATCCTTCAATGGTAAAAAGAATTTATATTTTTCAAATAAAGGCGTAATATTATAAATTTTTGTTACACCTTCTGAAAATTGAACGCTTAATTTGTAATCAGGAAGCGCTGTTACATTTTTTACTTTATGAAACATATCATCACTCCTTTTATTCTAATGGTGGAAGTGCTGTGAATTCTTGTGTTTCCCACATTTTTAATAATTCTGATTTATGCATTTCTGTCCATTCAAGAACCATTTCAAGAGCTTTTTTAGGAAGCTCACCTTCTAAAATAGCACCGTCATTAATGCAGATAGCTGCCATATTTTCACCATAAATCGCATGGATGTGTGGTGGATTATGCTCGGATTGTTGGAAATACATTCGAATAACTATTCCGTAAAATCTTGTTAATACTGGCATTTTTAATCTCTCCTCTCAATTAAATTTTATCACGGTATCGTGATGTTGTCAATATATAATATGCATTTTTAGTCATTGTTGTATTATTTCCATTTTAAAAAACATAATAAATAATGTTACCTAATTGTAAATTTAAGGAAATAGAGTAAAAACTTTTCAAAACCCCTTGATTTTTTATGAAAAAGGTATTATTATACTTTTAGCACTCAAATTAAGAGAGTGCTAAAAACAAGAAAAAGTAAATTTTATATTTCTCACAGGAGGTATTTTATATGAAACTCAGACCACTTGGCGACAGAGTCGTTCTTAAATTCTGCGCTGCGGAAGAAACAACAAAAAGCGGTATTATTTTAGCAGCCGCTGCACAGGAAAAACCACAGACAGCAGAAGTTATTGCAGTAGGCCCTGGTGCTATTGTTGACGGTAAAGAAGTTAAAATGGAAGTAAAACTTGGCGACAAAGTTATTTTAAGCAAATATTCAGGCACCGAAGTTAAAATTGATGGTGAAGATTTTGTTGTTGTTCGTCAAGGCGATATTCTCGCTGTTGTTGAATAATTTAAAACTGATTTAATTTTAAGGAGTAATTGACTTATGGCTAAACAGATTATTTACGGTGAAGAAGCTCGTAAAGCTCTTCAAGGCGGTATTGATAAACTCGCTAACACAGTTAAAATTACACTCGGTCCAAAAGGCAGAAATGTAGTTCTTGACAAAAAATATGGTGCACCACTCATTACAAATGACGGTGTTACAATTGCAAAAGAGGTTGAACTCGAAGACCCATTTGAAAATATGGGTGCTCAACTCGTAAAAGAGGTTGCAACAAAAACAAATGATGTTGCAGGTGACGGTACAACAACTGCTACTCTCTTAGCTCAGGCTTTAATCAGAGAGGGTATGAAAAATGTTGCTGCAGGTGCTAACCCTATGGTAGTTAAAAAGGGTATTAAAGGTGCAGTTGACAATGTTGTTGAAACAATCAAATCTAACTCACAACCAGTTAAAAATTCAAGCGATATTGCAAGAATTGCAACAATTTCAGCGGCAGACCAGAATGTAGGTAAACTTATTGCAGAAGCAATGGAAAAAGTTACTGCAGATGGTGTTATTACAGTAGAAGAAAGCAAAACTGCAGAAACAAGTTGTGATGTAGTTGAAGGTATGCAATTTGACCGCGGTTACATTTCACCTTATATGGTAACTGATACAGATAAAATGGAAGCAGTTATTGATGATGCGTTCATTCTTATTACAGACAAGAAAATTACAAATATTCAGGAAATTCTTCCACTTCTTGAACAAATTGTTCAGGCAGGTAAAAAACTCGTTATTGTTGCAGAAGATATTGAAGGCGAAGCACTTGCAACACTTCTTGTAAACAAATTACGCGGTACATTTACTTGTGTTGGTGTTAAAGCACCTGGTTTTGGTGACAGAAGAAAAGAAATGCTTCGTGATATTGCGATTCTCACAGGCGGTGAAGTTATCACTGAAGAATTAGGTCTTGAACTTAAAGACGCTACAGTACAGCAACTCGGTCGTGCCCGTCAGGTTAAAATTCTTAAAGAAGATACAATCATTGTTGACGGTGCTGGTGATAACGATGCTATTAAAGCTCGTGTTGCACAGATTAAAACTCAGATTGAAACAACAACTTCTGATTTCGACAGAGAAAAACTTCAAGAAAGACTTGCTAAACTTTCTGGCGGTGTTGCAGTTATCCGCGTAGGTGCTGCTACTGAAACAGAAATGAAAGAAATGAAATTAAGAATTGAAGACGCTCTTGCAGCAACAAAAGCAGCTGTTGAAGAAGGCTATGTTGCAGGTGGTGGTGTTGCACTTCTTAATGCAATTCCTGCTCTCAGAGAATATATTGACAAAATCGAAGACCTTGACGAAAAAACAGGTGCTAAAATTGTTCTCAAAGCAATTGAAGAACCAGTTCGTCAGATTGCAGCAAATGCTGGTCTTGAGGGTTCAGTAATTATTGACGGAATTCTTCGTTCAGGTAAAACAGGTTACGGTTACGACTTTGCTACTGAAACATTTACAGATATGGCAGAAGCAGGTATTCTTGACCCGACTAAAGTTACTCGTTCAGCACTCCAGAATGCTTCATCAGTTGCAGCAATGGTACTCACAACAGAAAGTCTTGTTACAGACAAACCAGACCCAGCAGCAGATGCAGCTCAGGCAGCGGCTATGGCAGCACAAGGCGGCGGAATGTATTAATCAATAACTTTTGCGCATAAGTCATTTTTTCACCCGCTCGCAGTATCTGTATACAGCTTCGGGGTGAAGAAAATGCCTTCTGCATCAAAACTTATTATGATTAATAATCGTTCATAAAAACTTCATAAAAAATCAACTCACCACAGATTCATTACGAGTCTATGGTGGGTTTTTTCTGCACCATTAATAATGCTAAAAACATTAATTCTACTTCCCAAAATTAAAAAAACATTGATTTTGGGAAGTAGGTGTGATATACTAATCTTGCGAGGTGAATTTTATGAAGTTAATTGAACGAAGCAACTACCTTAATAAAATGATAAATGTAATCGGAACCCCGGATATCAAAGTTTTAACAGGTGTGAGACGTTCAGGAAAATCAAAGCTCTTGGAAGCTTTCAAAATTTATGTAGAAAAAAATATTCCCAACTCCAATATTATTCACATTAATTTTAATCTATCTAAGTACGATAAATTAAAAGAACACACATATCTTAATGAGTATATTGAAAATAACTTTATAGATGGTAAAGAAAATTTTGTTTTAATTGATGAAATACAAATGTGTGATAACTTTGAATTATGCATTAACAATTTGCATGCAACCGAAATGTATGATATTTATATCACTGGTTCAAATGCATTTTTGCTTAGCTCAGACTTAGCAACATTATTTACTGGCAGAACTTTTGAAATTAAGGTATATCCGTTTTCTTTTGCTGAATATATTAATTACTTCGGTTTTACCGATAAATATACAGCTTTTGATAACTATATGTTCGAGGGCGGTATGGCGGGTTCTTACCTGTATAAAGAACAAGAAGATAAATTTGATTATATAGAAAATGTTTTTGATACTTTGATTTTAAGAGATATAAGACAAAAGTATAATATCAAAAACCCTGATTTAATGGACAGCATTTCACAATTCTTAATGGATAATGTATCCAATTTAACTTCAGCAAGAAGCATTACAGATACACTCACATCTAACAAGGATAAAATAAATCATAAGACAGTTGGTAATTACTTAAATTATCTTTGCAATGCATTTGCTTTTTACAAATTCCGCAGATACGATATTAAAGGGAAAAAATATCTTTCCACAAACGACAAATATTATTTAAGCGACCATACATTCCGTTATGCAAAACTTGGGACTAAAAACTTAGATAGTGGCAGAGTGATTGAAAATATCGTTGCTATGGAATTGTTAAGACGAGGTTACGAGGTTTATATTGGTGTTTTATATAAAAAAGAAATTGATTTCGTAGCTGTTAAAAGAAGTGAAAAAATTTATATTCAGGTATCGGATAATATAACTTTGCCAGAAACTTTTAAACGAGAGGTAGAACCTCTATTAAAAATAAGAGATGCCTATCCTAAAATGGTTATAGCACGAACAAGAAACCCCGAATATCAATATGAGGGTGTTAAAATCGTTGATGTGGCGGATTGGTTATTGAGAGAATAGGCTATTTCCCAAAATTGAAAAAATCTTAATTTTGGCTAATAGAATACAACTAAAAATTGACTCACCACAGGTTCATTACGAGCCTATGGTGAGTTTTTGTATATAGTATAATTAAAATAAAACTATCTGTAGCCTATTTAATTATTTCTTTTAATATTTCTTCAGCTGATACATTATATAATTTTGAAATAGCTATTAAATTTGAAGTGCTTGGTTCAGAAGAGCCTGTTTCCCATTTTGAAACAGCTTGTCTGCTTACACCCAAAGATTCTGCTACAAATTCCTGTGTCATATTGCACTTTATACGATACTCCTTCAAAATTACAGCAAGTGTTTTTGTGTTCTCCGCTTTTTCTTCTCTAATTGGCTTCGTTCTAATATACTTTTTCAAAGCTTTAATGCATAAATAAATCAAGTAACATAAAACACTGATAACTAATAAAGAAATAACAATAACTAAAGGTCCAATTATTGTTATATTGGAAGAATTGGTCATAGAGCAACCTCCTTTCTAAGGTGATTATATCAAAATCACTTTGGTTGCACCACCAACTATTACGCAACTACTGTTAATTTTTTTTAATTATCTGCTTCCTTACTATAAAGTAACAAACAAAAAGCACTACAAATGTAATCGTCCACGAAATCGGGTATGCATAGTAAAGGTATATAAGTGTAGGGTTTTTAGGGAAGAATACGAAAATCCAGAGAAGACGGAGTCCGCAACCACCTAAGAGAGAAACCATCATTGGTAAAACAGATTTACCCATACCCCTTAATTGACCTGCACCTACATCCATAAGTGAACAGAAGAAATAGAATGGTAAAATGAGTGTTAATCTTTGGGCGCCGATTTCAATAACTGCAGGGTCTGTTGAGAAAATGCCTACAAGAAAATTTTTAAACACAACACCTAAAGCACCCATTCCGCCACCAATTATAATTGTCAGCAAAACACAACGGAAATAGATTTTGTTAAAATTCTCGTATTTTTTTGCACCGAAATTCTGTGACGAAAATGTCATTGTTGTTTGTGAAATTGCATTTGTGCAAGTGTAAATGAGTGAGTCGATATTTGAGCCAGCGGCAATACCAGCCATTGCGACAGAACCAAATGAATTGACAGTTGTCTGAATTATAACATTTGAAACTGAAAAAAGTGAGTTCTGAATACCTGCAGGAATACCAACATAAAGAATTCTTTTAAGTTCTTCTTTATGAAAACGCAACTTTTTAGGATGAAGCTTACAAGCGTTCTGCATTTTTAAAAGAACAATTACAATTACTGTTGCAGAAATATATTGTGAAACTATTGTAGCAATAGCAACACCAGCAACGCTCATATGAAAGTTTATAACAAGAATTAAATTGAGAACAATATTTACAATGCCTGAAAGCGAAAGAATCAAGAGTGGTTTTTTAGTGTCACCAGTTGCTCTTACGATACTTGCACCGAAGTTAAAGACCATACCCGCAGGGGCACCTAAAAAGAATATTTGTAAATAGAGTTTAGAAAGTGGTAAAACATCAGAGGGTGAATCCATCATAACAAGAAGTTGTTCAGAAAAAATAAAACCAAAGATAGCAACAAAAATACCACTTAAAATACTTAAAAGCATAGCGGAGTGAACGCATCTTTTTACTGAGTCTTCATCTTTAGCACCAATATATTTTGCGGTCATAACACCTGAACCCATAGACATACCTAAAAATATATTTAATATAAGATGCACAAGCGAGCCAGTAGCACCAACTGCGGCGAGTGCAGTACCACCTGCAAAACGCCCAACGACAATTACATCGGCGGTGTTATAAATCATCTGTAAAAGACCTGTTAAAACAAGGGGCAAAGAAAATCTTAAAATCTTCTTTAAAAACGGGCCTTTTGTCATATCTAAAGAATATTTTGAAGCCATTTTTTAACTCCTTTCAAAAATCTGCAAGTATTATACTCTTAAAAAATCAATTTGTCATTAGTCATATTTATTGACTTTTAGTTGTATTTTAGTTATAATTTAGTTACAAATCCTGACATAAAGAAATTTCTGACTGAAAGGTGTTATAATCTCATTTAAGTAATACATTTTGTATTGCTTATGTTGTCTTGTATTATAGCACCCATTTGGGTGCTTTTATTTTTTGAAAGGTTTTTATTTTATGGAAACGAGAGTAGCAGTTTTAGCAATTATAGTTGAAAACACAGAGTCTGTCGAAGAATTAAATAAGACTTTACACGAGTATGGGAGTTTTATTATTGGTAGAATGGGGATTCCTTACAGAGAAAAGGGAATTCACATTGTTTCTGTTGCAATAGATGCCCCGCAAGATAAAATCTCAGCTCTCGCCGGTAAGGTCGGAAAGATTGACGGAATAAGTGTAAAAACCGCTTATTCAAATGTGGTTGGCGTATGACAGAAAAAGTAAAAAATATAATAGATTTTTTAACAGAAAATCATTATCTGAGTGAAGAAGAATACTTATTTTTAATTAAAAATCGTAACGAAGAAACTGCAAGTTATTTAAGACAAAAAGCAGATGAAGCAAGAAAAAGAGTTTATGGTAATAAAATCTTCATTCGTGGTTTAATTGAAATAAGTAATATCTGTAAAAATGATTGCTACTACTGTGGAATAAGAAGCAGTAACAAAAATTGCGACAGATATAAATTAAGTGAAGAAGATATTTTATCTTGCTGTGGAAACGGCTACAAATTAGGTTTTCGCACCTTCGTTTTGCAAGGTGGCGAGGGGGTATTTTCTGCAGATGATATTTCGGGTATTGTAAAGAAGATAAAAGAAAAATATTTTGACTGTGCAGTAACACTTTCATTGGGTGAATATCAGAAATCTGATTATTTAAAGATGAAAAATGCGGGTGCAGACCGTTATCTTTTAAGGCACGAAACAATCTGTAAAGAACATTATGAAAAACTTCACCCACAAAATATGTCTTATGAAAACAGATTAAGATGTCTGAATGATTTAAAAGAACTTAAATTTCAGGTGGGTTCAGGTTTTCTTGTCGGTTCGCCTTATCAGAGTGACGAAATAATTGCAAAAGAGTTTAAATTCATAGAAGAATTTTCACCTGAGATGTGTGGAATTGGTCCGTTTATACCGCAGAAAGATACACCATTTAAAAATGAAAAATCGGGTACTGCAGAGGAAACTGCATATTATCTTTCAATTATAAGACTGATAAAACCGAATATTTTATTACCTGCTACAACTGCGTTAGGCACTATAAAAGAAGGCGGCAGAGAATTGGGAATTCTTTCGGGCGCAAATGTTTTAATGCCAAATCTTTCACCCGAAAATACACGAAAAAAATACGCTCTTTATGACAATAAACTGGCAACAGGTGTTGAGTCTGCAGAGCAGATAGAAAATTTAAAAATACAAATTCAGAACATCGGTTATGAAATTATTTCAGACCGTGGCGATATTAAAGAATAAAGGATGTAGTAAAATGTCAGAATACAATGTAAAATCTTTAAAGGCAGAAGAGTTTATTTCGGACAGCGAAATTTTAGAAACAATAAAATATGCTGAAGAAAATAAAAATAATATTGAGTTGATTAATAGCATTTTAGAAAAAGCAAGACCAAGAAAAACTGAAAACGGTACAGTGTGTGCAGGTCTTAATCACAGAGAAGCATCTGTTTTACTTGCTTGTGAAAATGAAGAAATCATTGAAAAAATGTACGCGTTGGCAAGAGAAATTAAACAAACATTTTATGGCAACAGAATTGTTATGTTTGCACCACTTTACCTTTCAAATTACTGTGTGAATGGCTGTGTTTACTGCCCTTATCATATGCAGAATAAACACATTGCACGCAAAAAATTAACTCAGGAAGAAGTTAAGGCAGAGGTTATCGCTTTACAGGATATGGGACATAAAAGACTTGCTATTGAAGCAGGTGAAGACCCTAAAAATAACCCTATTGAATATATTTTAGAGTGCATTGACACTATCTACTCAATAAAACATAAAAATGGTGCTATAAGAAGAGTTAATGTAAATATTGCCGCAACTACTGTTGAAAATTACAGAAAACTTAAAGACGCGGGTATTGGTACATATATTTTGTTTCAGGAAACATATCATAAAGAAAGTTACGAAGAATTACACCCGACAGGACCAAAACATAATTATTCATACCACACAGAAGCTATGGACAGAGCTATGGAGGGTGGCATTGATGATGTCGGTTTAGGTGTGCTTTTCGGTCTTGAAAAATATAAATATGAATTTGCAGGACTTTTAATGCACGCAGAACATCTTGAGGCAGTTCACGGTGTGGGACCACACACAATAAGTGTTCCAAGATTAAAAAGAGCAGATGACATTGACCCTGACCAGTTCGATAATGGTTTAGCTGACGATATTTTTGAAAAAATTATTGCTTGTATCAGAATTGCTGTGCCATACACAGGTATGATTATTTCTACAAGAGAAAGTCAGGAAGTTCGTGAAAGAGTGCTTGAACTCGGAGTTTCACAAATCAGCGGTGCATCAAGAACATCTGTCGGCGGTTACACAGAAGAAGAGCGCCCACACGATTCAGAACAATTTGATGTTTCAGACCAGAGAACACTTGATGAGGTTGTTAACTGGCTTATGAAAAACGGTCACATTCCGTCATTCTGTACCGCGTGTTACAGAGAGGGCAGAACAGGTGACAGATTTATGAGCCTTTGCAAAACAGGTCAGATTATAAACTGTTGCCATCCTAATGCTTTAATGACTCTTACAGAATATTTAGTTGACTATGCAAGTGAAGAGACAAAGAAAATAGGCTTCGAGCTTATAGATAAAGAACTTGAAAAAGTTTCTAACCCCAAAGCAAAAGAACTTGCAAAGCAGAATGTAATTGATATAAAAGCATCTAACAGACGCGACTTCAGATTTTAGGTGATAATATGAGTTTAAATGAAAAAGTTTCGGCAGAAAGACTTCATATTGCATTTTTCGGGCTTCGTAATGCAGGTAAATCAAGTGTTGTAAATGCCATTACAAATCAGTCACTTTCAGTTGTGTCAGAGGTTAAAGGTACTACAACCGACCCTGTAAAAAAGGCTATGGAGCTTTTACCGATTGGTCCTGTTGTAATTATTGATACCGCAGGTATTGATGATGAGGGTGAGTTGGGTGAACTGCGCATCGAAAAAACGAGAAAAATATTAAATAAAACGGATATTGCGATTCTTGTAATTGATGCTTCAAAGGGCAAACAACAAGAAGATTCGAACTTGATAGAAGATTTCAAAAAACGCAATATTCCGTACATTGTAGCATTCAATAAATGTGATTTAATAACAGAAAATAAAAAATTAAACGAAAACGAAATTTATGTAAGTGCAAAAGAAAATATAAATATAAATGAATTAAAAGAGTTAATTGGTAAATTGAGTAATCTGGAAAAAGAAGAAAAAACTCTTTTAGGTGATATTATAAATTCAGGCGACACAGTAGTTTTAGTTACACCAATAGATTCTTCTGCACCTAAAGGAAGACTTATCCTCCCACAGCAACAGACAATCCGCGAACTTTTAGATATTGGTGCAACTGTAGTTGTAACAAAGGATTCAGAATTAAAAGAAACACTTTCTAAGTTCAAAAATCAACCAAGACTTGTAATTACAGATTCGCAAGCATTTAAAAGAGTGAATGAAATTGTACCAGCAAATATTGCACTCACTTCATTTTCGATTCTTTTCGCACGATATAAAGGTGAATTATGGGGTGCAGTAAGTGGTGCAGATAAATTAGATGAATTGCAAGACGGTGACTATGTTTTAATTTCTGAAGGTTGCACTCATCACAGACAATGTGGAGATATTGGCACAGAAAAGTTACCAAACTGGATAAAGAATTATACAAAAAAAGATATAAACTTTGACTTTACATCCGGAAGTGATTTCCCAGAGGATTTAAAAAAATACAAACTCATAATTCATTGTGGTGCGTGCATGCTTACCGAAAGAGAAATGAAAACACGAATTTCTCTTTCAAACGAACAACAAATTCCGATTTCAAATTATGGTATAATTATCGCAAAAATTAATGGAATACTCGAAAGAGCAACAGCTCCGTTACGCAAGTGAAAATGAAAAATGTTCAGAGTCACACCGAAATGACGATTAAATAACACAAAATAAGTTCTCTCCTTCTCATAAACTGAAAGGGAGAGAACTTTTATTATTACCTTTTAATTTTTATTTTGTTAAATCAGTTACTAAAGCTAGAATATATTCCTGTTGTTTGGGATTTAATTTTTGAAAAAGATTTGTTATTTCTTTTGTCGTTTGAGGATTTTTATTGTTGTAATCAAAAAATTCCTGGGGTGTTATTTCAAGATATTCACAAATATAGATAAATCCCAAAATAGAAGGGAGTGTTCTTTTGTTTTCTATTTTGTTTATATAACTTTCGCTTTGCCCAAGAGAAAGACTCATGTCTCTTGCAGAAACACCTTTTTGTAATCTTAAGTCGGCAAGCCTTTTGTGAAAAAACTCTGTGTATTCTGAATAGTCCATATTACCACCTCGCATATCTTTATAATATCTATTGTATGGTTATTTTTTGCAATGATATGGAAAATAAAGATGTGTTTTTGTTGACACAAAGAAAATAAAGATGTATAATGCTTTGAAAAGCGAAAATAAAGATGTATTTTCAGGTGGTACTATGTTCAGATATGAAAACGATTTTTTAACTCTTGTAGAAGTAGAACGAGAAAATACTCGCTACGCGGTGTTAATACAAGAACAGTTAAGTGGTATAAATATGGGATTAAAATTAGCAAATCAATTTATTTCACAAGGTTATAAGGTTAAAGATGAAGAAATTCAAAATTTGTTGTTAAGGTTATCTGTTGAAGAATTGAGTAATTATGAATTAATGGTCAGAGTAATAAATCTGTTATCAGGAGGGGAAAATTGTTCCCCCAATATGGTGGAAACATTGTTTTTTAATGAAATAGTTATTACAGGAGACATCTGTACGGATTTGCTTTCAGATATAGCCTTAATGGAGCAAACAACAACTATTTATTCTGAACTATATAATCAGATAGATGACATAAAAGTAAGGGAATTATTGAGTTTTATTATAAACAGAAAAGAGTCATACTCTGCAGAACTTCGTGAAGCATTTAACAGAATTCAACGCGAAAAGATTAAAAAGGAGTATAAAACGAACAAGAAACCTAAAATTTGTTTCAGCACAATAAGACCAAAACTTAAAGAAAATGCTTACGAGGAGTTTAAAAACACTCCGCCTACTTTTCGGTTTTGAGGCTACTTGCCATTTGCACACATATCTTTTGCTACTGAATATGAATTTGACACTTGACGCTAAAAGTGATATTATCAATTTTCAATAAAAATTGTTGTTCGAGGAGCGAAAATCATGGTAGTAACAAGCATTTTTTCAAAAGATTTAGAAAGTTTTAAGAATATTCATCCGCGTTTTGGAGAAGCATTTGAATTCTTGAAAAAGGCTGTAAATGAAGAATATAAAGACGGCAATTATGAAATTGACGGCAAAAATATTTATGCGTTTATTTCTTCTTATGAAACAAAAACTGAAAGCGAAGTCCAGTTCGAAGCTCACAATAAATATATTGATATTCAGTGTGTTGTAAGCGGTACTGAAGTTATTGGGTTTGAAAGTGAAAAAGAAGTAGAACTCACTCAGGATTATAAAGACGGAAATGACATCTGTTTTTATGCACTTAATAAAAATTATGATAAAATTGCTCTTAAAAAAGGTGAATTTGTAATTATTATGACTGATGAATTGCACGCACCATGTTTAAGTACGGAAAATAAACCGGAAAATGTACGCAAAATTGTGGTTAAGATTTTGGCATAACACAGAAAAACGAGAACAAAACGAAACCAAAAAATGGTAAAAATCCGACTTTTCATTGTAAAAAGCAAAAACTAGAAAAAACAATAAAAAATACCTGTAAAAACAGGGTGATTTCTTTCGTTAAACTATTGCAAAAAAATACATATTATGATATTATTACTTAGAATGTAGGATTATGTTCGGATTGTATACTTTTTTGCTCCGTACCCCTACATAGTGTGGTTTTAATTTGAAAAGAGATGTTTTAAAGCAGAGTGGGTAAGACTCTGCCTTAAGAGAAATTAAATGTTTGATTGAGAGAAAAAATATGTCAAAAAAAATCATTGAAAAAAAGAATATCAATGGTTTCAATGATGCATCTAAAAAAAATCATAGGTTCAATGTAAGATGGTTGCTCGTATTTTATGATGTTTGCATTTATGCGTTTGTAAGTTTTTTGCTTCTTATGGTTTACGAAGATGTTGTCGTTTCAACTATTGGCAATAATTTTCAGATTGCAATAATCGGTTTTGCTTCAATTTTCAGTATGCGTTTTGCATTTGATATTTACAGGCAAATCTGGCGCTATGGCGGAATACAGACATATATCAGGCTTCTTATATGTGATGCTTGTGGGTTTGCGTTGTTTTTAGCGTTAGAACTTATTTTACCTGTTGAAAAGGTATTGATTGTCAAAATTCTTGCTGTTTCATGTATAAATCTTCTTGGTGCATTGGCACTCAGAATGATTTACCGTTACGCTTATAAATGCGGTACACAAAACAGTATTGTAGGTAGAACGCTTTTTAAGATTTTACGCTTTTTTGGTGGTAAATCTTTAGATATTCAGGCTAAGACAGATGTGCAACTTATAAAAATTGCAATTGTCGGTGCCGGCAGAGTTGGTACAGGTCTTGCAGAAGATTTAATAAATAACAAAAATGCATCTTATGTGCCTCGTTGTTTTATAGATATAAATGAAGACAAGGTCGGCAGAAAGATTCACGGCATTATCATTCTTTCGCAGGAGCAGGCAACTTTTAAATTGCTTCAGGATTACGGTGTGCAAGAGATTGTCTTTGCAGTTCCGCAGCTTGATGCAGAAAAACGAAAAGAACTTTTTGATTATTACAGCCAGTCGGGTTGTAAAATAAAAGTTTACGATTATCCTCTTGTTGAGAATGAGAGCAATAAAGGTAAAAGACATATCCGCGAATTTGATATTGAAGAGCTTTTATTCAGAAAGCAAATGGATGTTGTTGACGAAGCGGTAATTGAACATTACAAAAACAAGAGGGTTTTAATTACCGGTGGCGGAGGTTCTATTGGTTCAGAACTTTGTCGTCAAATTGCTAAAATGGGTCCCGAAAAACTCATAATTTTAGATGTTTGTGAAAATGGGGCTTACGAAGTTCAGCAGGAATTAAAGATGACTTACGGAAACGAGCTTGATGTTTGTATAGAAATCGTTTCTGTTTGTAATAGAGTGGGGCTCGAAAGAGTGTTCAGAGAACACAAACCCCAGATTGTGCTTAACGCAGCTGCTCACAAGCATGTTCCATTAATGGAGCGTAATTGCATTGAAGCGGTTGAAAATAATGTGTTCGGCACACTCAACACTGTAGAAATGAGTGAAAAGTACGGTGTTCAGCGTGTAATAATGGTTAGTACAGATAAGGCGGTTAATCCGACAAATGTAATGGGCGCAACAAAACGCGTTTGTGAAATGATAGTCGGAGCGTACAGCCGGAAAGAGTCTGCTACTACATACAGTGCAACCAGATTTGGTAATGTTTTAGGTTCTGCTGGTTCAGTAATTCCGCTTTTTAAAAAGCAGATTGCTCGTGGCGGCCCTATAACAATAACAGATAAACGAATTGTCCGTTATTTTATGACAATTCCAGAAGCATCTCAGTTAGTTTTAAAATCAGGTGCAATGGCAGAAAACGGAGAGCTTTTTGTTCTTGATATGGGCAAGCCTGTTAAAATAATAGAACTTGCCGAAAATATGATTCGTCTTAGCGGTATGGAGCCTTATAATGATATTGAAATTATAGAAACAGGCTTAAGACCGGGCGAAAAGCTCTACGAAGAAACTCTTGTAAATGCTGACCTTGAAAAAACAGAGAGCAGTGCAATATTTATTGAGCGTGAAAAACCACACTCAATGAATGAAATAAATGCTAAACTCAGCATTTTAAGAACTGCGGTTGAAACGGGCGACGACAATGCAGTAAGAGAGGCGTTGAAAGTGGTAGTTCCTACCTACAAGTCACCAGAAGAGGTCAACAAAAATGCAAGTGAAGCTAAAGAGATGAAAAATGCAGTAACGGTGTAAAAGTATGTACAAAAATTTTCTTAAAGGATTGCTAGATTTTATATTGTCTTTTTTGGGCGTTATATTTTTAGCTTTGCCGATGTTGGTTATAGCAGTAATAATAAAAATTCAGGACCCGGGCCCTGTGTTCTTTAAACAACAAAGGGTGGGTAAGGGCAAAAGACTTTTCTGGCTCTACAAATTCCGTAGTATGAAAGTTAGCACCCCGAAAGATGTGCCAACACATCTTTTGGAAAATCCTGAACAGTATATAACTAAAATCGGTGCATTCTTAAGAAAAACAAGTCTTGACGAATTACCACAGATATTTAATATATTGTGTGGCAAAATGAGTGTAATCGGTCCGAGACCAGCGCTCTGGAATCAGGATGATTTAATAACGGAACGCGAACAATATGGCGCTAATGATGTGCGACCGGGTCTTACAGGCTGGGCGCAAATCAATGGACGCGATGAGTTGGAAATTCCGCTAAAAGCAAGGCTTGACGGTGAATATGTTGAGCGATTGGGCAGCAGCTCAGTAAATGGATTTATGATGGATGTGAAATGCTTTTTCGGTACAATTAAATCTGTGCTTAAATCTGAAGGCGTAGTCGAAGGTGGTACAGGCGAAATTGAACGAAGAGAACACGACACTGCCAATGTGCAGTAATGTAAATGTGAAAAATAAATTTTGGGTGAAGGTATGGAAGATTTAAAGACTACTGTTGTAGAAGAACAAGTGAATACAGAAGTAGCCGAAGATGTTGTAATGGTAAAAAGCAATGTGGTGCTTAAGAAAAAACCTGTTTACGATTTTCTTAAACGTTTTGCAGATATTTTAATTTCTGTTATTGCCTTGACTTGTGGCTTGCCATTCTTTATAATAATTGCCTTGGTGATTATGATTGACGATTTCGGTAATCCGTTCTTTATGCAGGAAAGAATCGGTAAAGATGGTAAAGCATTCCAGATGTTCAAATTCAGAACAATGTTTATGCACGCTGACGAAATGAAAGTAGATTTAATGGCAGAAAATGAATATGATTCAGTTCATTTCAAAATGTCAAATGACCCGAGAATTACAAGAGTCGGTAAGTTTTTACGCAAGACAAGCCTTGACGAACTCCCTCAGATTTTAAATGTGCTTTTGGGTCATATGACAATTATAGGTCCAAGACCATTTGTAAGGGTTGAACAAAACCAGTTACCGAGTGACAGACTTCTTGTAAAACCAGGCCTTTCATGCTATTGGCAGATAACAGATACAGTAAAAATGTCTAACGAAGACCAGCTTGAGTTAGATTATAAATATATAAGAAACCGTTCAATTGGGACGGATATAAAAATAATTTGGGATACAGTAATGTTAATTTTAAAAGGCTCTAATATATGAGTTTTGCTTGAGAATTTACAAAGGGAACAAGGGTAATGAGCGAGAAAAAGAAACTTTTAATTTATGCACATTATTATGTGCCGGATGTTGCATCAACAGCTCAAATATTAAAAGATTTGGCTGAGGGTATGAAGGATGCATTTGACATCACAGTAATATGTGTTGTGCCTTCTTATGAGGGGACAATCGCACCTGAGTATAAAACAAAAAAATATTATGAAGAAGAAATCAATGGAATTAAAGTTTTAAGAATTCGTGTTCCAGAATTCAATAAGGCAGATAAATTGAGCCGTGTTAAAAATATTATTGGTTATTTTGTGGGTGCGGCACTCGCTACATTTAAGGTTTCTAAGCAAGATTATGTGTTCTCAATTTCTCAACCACCTATTTTAGGTGGATTGCTTGGCGTATGGGGAAAACTCATTAAAAGAGCAAAATTTATTTATAATATTCAGGACTTTAACCCTGAGCAGACAATGGCAGTAAGTTACAGTGACAACGGTTTAGTTTTAAAGGCAATGATGATTGCCGATAAATTCAGTTGTAAATGCAGCGACTTAATAATAACTGTAGGTCGTGACCTTGTTGAAACAGTCAATAAGCGTTTTAATGGCAAAAAAGTTCCAAAGACAGTTATGATAAATAATTGGATTGATGAAAAAGAAATATATCCGCTCGACAAATCTGATGAAAGAGTAGTTGAGTTTAAAAATAAATATAACCTTACTGATAAATTCGTTGTTATGTATTCGGGAAATATAGGTCTTTATTATGACCTTGAAAATATTATTAAGGTAATAGAGAAGTTTCCTGAAGGTACAAAAACAAGTGATGGCAGAGAAGTAAGTTTTGCTTTTGTTGGCACAGGTACAATAATTGAAGAAATTGAAAATTATGTAACAGAGCATAATATGAAAAATATTGTGTTCGTTCCGTATCAGGATAAGGATGATTTAAATTACAGCTTAAATGCTTCAGATGTTCAGTGGGTTGTAAATGCTAAAGGAATCAAGGGTGTTTCTTGTCCATCAAAATATTATGGAGTGGCTGCTGCAGGAATTCCCGTACTTGCAGTTTTAGAAAAAAATTCTGAAATCCGATGCATTATTGAAGAAACAAATGGTGGTCTTATTTCAGACCCTTGTGATTATGACGATATTGAAAAAAATATCCGCTGGTTTATAAAAAATGCAGACAGTAACGAACTTAAAGAAATGGGTACACGCAGCCACGACTATTTAACTAAAAATTTAACAAAAGATATGTCTGTGGAGAAATATAAAGAAACTATTTTAGGATTGTGAGTTGAAAAGGGTGAAAGTTTTAATTACAGGAGCTTCAGGTTTTATAGGAACAAATTTGCTTGAAGATATGCTCGAAAAAGGCTATGAGGTTTTAAATATAGATTTCAATGAACCAAAAATCAAGGAACGCAATGGTGTCTGGAAGAATATTGATATAATTGAATATGAGCCATTTGAAAAAGCAGTTTCAGACTTCAACCCTGATTATATAGTTCATCTTGCAGCAAGAACAGATTTAGATGGAAAGACTGTAGATGATTATAAAGCAAACACTGTCGGTGTTGAAAATTTATTGAAGATAGTTAAAAAATTACCTGATTTAAAGAAAATTATAATTGCATCTTCAAAGTTCGTTACAGAAAATGGATATAAAATAAAAGACCAGTTTGATTATTGTCCACATACGGTTTATGGTGAAAGTAAAGTTATAACAGAAAAAAATGTATGGGCGAACAAACCACATTGTGATTGGTGTATTATTCGCCCTACTTCTATTTGGGGACCATTTTTTGGTGTGCCATACCGCAATTTTTTTGATTTGGTTATGAAAAGAATGTATTTTCATATAGGTCATATTGAGTGTCATAAAACTTATGGATATATCGGTAACGCAATCTATCAGATAGAGCAGTTATTGTTCAATGAAACTTTAGATGAAAATAACAAAGTTTTTTATATTGGTGATGAACCTGCATACGAAATAAACGAGTGGGCAGATGAAATTGCAAATGAACTCGGTTTTAAAGTTCCTACAATGCCTGTCTGGTTTGTAAAATGCCTTGCAAAATTTGGCGATTTAGTGGGACTTGTCGGAGTTCATTTCCCAATGCAGTCATTCCGTTTTCATAATATGACAAATGATGGTGTAAATGATATGACAACCACAAAAGAAATAGCACCGGAAATGCCTTTTACAAGATTGGAAGGAACAAAGGCAACGATAAAATGGATTAAAGAGTTTGAGAGAAAGTAAATGTTAGTATTTATTGAAGTTTTAAGAGCAATTGCAACCCTGCTGATTTTTAATAGCCATCTGAAAGGTGTTTATCCTGTTGATATTCTTTCATTTGGTGGGGGGTTAGGTCTTGCATTGTTTTATATGTTGAGTGGCTATTTGTTATCTAATATAAACGAAAACACAAAATTTCATAAATGGTACTTCAAGAAAATCACAAGGATTTATGTACCACTAATTTTATTCAGAATAATCCTTGTAGTTATAGGTAACATTCAAATAAACTCTTTTATAGGTTTTATAAAAATTTTTGTTTTTCCAACATATTGGTTTGTGGCATCAATGGTGATTTTTTATGCGGTTTACTTTGTTTTTGTTAAGTATATATATGGTAAATTCGGCAAAAAATCGATTATTGGTGCATGGATTGTTTGCGGCATAAGTTTTACTGTGCTTTATGCAACAAAAATCCCGATAGCGTTATTTTCTCTTGAAAAATTACAAATTTGTGATCAGTTCAGTATAGAAACACCATATCTGATTACGCAATTCGTTTGGTTTTCAACGATGTTACTAGGGTTGTATTTAAAAGAGTTTCCAATAAATCAAACAAAAATGAACAATAAAAAATATTTGTTTTTAGCGTCTTCTGTTGTTTGTGTTTTGTGTTTTTTGGGAATAAGAGTTTTTGAGAAATTTGGCTTGAATTTTGAGTTTTTACTCCCAGTGTCATATATTGGCTTTGCGTATTTTATTTTTGAATTTTTTGAGTTAATTGAAAATGAATTGAAAAAGTTACACCAAAAAATAATTTTTAAACCAGTGCGAATAATCAGTATGTGTTCGTTAGAGATTTATTTTGTTCAGTTTGTGTGGATAAACTTATTCAAAGAAATAATGTTCCCGGTAAATCTTGTTTTAATTATTGGAGTAACGATTATAGTAGGGTTATTATTGCATATAGTAAGCAACAAATTGTTAAATATAAACATTAAGAAAAAATGTTATTAAATAGGATGTGAAGGTTGTTGAAAGAAACATTAATAGATTTAATATCACCTAAACAAAATAGTACAATAATGATTTATGATGTTCACGCAAGTGAATCAGGTGCATTAGCTATTCTTGATGATTTATATAATCAGATTCGTGCTTATGAAGATAAAACTGTAAAATGGGTGTTTATTGTCAGTGTTCCTGAGTACGAAGAAACAGAAAACATTATTGTAAGAAGGTTTCCATGGGTTAAAAAAAGTTGGGGACACCGATATGTTTTTGATAGTGTGACAACCAGAGGTCTTATTAATGAATATAAACCGGATAAAGTTTTTTCATTACAAAACAAAGGTATACCTTTTTATAAAAAAGAACAGTTAGTTTATTTGCATTTACCATTTATTTTAACAGACCATAAATTTGACATAAAAGTAGATGGAAAAAAACTTTGGCTTTATCAGAATGTTGTAAGTAAAAGTATTTTTAGTTCACTCAGAAAAGTTGATAAAACAATTGTACAGACACAATGGATGAAAGATGCATTAATAGAAAAAGCAAAAGTAAAAGCAGAAAATATCGTAATTCAACAGCCGGATATTTCAAGTAATAATATTTTAGAATTTGAAGATGTTCCGGAAAACAGAAAGCGATTCTTTTATCCTGCAACAGCATTCACATATAAAAATCATATGACATTATTAAAGGCGTTAGACTATGCTCAGAATAATGGATTAAAAGATTATGAATTGATTTTGACTATTGAAAAAGAAGAGAATGATTATACAAAGTCTTTAGCAGATTTTGCTGAACAGCATAACCTTAATGTAAAATTCGGCGGAAAAATTCCGAGAGAAGATGTTTTTAAAATGTATGCGAAATCTGTTCTTGTTTTTCCTTCTTATGTTGAGTCTTTTGGTTTACCGCTACTCGAAGCGCGTATGACGGGAACCTATGTAATAGCTAGTGATTGTCCATTCAGTGTAGAAATACTTAAAGGATATGAAAAATCAAAGTTTTTCGGTGAGACAGAATATAAAGAATTAGCAGAAAAAATATTTGAAATACAATAATAAAGATAATAAATTATAAAAAGAAGAAAAGTGGTGAAAGTAGTTGGCATATGTATTAGTTTTTTTAAGTTCAATTTTATTTGGATATTGGGCAACTCGAATAAATCCAAAAACAAATCGTGGACTTGTGTTTTTATGTTCTTTGATAAGTATACTTATACCATCTATTTTGGCTGGGTTAAGAGATGTTTCCTTGGGAACAGACGTAGAGTTGTATCTTGTTCCTCATTTTGAAACTGCCTTACACACAGAAACATTCTCGCATTATATGTCGTTAATATGGCAAAAAGAAACTGGTTATATGTTGCTGGTATTTTTGGTAGCAAAAATATTCGGTAATATTCAATGGCTTTTGTTTTTTATTGAGTTTATAATAATTTTATGTGTATATATCGGTGCATGGAAATTAAGAAAGCAAATATCATTGCCATTAGTGCTTCTTGTATATTATTTGATTTTTTACAATGACACATATAATTTGTTAAGACAAGCAATCGCGATGGCAATCGTATTTATGGCAGTCAATTGGTTGTTCGAAAAGAAATATGTTAAATACTTAATATTTGTGTTTATAGCAGCAACATTCCATACAACTGCGGTTATGGGTCTTATTGTATTTGTTGTGTATTATTTTTTAGAGGGCGAGCGTTTTCGTAGCGATATTAGTGCAAAGACAATGCGCGGATATGTGCTTTTAGTTTGTGTTATATCAGGTTGTATATTGTTACCGAATATTGTTAACGCATTGGTAAATATGGGTGTACTGCATTCCCGATATTTAATGTATTTTGTAAGGGAATCTGTTTCCAACAACTTATCAAATACCTTGCTGTATTTAGTAGAGATTATTTTGGTAATGTGTTTTGCTAAAGTTGTACAGAATGAAGATAGTAAATTTGTATTCTTAAAAATAAATTTATATTTTACATTTATTACATTACAACTTTCTCAGGTTATGTATTTTGGTTACCGAATGAGTTTATATTTTGCAATAATCAATGTTTTATTATTTGCAAGAATTACTCGGGTTAGTGAGAGCAAGAAAACAAATATTTTAATTTCGATATTTGTAATTGGTTTGTTGTCAGTTTTCTGGTATTATTTGTATATAGTAGGCGGAGTATCTAACACCTATCCATATTTAACATATTGGGATGCGTGATTTTGATTAAAGTATTGTATACGACTTTTAAAGGAGAAGAAAGTTTTGAAAAAGAAAATTGCAGTAGCTGGTACAGGATATGTTGGTTTGTCAATAGCAACATTATTGGCACAGAATCATATTGTTAAAGCAGTTGATATAATCCCTGAAAAAGTAGATATGATTAATAAGAGAATATCACCTATTCAGGATGAATATATTGAAAAATATTTTAAAGAAAAAGAGCTTGATCTTGTAGCGACATTAGATGCAGAGTCTGCATATAAAGATGCAGAATTTGTTGTTATTGCTACACCTACAAATTATGATTCACAAAAGAACTTTTTTGATACATCTGCGGTAGAAACCGTGATTGGAAAAGTCAAAGAAATAAATCCCCATGCAATAATGGTTATAAAATCAACCATTCCTGTAGGTTTTACAGAAATGGTAAGAGAAAAATATAATACTGAAAATATTATTTTCAGCCCTGAATTTTTAAGAGAATCAAAAGCACTTTACGATAATCTTTACCCAAGCAGAATTATTGTTGGTACAGATTTAAATAATGCCAAATTAACAGATGCCGCAAAGCGTTTTGCAGAATTATTGCAGGAAGGTGCAGTAAAAGAAGATATTGACACATTATTTATGGGCTTTACAGAAGCTGAAGCGGTTAAACTTTTCGCTAATACTTATTTAGCTCTCAGAGTATCGTATTTTAATGAACTTGATACTTATGCAGAAATGAAAGGTCTTGACACACAGGACATTATTGCAGGTGTGTGCCTTGACCCTAGAATTGGTGACCATTATAATAACCCATCATTCGGTTACGGTGGTTACTGTTTGCCAAAAGATACAAAACAACTTCTTGCAAATTATCAGGATGTTCCTCAGAATATGATGTCTGCAATAGTTGAAAGTAACAGAACAAGAAAAGATTTTATTGCAGACAGAGTTTTGAAAATGGCGGGTTACCACGGTTACGATGAAGATTTAGAATATAGTAAAGCTAAAGATATTCCACCAGTTATTGGTGTGTTCCGTTTAACAATGAAGTCCAATTCAGACAATTTCCGTCAGAGTTCAATTCAGGGTGTAATGAAGAGAATCAAAGCAAAGGGTGCAAAGGTCGTTATTTATGAACCAACACTCGAAAATGGCGAAATGTTCTTTGGTAGCGAAGTAGTAAATGATTTGGAAAAATTCAAAACTATGTGCGATGCAATAGTTGCAAACAGATATGAGACATCTCTTGATGATGTAAAAGAAAAAGTTTATACAAGAGATGTATTTTTCAGAGATTGATTTGTCTAGTAGAGAAGGGTTTTTATGAGCGAAGCGAAAATAAGCATTATAATTCCTGTTTATAATGTTGAAAAATATATAGAACGCTGTGTAGAAAGTTTGTTAAGGCAAACTTTTGAAGATATTGAAATTATATTGGTAAATGATGGTTCAAAAGACAATAGTGGTCATCTTTGTGATGAAATGTCTGAAAAAGATGCAAGAATAAAAGTTTTTCATCAGGAAAATCAGGGCGTTTCAGTTGCAAGAAATACAGGTATTTCAAATGCTTCTGCGGATTACATTGTTTTTGTGGATTCGGATGATTTTGCTGCACCGACTATGTGCGAAAGTCTTTATAATATAATAACAAACACCGATTGCGATTTGGCGGTTTGCAGAGCATATAATACAGATAGCGAAGAACTCATTTGTTATCCTGAAGAAAAAGATTTGCCTGCTCCTGTGGTGCTTGACCGTGATGATGGTGTCTTTAAAATGGCAAATCCGCTTGAAAATTTCTGTACACCATGGGGTAAGATATTTAAAAAGGATTTAGTTTTAAAATGTAAGTTCCCTGTAGGAGTGCCTATGGCACAAGATTTGCATTTTGTTTATTCATATCTTGCTTATTGCAAAAAAATTACATTTACAGAAGAAAAACTTTATTATTATTTTGCCCGCGAGGATAGTACTGTTCATACTCCTATAACAGGTAATAAGGCTCAGAAATTATTGTTTGTGCATAGCGATACAGTTGAAAGATTATCTTGGGTTGATAATGAAAAGTTGTACCATCAGATAAATGCCTATTTTTCTTGTAATTGTGAGACAACAATTCTTAATTCACTCATTATGAATAAACATAGTGACCCAGACTTAGTAAAACAATTACAAGCAATGTTGAAGCAGAATTATAAAAGTATAATAAAATCATCATTACCTGTGATGAAAAAGATACAAATGTTGTTGGCGGCTCTAAGCCCGGCATTATATAAATATGTATATGCCATTTTGAAATAAAAGAAGGTGTTTTTTGTGCCTGAATTAAGTATTATAACTATTTCATACAACATGGAAAATGAGATTGCCAAAACAATCGAATCTGTTTTAAATCAGGGGTTTACTGATTACGAATATATATTCATAGATGGTAAATCAACAGATAAAACAGTTGATATTATAGAGTCATACCGAGAACAATTCGAATCAAAGGGTATAAATTATTCAGTAACCAGTGAACCTGATAAAGGTATATATGATGCGATGAACAAGGGCATTGATAAAGCATCAGGTGAGTGGTGCATAATGTTGAATTCTGGTGATGCTCTGTGTTCCAGTGATACTTTAAGCAATGTGTTCAGTAAGAAAAAAACAGAAGCTGATGTTGTGTATGGTGATACAAAGAATATTGAAGGTAAATATTGCAGAGTAAATAAAGGAAATAATATAGATTTAATGACATTGCAAATGCCGTTTTGTCATCAGAGTTCCTTAGTCAGAACCAGTATTCACAGGCAATATAAATTCAATACTGAATATAAAATATCTTCTGTTTACAACTCCTTTTTGCGTATGTATATGGACGGCAAAAAGTTTGAGTATATTGATGAAGTAATTTCATTGTTTGATTGTTCAGGAGTAAGTTCAACAAATTTCTGGGCAGTAAGAAAAGAATATTATAAAATAAAAAAAGCTAACAGTATAAAAAGGAATCCGACTAAAGAAATTAAAAAATTAATTATGGATTTTCTTTCATACAATAAAAAACTTGTTTTAAAAAAATATAAACCCGAGGCTTATTATACCGAAAAAAAGGGTTGGGAACTGTTTTAATTATCAGGAGAAAACTATGCGGAAATTATTTGTTATTATTTTAGGTTTATCAAGTAAACTCTGGAATAAATTTTACCTTAAACGAAAAAAGGTTTCATACGGTGATAATCTGACTATAAACGGTAAAATTCTGTGGTATGTAGAAGGTAAGTGTGTTTTAGGCGATAATGTACGCATTAACTCTTCTCCCGAATATAATCCAAGTGGTGGTGGATATATAACAGCATTCAATGTTCAAAAAGGTGCTGAATTGAAAATAGGTAACAAAGTGGGTATGAGCCATACTGCAATATCTGTAGTTGAGCGTGTGGAAATTGGTGATAATGTTCTTATAGGAACAAACTGTATGATTGCAGACACAGATTTTCATCCACTTGATGCTGACATAAGAAGAGAACGCCCTAATGATTTAACTGAAACCAAATCAGCACCGATTATAATAGAAAAAGATGTTTTTATAGGTGCCCGTTCAATTATATTAAAAGGCGTTACTATAGGCGAAGGTTCAATAGTAGGTGCAGGTTCTGTTGTAACCAAAGATATTCCGTCAGGTGAAATCTGGGGCGGTAATCCTGCAAAGTTTATAAAGAAAATAAAAGATAATTGAAAATATTAAAATCCTGATGAGGTAATTTTATATATGATTAAATTGTTTTATTTCATAAAAAGAGTTTTTTCAAAAATTCATAAGATATTTCAGAACTATATCAACAAAAAGGAATTTAAATATTACGGAGATAATATTGCAATGAAAAGACCTGCAGAAATTTCAGGTAAAGAATATATTCATATAGGTGATAATTGTAATATTTTCGAGGGTATATATTTAGTTGCTGTATCGAAATGGCGAGATAGCAGTTACACACCTGAAATTGTTATTGGTGAAAAGACAAGCATAGGTGAAAATTGCCATATTACTTGTGCAAATAAACTCACAATCGGCAAAAATTCGAGTATTATGTGTGGTGCAGTTATTACAGATATAGAGCATGAGCATGTACCCGGTAAATCACTTCGTGAGACAGGGTTGATTGTAGGTAGTGTTGAAATAGGTGATAATGTGTGCATAGGTGCTGGTGCGTGTATATTTGGCGATAAAAATATTAAAATAGGTGACAATGCCGTAATCGGAGCGAATGCGGTAGTAAAAAATGATGTTCCTGCAAACACAATTGTGGCAGGCATACCTGCAAGAGTAATAAAAAAGATTTAATGAGTGGGGAAAAATGGAGTCTCTTAAAAGAAAAATCAATGAAATAAAATTTAAAGATATTGAAGATATATTGGTTGGAGATATGTTACATTACAGGCTTGAGGAAGCTGGTAACGGTGATTTGCGTAATATATTTTCTATGTTGTTTTTCAAGAATTATGATTTTAAAGTATCAGGTAATCCCGACACTTTATGCTTTTCAGGTTGCGGTAAAAACCGAAAAGACCAGATGGATGCATTCTGTGGTGTTGTAGAACTGATTAATAATAAAGTCACAATGGTACAGTCAGAAAAAAAGTTTTCTTTCATCGGTTTAAAAAATATTGCAAAACTTTTGGTCTGGAATAAACAGTTGAAAACAGTTGTTCCTGATAAAAATAAGCGTATTTTTTTAGTGGGTAATATGTTTCACGCTTATTTAGCATTTAAACTTTTTGAACAGAACAAAAAAAGATATTCGTGGAATATAAATAAACTGGTAACTTTTTGCGATGTGTTACCAACAGATTATTTTTTCCTTTCAAAACTCAACGATGAGTGTGATATTACCGTAACATTACAACACGGAGTTTACCCTATAACAACCAATAAATGGGCGTATTCAGGTTCAAGAAGTAAATATTTTTTACTTGACAGTCAACACACAGTCGATGGTGCGATTATGTCCGGTTATAAAGGCAAGCCTTTAGCAGTTGGTTCTATACATAATATGAACAAAACTGTAGAAGAGAGAGTGCCTGTTAAAAATGATGTAATCGGAGTTTTTTGTAATTCTGTTATGTTTCCAGAGGAAGACAATACAGAGATGATTCGTGTAGTTGAAGCATTTTGTGAAGCGAAAGGGAAAAAATTACTTATTAAACTTCATCCTACCAATGATGTTGCTAAGTATGAAAAAATTATAAATAAACAAGTATCAACAATATGTGATAAAAATATAACTGTTGATGAATTTGCTGAACAAATTGAATTGGCAATTGTCGGAATTTCAACCGTTTTTACAGCGATGCTTTTCAAGTCGGTTCCTGCATTTATTTTTTTCAGAAAAGGTTACGATCAGAACTTATACCTTAATTCAGAGGATGTTAAATTTTCGACAACAGAGAGACTTAAAACTCTTGTTGAAAAAATTGATACAGAAGAGTTTAACAAAATTATGGAATGTTACAAGAACTATTATTTATTAAGCGGTAATATCAAAGAAAATTATAAAAGAGTTTTTAAAGAAATAGGAATAAACGATGATAAATAAAGTAATTGATAAATATAAATCAATTCCTGCAGCAGCAAAAGCTTCGTTATGGTTTGCTATTTGCAGCGTAATTCAAAAAGGTATATCCTTAATAACAGTGCCATTATTCACCAGATTATTAACTCAGGAGCAGTATGGTGAGTTTTCGGTCTTTCAGTCGTGGTATCAACTTGTAAGTATATTTGCTACTCTTAGTCTGAGTGCGGGCGTGTTTTTTAATGGTATGACTAAATACCCCAAAGACCGCGATAAATATATGTCCACAATGCAGGGGCTCTCGACTGTTGTCACATTGTTGTTATTTTGTGTTTATTTACCTTTCAGGGAAATTATTAATGAACTTACAGGACTTTCCACATTACTTGTTGTGACAATATTTGTTGAATGTTTAGCGGCACCCGCTCTGGCATTCTGGTCAACACGCCAACGCTACGAATTTAAATATGTAGCTCTTGTAATTGTAACAATAGGTGTTGCAGTTCTTTCACCGGCACTTGGCTTGATAGCAGTTAATCTTACCGAAGAAAAAGGCTTAGCAAGAATTCTTTCTGCTGCTCTTGTTAATGTTGGTGTAGGCTTTTTCTTCTATGTTTTAAATATAAAAAGAGGAAAAAAACTTTTCAGTAAAGAGTACTGGACTTTTGCACTTAAATTCAATATTCCTCTTATTCCACATTACCTTTCCAGTATGGTTCTTTCTCAATCAAACAGAATTATGATTGAAAGAATGTTCAGTGAAACTGAGGTGGCAATTTATAGTGTTGCGTATTCATTTTCTATGATTATGAATATTGTAACACAAAGTATAAATTCATCTTTTGTTCCGTGGACCTACCGTAAACTCAAAGATAATGATATAGCGCCGTTGAAACAATATACAACTTTATTATTATTGGCGGTTGCATCAATATCACTTTTACCTGTGCTTGTAGCACCTGAACTTATGTGGATAATAGCACCACCTGAATATGCAGAGGGTGTCTGGATTATCCCACCACTTTCAACAAGCGTATTTTTTATTTTCTTATATAACTTGTTTGCAAATGTAGAATTCTATTTTGAAAAAACAAAATTTGTGATGGTGGCATCTGTTATAGGTGCTATAGCAAATGTCGGATTGAACTTGATTTTAATGCCAAGGTTCGGTTATTTAGCAGCGGGATATGTAACTCTGATTTGCTATATGTTGTTTGCCTTTGCTCACTATATATTTATGCGTAAAGTCTGTAAAGATAAGTTAAGTGTAAAAAGTGTATATAATGATAAATTTATTTTTTTGATTACTCTTGTTTATTTAGTGTGTATGGCTATTGCAATGTGTCTTTACAATTTTGTAATTATAAGATACGCTATATTAGTAATTGCATTTATTGTTCTGATAATAAAAAGAAATTTTGTTATAAACCTTATTAAAAATGTTAAGAAAAAAGATTAGGAGAAAAGAGATGAAAGTTACAGCTTTATTAACAGGTAGAGGTAATAATACTTTAAAGGATAAAAACATTTTAGATGTTTTAGGTCATCCTGTGTTATATTACCCTGCACACTCAGGCAGAGTTGCATCAACAATTGATACATATTACTGCAGTAGTGATGATGAAAATATTTTAAGTGCGGCAGAGCAGGAGGGTTACAAAAGAATTGTGAGACCTGCTGAATTAGCTTCACCTACAGCACAGCACGTAGATGCAATTATGCATGGTCTTGAAGAAATAAAAAAACAAGAAGAATTACCTGAAATTTTAGTTGTTTTATTAGCAAATAATATTACAGTTAAAGCAGAGTGGATTGATGCTTGTGTTAAAATGATGCAGGAGGATATGACAATAAGTGCAGTTGTACCTGTTTATGAAGATAACGACCACCACCCATTAAGAGGTAAAAGGGTTGATGAAAATGGCCGTTTACAGATGTACGAGCAAAATGTAACAGGTAAGGTTTCAACAAACCGTCAGGATTTACCTACTTGTTATTTCCTTTCCCACAATTTCTGGGTTTTAAACACAAAACTTTTATATGAAAGCAAAGGTCAGGGACAAGCACCATGGTCATTTATGGGTGACAATATTGCTTACTATGAGATTGAAGATTCAATTGATATTCATAAAGAAATCGACCTTTTAATTGCAAAAGACTGGATTGAAAAAAATTACAATGATTAATACTTTTTAGTGAAGTAACTAGAATCCAGGTTAATATATCTTTAAAACTTTCCCCCACTCTCGCAGTGGGGATTTTTTATTGATTATTTTAACATTATATGATATAATATCTTAAATATGTTTAAATGGAGTTTATGTATTGGGAGGTGCTTTATGAAAATTGTTTATATAGATACAAATACATTAGGGCACCATGTTTCCTACATAAGCGCGTTGTCCGGTATTAATGGCAATGAAGTTGTTGCAATTTTACCCGAAAAGGTTAATGGGCTTAACTGCAAACAATACCAATATAAAACTCAGGACAGAAAAAATGACAAGCGTTCTTTTTCACAGTTCAGAAAATGGATAAATGAAATTTATGCTATTGTTGAAAAAGAAAATCCTAATGTAGTTCATATTTTAAATGGAGATTTTTTCTACCGCTATTTCGGATATGGTATGAAAAAATTCAAAAAATACAAAACAGTTGTTACTATGCACTGTTTAAGAGATGGTTTTTTAAATATTCTTTCTGCTAAGGCAATAGCATCATCTGTAAATGCGGTTGTATTACACTCAGAATATCTTAAAAATCGTCTTATGGAGTATGGCAGAAACAACGGTGTTCATATTGAATACCCGAATTTCAGAATTAACAATTGCACCACTGACGAGGCTAAAGAATATTTTAACCTGAACAAAGAAATTCCCGTTCTCGGTTGCATTGGTGAAACAAGGCACGACAAGGGCCTCGATATTCTTCTTTCGGCTCTCCAGTTTGTCACAGAACCGTTTCAACTTCTTGTTGCAGGCAGACCGGTCCATTTTGACGAGCAGTTTATAACTGAAAACACGAAAAAGTATTCAGAAAATGTTCACAGTTTATTAAAATTTTTAAGCGATGAAGAATTTCAGTATGCTTTAAACGCAACAGATATTATTACTATTCCGTACAGAAAAGAATTTAATGCCGCAAGTGGACCTTTAGGCGAGGGTGCCTGTCTCAGAAAATGCATTGTCGGTCCGTGTCACGGAAATTTAGGCGATACTATTGAAAAAAATCATTTGGGTTACACATTTTTAAGTGAAGATGTAAATTCACTTGCTGAAACATTAAACAAGGCACTTAAAACCGAATTTAAACCCGATGAAAAATATAAAGAATATAAAAATTCGTTGGATGTTGAAAGTTTTTTGAAAAGTTATACTGAGTTGTATAACAGTTTATAGGAGAGAAAGATATGTTAAAAAATCAGGCAATTTTCCTTGCACAATCTTATATGGATACCTGGGATGATTACGAGCGTTCTTTAACTCGTGACGGTTTTCCGTTGTGGGATTACATTGTTCTTACTGCTTCAAACGAAAATCAGGTAGAAGGATTCCGTGCACAGATAAATGAACGATTAAAAGAGGGTCTTTTACCTAAAAAAACACATTTTGCAGTTATTCCTGACCGTGATGGCAAGCGTGTTGGCAGTGGCGGTGCTACATTAGGTGTAATAAAATATATCGCTGAGCACAGTGGAAAAAATGATTTTTCAGGCTTAAGAATACTTGTAATCCACTCTGGTGGTGACTCAAAAAGAGTTCCGCAGTATTCTGCTCTCGGCAAACTTTTTTCACCTGTGCCACATAAATTGCCAAATGGTAAAAGTGCAACTTTATTTGATGAATTTATGATGTCGATGTCAAGTGTGCCGGGAAGAATTCGTGAGGGTATGGTTCTTCTTTCAGGTGATGTGCTTCTTCTTTTCAATCCTCTCCAGATTGATTACAGTGGTACCGGTGCTGCGGCAATTTCTTTTAAAGAAGATGTTGAAACAGGCAAAAATCACGGTGTATTTTTAAGAGGAGAAGACGGTTTTGTAGAGAAATTTCTGCATAAGCAATCTGTTGACTCTCTTACAAAAATCGGTGCAGTTAATGAAAATGGCAAAGTAGATATTGACACAGGTGCAGTAATTTTTTCTGCAGAAATGTTAAAATCACTTTATAATCTTATAGATACCGAAGAGTCTTTCGATAAATATGTAAATGATACAGTCCGTCTTTCTTTATATGGTGATTTCTTGTATCCGTTGGCAACTGATTCTACACTCGAACAATTCTACAACGAAAAGCCTGAAGGCTCTTTCTGTGATGAACTTAAAAATGCGCGTACTGAAATCTGGAATGTTTTAAGACCTTACAGAATGAAACTTTTAAGACTTTCACCAGCAAAGTTTATTCATTTTGGTACAACTACTGAGATTTTAGAACTTATGTCAGGTGGCGTTGACAGTTATAAGGAACTTGGCTGGAGCAATCATATCAACAGTAGTATTACTAAAAGCACTGCAGGATTTAACAGTGTTCTTTCCGATAAAGCAAAAATCGGTAAGAACTGCTATTTTGAAGTTTCTTATGTACACAGTAAGGCAAAAATTGGTGAAAATGTTCTTCTTTCTTATATAGATATACACGAAGAAACTATTCCGTCAGATGTTGTTATTCACGGACTCAAACAAAAAGATGGTAAATTCGTAGCGAGAATTTACGGTGTAAAAGACAATCCTAAAGAAACAAAACTTTTTTCTAAAGAACTTTCTGAAATTTTCCCTGAAACAGTATTTACAGATGAAGAAAAAACTCTTTGGAATGCTGAAATTTACCCTGCTTGTGACAGTATAAGTGAAGCTGTAAAAGAGGCGCTTAATATTTATGAAATAGTTAATGGTGATGGTGATTTAGCACACCTTATGTCATGCGAAAGAAAGTCGCTTCAGTCAGGCTTTAACTCTGCCGACCCTGATGCAATTATTGCGTGGGATAATCGTATGCAGGATTTAGTTAAAATGGATGGTGTTGCAAAACTTATTCGTACAGGCAGACCTGCCGTGGAAGCTAAAGAAATTTTAAGAGCAGGTGAACTTACACCTATTCAGGAACAATGGCTTGAAAAAAGACTTCTAAGAGCAGATTTCAGCGAAAGAATACGACTTTATTATTACCTTGGTGTTGCACTTGGTGGTAAAAAAGGTGCTGAGTTCATCGGTCAGAGTTTCACTATGATTTCAGAGGGTATTTTAAAAGAAACTGTTGATAATCTTAAATATAACGAAAATTGCAGAATAACAAAGAATAAACATACTGTAAAATTGCCACTCCGTGTAAATTGGGGTGGTGGCTGGAGTGATACTCCACCATATTGTAATGAACACGGTGGTGCAGTTCTTAATGCAGCAATTCTTCTGAATGGTGAAAAACCTGTTGAAGTTACACTTGAAAAAATTTCTGAAAAGAAAATTGTTTTCGATAGTCGTGATATGGATGTACACGGCGAATTTACCGAGATTGCACCGCTTCAGAAAACAGGTGACCCTTACGATATATTTGCACTTCAGAAGGCGGCACTTCTAGCTTGTGGAATAATACCGAGTGAAGGTGGAAATTTAGAAGATATTCTTACCCGTCTTGGCGGTGGATTTGTAATGCACTCAGAAGTTACAAATGTCCCAAAAGGTAGCGGTCTCGGTACGAGTTCTATTCTTTCTGCCGCTTGCGTAAAGGCGATTTTTGAGTTTATGGGAATTCCTCATACAGAAGATGACCTTTATAGCTATGTTCTTGCTATGGAGCAGATAATGTCAACAGGTGGTGGCTGGCAGGACCAGGTAGGTGGTGTTATAGATGGTGTAAAATTTATAACTGCAATGCCTGGAATAATTCAGGATGTTAAAGTAAGTAAACTTGATATTCCTGAGAAGGCATTTAAAGAATTGAATGAAAGATTTGTGCTTATATATACAGGTCAGAGAAGACTTGCAAGAAATTTACTTCGTGATGTTGTTGGCAGATATATAGGTAATGAACCTGAGTCGATTTATGCACTTAATGAAATTCAGCGTGTTGCCGCTCTTATGCGATTTGAACTTGAGAGAGGCAATATAGATGAATTTGCCGTACTTTTAGATGAGCACTGGAAACTTTCAAAAATGGTAGATAGTGGCTCAACAAATACGCTTATAGACCAGATTTTCCAGAGCATAGACGCATTTACTGCAGGAAGACTTGTTTGTGGTGCAGGTGGTGGCGGTTTCTTGCAGGTTGTATTAAAACGCGGTGTAAACATAGAAACTGTCCGCAAAACCTTGCGTTCAGTGTTCCAGGATTCAGATGTTGATATCTGGGAATGTGAAATAGTATAGAGTGAGTGTTTTGGAGTGTATTAATTTGAATTTATTAAAGAGATTTGTCTCTGTTTGCTTAGTATTTGTTTTTGTATTTTCTGTTTTCAGTACTTCGGTAATAACTGCTTCTGCGCTTTCTGAGAATGCGCGTTATTATGAATCAATTCCTGAAACTGTTTATGCAACTGTAAATCAACCATTTAAAATTTATTACAATAATATTTTATCTCTGCCTGGGTTAAAGATTGTTTTTGATGCATCCAGTGAACTTGACAGAAAGTGTTTTGAAGACCATGTTGAAATAACATCAAAAATACCGGGGGACTTTGTTATACCATGGCGTGTTTATGATAATGAATATGTATTAGTCGACTCTGGTGAGATGCTTTTCGTTGTGCGCGATATGAAACTTAAAAATGCTATCGGGCTGGTAATTGGCGATAGTACAATAAATTCAGGGGTAGTAACACAGACCTTGCTCGATGTATATGAAAAAAACAATAAAAAACTCACACTTTTAGGTACAAACGGAACTTACCCGAATTTCCATGAGGGAAGAAGCGGTTGGACTTCTTCTATGTATTGCAATGAAGAAAGTGACGGGATATATCACAATTATTTTTATAATGGTGATTTCAATTTTACTTATTATATGACATCACAGGGTTACGAAGAAATAGATTTTATTATTATTCAATTAGGTATAAATGATATTAAAACTATGACACTTGAAAATTATTCTTCAAGAAAAGTACTTTCACATTTTAAAGAAATGATTTTAAGTATAAGAGAATACGATAGTGAATTACCGATTATTCTGGGCGTTACAATTCCCCCTAGTGAAGATGTTGAAAAATATAACGATAGTTCAACTATTTCCTCAGAGTTTGAGTACAGAAACAATATAATCCATTTTGCAAGTGATTTAATGGAATATTTTAATGAATACGAAAATGTTTACTTTAGTCCGATAAATTGTGTAATAAATTCCAAAACTCAGTTTAAAGATGCTATTCATCCTAACCAGGATGGTTATAAAACAATAGCAAATGAATATGTAAAGAGTATAAATGGTATATTAAACAAAAAAATACAGATTAAAGCACCCGTAATCAGTGAAACGAAAGTTAAAAGAGGGTATATTTCAATAAGTTGGGATGCAACTTATGGTGCTGAAAGTTACGATATTATAAAAAACGGAAAAGTAATTGCTACGACAACAAAATTAAGCTATAAAGATTCAGATGTTTCTTCAGGCGCTAGTTATAAATATAAAATAAGAGCGATTTGCGAAAATGGTAATGTATATACTTCAAAGGCAATAACCCAATGTTATCTTGAAGCACCTGTATTGAAAAATGCAACAGCAACACAGAACGGAGTTTCTGTTAAATGGAATGAAGTGAATTCTGCAGAAGAATATGTTGTTTACAGAAAAGTCTCTGATTCATCCTGGGCAAAGATAGGTAAAACAACAGATATTACCTTTATAGACAAAACTGCAAAAAGCGGGACTAAGTATTTTTACACTGTAACAGCAAATTCGAGTGTGGCGAAAAGTAGTTATGATAATTGTGGTGTTTCTGTTTATTATATTGCTACACCAAAACTCTCTTCAATAACCAATAAAAATGGTTCGGTTGTTGTCAAGTGGAGTTCTGTAAAAGGCGCAAAAGGTTATAATGTCTACAGAAAAACATCCAAAAATGGAGAGTGGAAAAAAGTAACATCCACAACAAATACAAAATATACAGATAAAAATGTGAAATCAGGTAGCAATTATTATTATACAGTAAGAGCGAATAATGGTAAAAATACAAGTGGTTATGTTAAGAATGGTATAGCTACTAAATATTTAAGTACTCCGAAACTTACAAAGGTTATAAGTAAAGAAAAAGGGGTTTCAGTTGCTTATGGTAAAGTAACTGGTGCTACAAGTTATGTAGTTTATCGCAAAACTGGTAATGGTAATTGGAATAAAATTGCGACTGTTAAAGGAAATAATAAAATTACTTATCTCGATAAAACTGCAAAAAAAGGTGTAAAATACACTTATACAGTAAGAGCAGTTAATGGTAAATATATGAGTTCATATAATTCGAAAGGTATTACTATAAAAGATAAATATTGAGGTGTAAAATGGAGCAATCAAAAATTGACAGAATAAATTTCTTAGCAAGAAAATCACGCGAAAGCAGTCTTACTGAAGAAGAGAAAAAAGAACAACAGAAATTAAGAGCAGAATATGTAGCGGCATTCAGAAAAAATCTTGTTTCTACACTCGAATCAACAATAGTTGAAAGACCTGATGGTACCCGCTTACCACTTGTTGAGAACAATAAACTCAATAAGAAATTAAAGTGATTTATGGTAAATATACGAGAAGTCAGAAGAGACGATATTGACAGAGTGAAATATATCTGCATACAGACCGCAGATGAAAAAGCAAAAACTGATAAGGCAACAGGTGAAATTATAGCAAACACTTACTCAACTTATTATGTCCGTGAAGAACCAGGGACTTGTTTTGTTTTAGAAGATAATGGTCTTGTAGTAGGTTATATTATTTGTTCAACAAATGCAAAGAAATTCAGAAAGATTTTCAGAAGAATTGATTTAAAGGAAATAAAAAAAATCAACAAAACATCTGCAATTGAAAGTTGGTTTATTCCTTTACCATATATGATTTTTAAAAGAATCTACCCAGCCCATCTTCACATAAATCTTTTAGAGGATTATCAGGGCAAAGGGTATGGAACTCAATTGATGAATGAACTTCTTTTTAAACTCAGGGGAATGGGTGTTAAAGGTGTAATGCTTTTGGCGTCAGAGAATAATAAGGGTGCTGTTAAATTCTATAAAAAACATGGATTTAAAATATTGGTAACAGCCTTTGGTGGCGTTGCGATGGGTAAAAAATTATAAGAGAGATGTTATGTATTATGAAAAAACCAATTACTGCAATAGTTTTAGGTGCAGGACATCGTGCTATGGTTTATGCGGATTATTCATTAAGTCATCCTGATGAATTGAAAATCGTAGGTGTTGCAGACCCTGATGAATACCGCAGAAATATGGTTCGGGAAAAATTCGGATTTTCTGAAGAAAATTGCTTTAAAGATGCAGATGAGTTAGCATCTGTTCCAAAATTTGCTGATGCAATTATTAATGGTACAATGGACGAAGTTCATGTTAAAACTTCAGTACCTCTTTTGAAATTGGGTTACGATATGCTTTTAGAAAAACCTTTTTGTGTAAGCAAGGAGGAAATGAAAGAGCTATTGGATGTCGTAAAAGAACACAAAAACAAGGTTATGGTGTGCCATGTACTCCGTTATTCACCTTTTTATTTAAGATTTAAAGAAAAAATAAAAAATGGTGAATTAGGTGAGATAATCAATATTCAGACTATTGAAAATGTAAGTTATCATCATATAACAACATCATTTGTAAGAGGTAAGTGGGGTAACAGTGATAAATGCAAAACCTCAATGCTTCTTGCAAAATGTTGTCATGATATGGATATTATGATGTGGATGATGTCACCACAAAGACCTGTTTCTGTGTCATCGGTTGGTTCATTAGGTCAGTTCAGAAAAGAAAATGCACCCGAAAATTCAGGTACATATTGCCTTAAAGATTGTCCCAATGTTGACACTTGTCAGTACAGTGCAAAAAAGATTTATTTAGACCACCTGGGTTCGTGGGAATTTTATGTGTGGCAGGAACTTGAAAGCGTTGAAAATCCTACAATGGAACAAAGAATAGAACTTCTTAAGAGAAGTCCTTATGGTAAATGTGTTTATAAATGCGACAACAATGTTGTTGACAGACAAAGTGTACTTATAAATTTCAGTAACGGTGCAACAGGTACTCATAATATGATAGGTGGTGCTGCAGCACCTTTAAGAGTAATAAAAGTTACTGGTACAAAAGGTGAACTTTATGGAGAATTTGAAAACAATGTTATTAAATTTACCAGAATAGACCCTGACAGTGAAAATTTCTGTACAGAAGAAAGACTCGACATTGAAAACTTTGATATGGACGGTCACGGTGGCGGTGACGATAATTTAACCGCTGATTTCATAAAATATGTTGCGGGTGAAGAGGTATCTGTTTCCTGTACTTCTATTTATGATTCAGTCGATGGTCATAATATTATTTTCCTTGCAGATGAGTCAAGAGAAGAAGGCGGAACACTAAAACTTGTTGACAAATAATAGAAAATGTTGTAATATATTCTTAATTGTGGCGAAGTTTTAAAACTTTGTTGTATGGAGGTATATAATATGGGTTCATTAGCAGGTCTCAGTGGTGGAATTGAAATTATCAGTGCTATAATTTATAAGATTAATAGTCTTATTTTAGCATTGGCTATGTTGACAGGTGGCGTTGCTTCTCCTTCAACTGATAACAGAATTTATTATAAAGAAGCAGATGCAGAACTTATGGCTGTAGTATGGGGCGACACACAGCTTTGCAACTACAACCCTGAAAGAGAAATTAACTTTGTTGCTGCATGTGACGATTTACAGAATTCTGCTTGTCAGATAGATGCGCTTTTAGTTGCAGGTGACATTGTAGAAAATGGCTTCCAGTCAGAATATGACAGTCTTACAGACGATTTAGTAAAAATTACAAAGGTTGACAATTTTGTTATGTGTGCAGGTAACCACGATATAAGAATCCGTGATTATGAGCAATCAACACAACGTTACTTTGATTTCACAAATAATCTTAATCCAAAAGATAAAGCAATTGATAACATCTGGTTTGAATATGAAGTTAATGGTTACTCATTCCTTGTTATCGGTTCAGATGAAATGCGTTTTGAAGATGCATATTTAAGTGATGCACAATTACAATGGCTCGAAGAAAGAGTAGCAGCAATTTCAGCAAGTGGTAAACCTGTATTTGTTATGGGTCACTACCCATTAAGAGATACACACGGTCTTCCGCTTACATGGGGTGCTTCACTCTGGGAGTCAGGTACTATTGGTGACCAGTCAGATATTGTTTATGAACTTCTTAATAAGTATGATAATGTGTTCTATATAACAGGTCACCTTCATACAGGTATTGGTCAATATACTTATGAAGAAATCGGTAATATTCACGGTATCAATGTTCCATCAATCGGTATCACAAATAAGGATGGCGATTATAACAATGCTACCGGCGTGATTCTTGAAGTTTATGAAGATAAAGTTGTTTCAAGAGCAAGAGATTTTGGTACTGGCGAATATATTCCTGAATATGAAGTAACATACGAACTCGTATAAAGTATTGCAACCGTAGTGAGTGCTCACTACGGTTGTTTTTTGCTCTTTTTCGTTGACATTAAAAGATTAAAATAGTATTATTATACTGTATAAGTATTTTTAGAAATATTATTGTTGTGAGGGAGTGATAATATGCATCTTATACCTACACCGAGAAAAATCGAATTAAAATCAGGTTTTTATTATTTTGAAGAAAAACCTGAAGTAAAAAAAGAAATAAAACACTCATTTTTAACAGACGAGGGCTACAGACTTACTATTGATGAAAATGGTGTTCTTATTGAGGGCGGTAGCGAAAAAGGTGTATATTATGGAGAACTCACATTAAAACAGTTAATGTTTAATTATCGTGGACTTCTCCCGTATGTTTATATTTCTGATGAACCGGAGTATTCATACAGAGGATTTATGATTGATTCTTCAAGGCACTTCTTTAATGTAGAAGAAATCAAGAAAATGGTTGATGCGTGTTCACTTTTAAAATTCAATAAATTTCACTTTCATCTGACTGATGACCAGGGTTTTCGTTTCGAGATGAAAGAATATCCACTACTTACTGAAATTGGTTCAAAACGCAGAGCATCAGAGTTCAGCAGGGAAGAGAATGATGATGAAGAATACGCTTACTTTTATACTAAAGACGAGTTAAAAGAAATTGTAAAGTATTGCCACGAAAGATACATAGAAGTTATTCCTGAATTTGATATTCCGGGTCATACAACTTCTTTAATTGCGGCGTATCCTGAAATTTCTTGCAAAGGTGAAAGTATAGAAACTAAAACCAAAGGCGGAATATTCGAAGATATTTTATGTGTCGGTAACCCAAAAACAGAAAAAGTAATACACGCAGTAATTGACGAGATGTGTGAGATATTCGACAGTAAATATTTTCATATAGGCGGTGACGAAGCACCAAAGGGGCGTTGGGTTGAATGCCCGAAATGCCGTGCTAAAAAAGATGAACTCGGGTTTAAGAATTTTCAGGAACTTCAGGGATGGTTAATGAATGAAGTTTCAGCATATCTTAAAACGAAGGGTAAAACTGCAATTTGTTGGAATGATGCTTTAAAAGGCGGAAATATAAGTTCAGATAATACAGTAGTTTCTTTATGGTACGAAAGAAATAATAATAGTGTAAACTGGGCAAATGCAGGTAACAAACTTATTGTAGAGTGTAACACTCCGCTATATGCAGATTACCCTTATACAGTGAATTCTTTAGAAAAAATATATAAATTCAAGCCTAAAAAATTAAAAGGCTTAACTGAAGTTGGTGCAAATTCTGTTATAGGAATTGAATCACCAATATGGACTGAACATGTAAAGAATTTTAAAGAACTTACTTCAATGTGTTTTCCACGCTGGTTTGCAGTTGCAGAAATTGCATGGACAGGTGGCGAGAATAAAGAATATAAATCATTTTTAGAAACAACACAGTTTTTCTGTGATATATTAAGAGAAATGAAAGTAACGGCATCTCCGAAAAGTGAATGGCTTGGTACTCCACAAAGTAAAATTTCTCAATTATTGAATTATGGTAAAAGAATGATTACACCAGAAAGTGTTTCAGAGTTTTTGAGGATACAGAAGAATGAAATAACAGGGGGCGATGAATAATGCAGAAAATTAAATATTCAGTAATAGGAACTTCGTGGATAACAAATTCATTTATTGAGGGTGCTAATACAGTAGAAGGACTCCAGTTAGACGGCGTTTATTCACGCTCTGAAGAAAAAGGTAAAGCTTTTTGTGAAAAAGTCGGTGCACAAAGAGTTTTTAAATCGATAGAAGAGGTTGCCGATTCTGATACTGATTTTGTTTATGTAGCAAGTCCTAACTCCTGCCATTATGAGCAATGCAAATTCCTGTTAGAAAATAAGAAAAGTGTAATTTGTGAAAAACCGATAACTACAACAAGTGAAGAATTTTCAAAACTATTCTTTTTAGCAGAAGAAAATAATGTAAGATATTTTGAAGCAATTATGTATATGCACTCTGCGAATCGCTATGGATTAAAACAGATGATAAGCCAGATTGGTAACATTTCTTCTGCACATTTTGATTATTCACAATTATCTTCAAAATATGAAGCGCTTTTAGCAGGTGAACTTCCTAATATATTTAACCCGAAAATGAAAACAGGTGCACTTAATGATTTGGGTATTTATTGTGTTTACCCTGTCATAGATTTATTCAGAGAACCCAAAAGCGTTACAGCACAGCAACATTTCTTGTTTACAGGTGCAGATGGTTCAGGTTCTGCTATACTTAAATATGATGATAAATTAGTTACAATTACATATTCAAAAACTGCAGAAAGCAGAAGTAAGTCACAGATATTAGGTGACAAAGGAACAATTACAATAAGTTCTGTTTCTCAGTTGAGGGGTATTAAATGTTACGACAATAAAGGCGATATAATAGAGTCTTTAGAGGATGAAACAAAACAGTCACTTATGGCAAATGAAGCAAGAAGTATGTACAACTTCCTTACAGATTTTGAACGCAATAAAGGTCTTTATTACGAGTGTGCTGCAATGAGCCAGAAAGTTTTAGCGTGTATGGAAAAAATGAGGACAGAAAATGGCAAATAATGATGTTTTATCCATACAAAAAGAACTCAAAGCGTTATTATTAAGTAAAGGTGTAAGTGATGTAGGTTTTTCATATCTCGGTAATGCAGATTCAGGTGAATTGCAAAACGGGATAAGTATAGTAGTTAAACTTTCAGATGCGATTATTGACGAAATAGACGAAGAACCCACACCTACTTATTTTAATCATTACAGAACGGTAAACGCATTTATTGACCGTTGTCTTTTAGAAGCAGGTTTCTTTTTAGAAAGCAAAGGTTATAAATATATAACAGTTGCCGCATCACAAAGTATGCCGGGCACACCATATAACGGCAGATATTCACACAAAGAAGCGGCACGAAAAGCAGGACTTGGTACAATAGGCAAAAACTCTTTATTTCTTCATAAAAAATATGGTGCGAGAGTGAGGCTCGGAACAATTCTTACAGATTGTCCTGTAGAAAGAGATTGTGAAATGCCTGAGAATATCTGTAACGGATGTGACTTGTGCGTGAAAGCGTGTCCGTCTGGTGCAATTCTCGGTGGCGAATGGCGCGAAGGTGTAAAAAGAGAAGAAATATTCAGTGCCGCAGTTTGTAGCGAGTATATGAAGAAAAAATTTCATCATATTGGTCGCGGTGTAGTCTGCGGAATATGTATGAAGGTATGTCCGAAAAATAAATAGTATTATTTAAGGTGGTGATTTTATGGCGAAAATTCTTGTTGCAGATGATGAACAACTTATAAGAAAACTTATAAATGACTGTCTTTCTAAAGAAGGGCACGAAGTAATAGAAGCAGAAGATGGATTACAGGCTCTCAATATTTTTAAAAAGAATAAAGATATTGATATGGCGCTTCTTGATATTATGATGCCTGAAATTGATGGTTGGGAAGTTTGCCGTAAAATCAGAGAAACAAGCGGAATACCTGTTATTCTTGTTTCTGCAAGAAGTCAGGATTTTGACCAGATTATGGGTTTTGAATCTGGTGCAGATGATTATGTGACAAAACCATTTTCATTGACGATTCTTTCAAAAAGGGTAGATGCACTTTTAAAAAGAGGTGCTTCACCTGTACAGAAAAAAGAAAGTGACAATATCACTCTTGATAGTTTAATTATAAATCCTTTAGCACACGAAGTTTATCTGGATGGCACAGCAATTGAACTTACATTAAAGGAATATAAAATTCTTTTGAAACTTGCGGCACATCCGGGCAGAGTTTATACTCGTGAGCAGTTGCTTGATGAAGTCTGGGGTTATGAATATGAGGGCGATGCAAGAACAGTTGATTCTCATGTAGCAAGACTCAGAACAAAATTAGGTGATTGGGGCGTAAATCACATTAAAACAATTTACGGTACAGGTTATAAAATCCAGGAATAAGGTGACGCTTGTTGCCTTGAAAAAAAGGGGGGCAAGACGATGAAAAAAAGAAAACTCGGCATAAGATTTCGTGTTTTTCTTGAAGTTGGCGCAATTTTTGCAGTTTGTCTTGTTGCTCTTATAATTGTAAACTCTCAGATGATGGAAAATGTTTATTTGTGGAATGAAGAAAATTCATTGAAACAGATGGCAACAGAGGCTGAAAATTACGAAGGTGATTTATACACGCTTCTCAATCAGTATGAAATTACAAAAAATGTCAGCATTGACCTTTATGACAATAACGATAATTATGTTTATGAAGGTAGCGGGAGTTTTGTCTCCGGAAAAAAACTAAATATTGTAAGCCGTACCGAAAATGAAGATGGTAGTTATTTTAATATTCTTCAGGAAGAAGATAGTACAACTCAGTACATTCTTTATGGTAAAGATTTCTCGAATGGTTATCATATTGAAATTATGTCTCAGAAAGATGTTCTTCAGGAGAATGCATCAATAGCAACACGAGTTACAACCTTTATTGCAGTTGTTGCGTTGGTGTTGGCTCTTTTATATATTTCAATTTATTCAAAGCGTTTTACTAAACCTATTATTAAAATTACAGACGCAGCAAATAAAATGAGCAATCTTGATTTCACAGAAAAATGTGAAATTGACAGAAACGATGAAATTGGTGTATTGGCAGAGAGTATAAACAAACTTTCTACTTCGCTTGATACTGCACTTACAGAATTGCAGACAACAAACAAACAACTTGTAAGTGATATTGAAAAAGAGAGAAAATTAGAAAAAATGCGTCAGGACTTCGTTTCGTCTGCATCTCACGAACTGAAAACACCTATTGCAATAATCCGTGGGTATGCAGAAGGACTTAAAATGAATGTAAGCGAAGAAGATACTGCTATGCAGGAGTACTGCGATATAATAATGAATGAAGCAGATAAAATGAATGCACTTGTTTTAAGTCTTTTAGAAGCATCACTTTATTCGTCAGGAATGAAAACACTGAATAAAGAAGAATTCCTGTTAAATGAATTCATTAAAGAATATATGAAAGCGGCAAAGCCGATTTTCCTTGAAAAAGGCATAACCGCAAAATTTAATGAAACAGAAAACTCCTTAATGGTTTTTGCAGATAAATCGCAGATAGAAAGAGTGATTTCAAACTATATTTCAAATGCGTGCAGTCACGCAAAAAACGAAAAAGAAATTATTGTTTCTGTTTCTGATATTGGCAATAAATATAAAGTATCTGTATATAATTCAGGTAGTTTTATTGATGATAAAGATAAAGATAATATTTTCAATTCTTTTTACAGAGCAGACAAAGCACATTCCAGAAAAGAAGGTCGTTTCGGTTTAGGTCTTTCCATTGTAAAATCTATAATGGATTTACACAATTGTGAATGTGGCTTTACTAACAAAGAAAATGGTGTTGAGTTCTGGTTCGAGATTGAAAAAGCGAAAGGTTAAAATATGAAAATAAATTTTGTTATTCCATGTCTTTTAGGCGTTGAAGGGATTATTGCTGATGAACTTCGCTCTTTAGAAGCAGAAGATGTTAAAGCAGAAAATGGTAGAGTGCTTTTTTCCGGTGATGAAAATCTACTTGCCAGAGTAAATATTTGCTCTCACTTTGCAGAAAGAGTGCAGATTTTAGTAGGTTCATTCAAGGCAACAACATTTGAAGAACTTTTTCAGGGTACAAAAAATTTACCATGGGAACAATGGATTTTAAAAGATGATGCTTTCCCTGTAAAAGGCTACTCATTAAAATCAACACTTTTCAGCGTCAGCGACTGCCAGGCAATTATTAAAAAAGCGGTAGTTGAAAGACTTAAATCAAAATACGGTATTTCCTGGTTCGATGAAACAGGCCCTACGCATCAGATACAGTTTTCGATTATGAATGACGAAGCAACTCTTTTAATAGATACTTCCGGTGCGGGACTTCACAAAAGAGGTTACCGTTTACAAAGCAACTTTGCCCCTATGAAAGAAACTCTTGCGGCGGCAATTTGTTCACTCGCCAAATTAAAGCATTACCACACTCTTTATGACCCGATGTGCGGTAGTGGTACTTTAATGATAGAAGGTGCTTTATATGCACATAATATAGCACCGGGTTTAAACAGGCATTTCTCTGCAGAAAGATTTGAAGTTTTACCTAAAAATATCTGGGCAGAAGAACGCGAAAGAGCAAGAAGTCTTGAAAAAATTGACACAGATTTCCAAGGGTTTGGTTCAGATATTGATGGCGAAACAGTAAAACTTGCTATGGCGAATGCCGCAAGATTACCAATAGGTAAAAAACTTCATTTTGAAAAACGCGATATAAGAGATTTTAAAAGACATACCGAAAGAGGTACAGTTTTAGTAAATCCGCCTTATGGTGAAAGACTTTTAGATTTACAAGAAGCGGAAAGACTTTACAGAGAAATGGGCAGAGTTTTCCCACAAAGTCACGGATGGAGTTACTACATAATTACTCCTGATGAAGAATTTGAAACATGCTTTGGTAGAAAAGCAGACAAACGCAGAAAATTATATAACGGTATGATTAAGTGTCAGTTATATATGTATTTTAAATAAGTTTTAGTTCTTATGAGAGAAGAGATGGCAGTTTATGAAACATATTTTTATTATAAATCCTAAAGCAGGTAACGGAATTGATTGTGACGCTTACAGCGAAAAAATCAAAAAGACTTTTTCTGAACTTGATATTTCAGATGAATATATAGTTCATTTTACTACATCTGAAACAGATGGTTATGATTTCACAAAAGCACAGGTAGAAACAGGAGAGCATATCAGATTTTATGCCTGTGGTGGTGACGGAACACTTTCAGAAGTTGTAAACGCTTGTGCAGAGCATAAAAATGCAGAAGTTGCGGCAATTCCTTTAGGTAGCGGTAACGATTTTATAAGAATTTTTGGTAAAAAAGAAGATTTATTAGATATTAAATCTCATATATTGGGCACACCAATGGAATTTGATTTAATAAAATATGAAGACCAGTACGCAATCAATCAATGCTCAATGGGACTTGATGCTGAAGTTTGTGCAAAGCAGGCAAATTTTAAGAAAATACCATTTTTATCACCTGAAACTGCATATACAGTAGCACTTCTTTATTGCTTTATTGGTAAGATGAAAAATACATTTACAATTCAGTTTGATGATGATGAACCATTTACAAAAGATGTTCTTTTCTGTGTTGTGGGTAACTCACGCTGGTATGGTGGCGGATATATGGCTGCACCAAAGGCGCTCACTTACGATGGACTTTTAGATTTTGTTGTTGTTGAAAAAGACTGCACAAGGCTTACTCTTTTAGGTCTTATAAATCCATATAAACAAGGAAAGCATCTTGACTGGAAAAGAACTCACTTTAAAAGAGGTAAAAAGATTACAATTAAAAGCACAAAACCATCTGCAGTAAATTTTGATGGTGAAGTTAAAATTGTAACAGAAGCAACATTCCATATTGTAGAAAAGGCAATTAAGTATGTTGTTCCTGCGAATTCTGATTTTATAAAAAAGGTAGAAGAAGGTACTTTATAATGACTAATTACGCAAAAAGCAACACAGGCTTTAAAATTTTATCTACAATCTTAAAACCAGTATTTAAATTCTGGTATGGACCAAAAATAATTGGTAAAGAAAATATTCCTGAAAACGGTGCTATTGTAGTTGCTTGTAACCACAAGCACTTAATGGACCAGTGTATGGTTATTATTTCAACAAAAAGACCAATTCACTATATGGCAAAAAGCGAATATTTTGAAAATAAAAAAGTTGCCTGGTTCTTTAAAGCGGCTGGTTGTATTCCTGTAAACAGAAATGGTCACGATTCAGAGGCAAAAGATGCTGCAACTGAGGTTTTACAGTCAGGCGGTGCTTTAGGTATTTTCCCTGAGGGCACAAGAAACAAAACAGAAGATTTACTTATGCCTTTTAAATTCGGTGCAGTGTCACTTGCTAAAAAGAATAACGCTTTAGTTATCCCTGTTGGTGTTTCAGGTGACTATAAATTCAGACCAAAAAATCTTGTTGCACGAATTGGCGAACCAATTGATGTAAGTGGAATGGATTTAGAAGAAGCAAACGAAAAACTCCACAAAGCAGTTGAAACTCTCATTTTAGAAAATCTCAAAGAAGGCAACGGAAGTGAGCAGGACTTTGAGAGAGCAAAACATTCGGGATTAATTGAAAATTGAGAATGGAAAATTGAAAATTAAGGGTCTGCGACGCAATTATAATAGTTGCAAGTAAACAAAAAATAAATTCTATCATTTAAAGTTATCATAAACTAAAAATGATAGAATTTTTTGTTTTTATTCAACAATAATTCCATTCAAGTCCAAAGGACTTCCAAAACTTTCAATTTTCAACTTTCAATTTTCAATTAAATTATGGAAATCTATTAAAATCTATGATATACTGAAAAGGATAATAATTAAAAAAGGTGATTGAGATGTCATTAAAAATAACAAATCCTTATTTGAGTGGTACTTTTAATAGCAAACTTTTCAGAATTCCTGCTATTCTTACATTAAAAAACGGCAGAATTTTAGCATGTGCCGATGTAAGATATGGTAATGGTACAGATGACCCTGCAAATGTTGACACAGGTATCCGCTATTCAGATGATAATGGTGTTACATGGTCAGAACCAGCGTTTGTAAACGCGTTTGATGATATGGAGTTTTTTGACCATAATAAAGCAATTCCGACTTCTGCATCGTTTGTAGATTCAGCAATTGTACAAGGTGAAGACGGAACTGTTTACCATATGTGTGACGCCTGTCCTAGTTATATGGGACTCTGGAGTGCAGGTACTTATGGTAAAGAAAATGGTTTTATTGATGGCAAATTAGCAGTTTGCGACAAAACAAGTGCCGACAAAGCAGAAAGCACAAAGTTAAACAAAGAAAAATATCCATATTTCGTCGATGACTTTTCCGCTGATGGCTTTGCCCCTGTAAGAAAATTTTCAGATAATGAAATTTATGACAATTATTTTGTTGACAGAGATTATAAAGTTTATAAAAAATCAGGCGAAGAATACACTCCTGTTTTAATAAAACAAATGAATAAAGATGGCTCTTTGAGTGACAAAGATATTGTGGCAAATCTTTTTTACGCTTATTCACCTATAAAAATTTACCCTACATATTATTTATGGGTTAAGAAAAGTGCTGACAATGGCGAAACCTGGGGCGACGGCAGAATTCTCAATTTAGAAATCAAATCAAAAGGTTTTACAGGCTTTGCACCGGGCAGAGGTATTTCTATTGATTATAACGGTAAAAACAGAATTATTTTTGCAGTTTATGATAATAATGATGGTAGAGAATACACAAGCGTAATTTACACAGATGACGGTGAAAATTGGGTACGCTCTCAAAAGGCAAACAATGTAGGAGTTTCAGGTAAAAGCTCTGAAACACAGTTTGTACTCTTAAATAATGGTGTTTTAAGAATGTACTCAAGAAATACTGCAGGGTATATAAGCTACTGTGACAGTACTGACGGTGGCGAAACCTGGAGTGAATATAAACAGGATAAAGATTTAGCATATTGCAGTAACTGCCAGTTTTCTGTAATAAATTACAGTAAAGAAATAGACGGCAAAAAAGTTATTGTTATTTCTTATCCGTCAACAAAAATAAGAAAATTAGGTGTTATAAGGGTAGGTATTGTAAATAATGATAATACAGTAGAATGGCGTTACAGAAAAAATGTAACAGACTCTTTAAACCCGTTCAGTTTTGTATATTCCTGCATCACAGAACTTTCAGATGGTTCGATTGTAGATTTATACGAAAGTGATAAAGCCGAGCTTTCCTGCGTAAGATATACATTAGACGACTTGAAAGTGAATGATAAAGGTATAAGTGGAATTGCAAAAATCAAGTCAATTATATATAACAAAACAAGAAAATAAAGAAGTGATTTATTTTGAAAATATATCAGAAAATAGATGAGTTAGTAGGTAAAACACCACTTTTAAGACTTAATAATATTGAAAAGGAGTTTAATTTAAACGCAACTCTTTTAGCGAAATTAGAAAGTTTTAACCCAACAGGTAGTGCAAAAGACAGACCTGCAAAGGCAATAATCGAAAAAGCTGAAAAAGACGGAATTTTAAAACCGGGTTCAGTTATTATTGAGCCAACAAGTGGCAACACGGGTATAGGTCTTGCGGCAATTGGTGCTTCTAAAGGTTACAGAGTTATAATTATAATGCCTGAAACTATGAGCATTGAAAGACAAAAGCTTATGACCTGCTTCGGTGCAGAGTTAATTCTCACAGATGGCAGTAAAGGTATGAATGGTGCAATAGAAAAAGCGGAAGAATTAAAAAAAGAAATTCCAGAAGCAATTATTGCAGGTCAGTTTACAAATGAAGCAAACCCACTTTCTCACTACGAAACAACAGGTCCTGAAATCTGGGAAGATACTGACGGTAATGTAGACATTTTTGTTGCGGGTATTGGTACCGGTGGAACAATTTCAGGTACAGGAAAATTTTTAAAAGAAAAAAATGAAAATATAAAAGTAATTGGTGTTGAACCGGAAAAATCACCACTTTTAACAAAAGGTGAGAGTGGCGGTCATGGTATTCAGGGCATCGGTGCAAACTTTATTCCCGACACACTGGACAGAAATATTTACGATGAAATTATAGATGTTAAAGATGAAGATGCTTTGAAGTTTGGCAGACTTATTGCTAAAAAAGAGGGCGTGTTAGTGGGCATTTCATCAGGGGCTGCTCTTTTTGCTGCAATAGAAGTTGCAAAAAGACCTGAAAATAAAGGAAAAACAATAGTAGCTCTTTTAACAGATACAGGCGAAAGATACCTTTCAACTACAATGTTTTCATAAGGTGGTATTTATGGATAAATTTCTCGATAATATGGAGCTTATAACAAGCACCATAAAAGAACTCGAAATAGTAAATAAAAAATCGAAAATAAAGACAACAGACGGCGAAGCAATGATTTTAAACAGAAAAGAAGTTGTCAAAGTAATTAAAGATTTACAGTCATTTTTATTCCCTGATTACTACACTCACAGTGAGGGCAGTGAAAATGTGCTTTCACAGACAGAGCTTCTTTTAAATATTTATAATCGTCTTGCAAAAGTAATTAAAGGTGCGTGTGAATTCAACGGAACAGATTTAGTGTGCTCACCTGAAATTATCTGCGAAAAATTTATAAAGAAATTGCCGGAAGTAAAAACTATGCTTTTAAAAGATATTGAAGCGCTTTACGAGGGCGACCCTGCGGCAAAATGCAGAGAAGAAGTACTTATTTGCTACCCTGGTTTTTATGCTGTTTCTATTTTTCGTTTAGCACACGAATTATATAATTTAAGAGTGCCACTTATACCAAGAATTATGACAGAATTTGCTCACGAAAAAACCGGTATTGATATTCACGCGGGTGCTACAATAGGTGAATATTTCTTTATTGACCACGGTACAGGTATTGTAATTGGTGAAACTACCACTATTGGTAACCACGTCAAAATTTATCAGGGTGTTACTTTGGGTGCTAAGAGCTTTAAAGTGGATGATAATGGCAACCCAATAAAAGACATAAAGCGTCACCCCGATATTGGCGACAACGTTGTTATATATGCAAATGCTACAATTTTAGGTGGCGACACAAAAATCGGTAATAATTGTGTTATCGGCGGTAACGTGTGGCTTACAACATCAGTTCCTGAAAATCAGACTGTTTATTATCAGGGAAAATAAAATTTATTACATATTTAAACTGAAAATTAATTATTAGGAGAAAAATTATGAATGCAATTGTTACAGTAATCGGTAAAGATAAAGTCGGAATTATGGCAGGTGTCTGCGTTGCATTTGAAAAAACAAATGTAAATGTATTGGATATAAGCCAGACAATTCTTAAAGATATGTTTACTATGAATATGTTAGTAGATGTTAAAGAAGCAAATGTGAGTTTTTCAGAGCTTGTAGATATTCTCGACAAAGAGGGCGAAAGACTTGGTGTCAGCATCCGTATTCAACGCGAAGATATTTTTGATGCAATGCACAGAATATGAGGTGTAAACAATGCTTAATCAACACGAAATTATTGAAACTTTAAATATGATTGACAATCAGCATCTTGATATCCGTACTATTACTATGGGTATTTCTTTAAGAAACTGCGGTCACCCTGACGCAAAAATAGCCGCAACAAAGATGTATGATAAAATTACAAAATACGCAGAAAATCTTGTTAAAACAGGCGAGGAAATCGAAAAGGAAATGGGTATTCCCATTATAAATAAAAGAATTTCTGTTACACCTATGGCAATTGCTGCCGAAAGTAGTGAAACAGAAGATTACACTATTTTTGCAAAAGCTATGGATAACGCCGCAAAAGAATGTGGTGTAAACTTTATTGGTGGATTTTCTGCTCTCGTGCAAAAAGGTTTTACAATAGGTGACAGAAGACTTATAAATTCAATTCCGTCAGCACTTGCAGAAACCGATTTTGTTTGCTCATCTGTAAATGTCGGCTCAACAAAAGCGGGTATAAATATGGATGCAGTAAAACTTATGGGTAATATAATTAAAGATACAGCAGAAAGAACTAAAGAAAATGACGGTCTTGGTTGTGCTAAACTCGTTGTGTTCTGCAACGCGGTTGAAGATAATCCGTTTATGGCGGGTGCTTTTCACGGAGTAGGTGAACCTGAATGTGCCATAAATGTTGGTGTTTCAGGACCTGGTGTTGTTTATAATGCTTTAAAGGGTGTTAAAGGTGCGCCATTTGATGTAGTTGCAGAAACAGTTAAAAAGACTGCATTCAAAATTACAAGAATGGGGCAGCTTATTGCCCGTGAAGCATCTTCACGACTTAATGCAGAATTCGGCATTGTCGATTTAAGTTTAGCACCAACTCCAGCAGTAGGCGACTCTGTTGCAAGAATTTTAGAAGAAATGGGACTTGAGACCTGTGGTACACACGGTACTACTGCCGCTCTTGCACTTCTTAATGATGCGGTTAAAAAAGGTGGCGTTATGGCATCTTCTTCAGTCGGAGGTCTTTCAGGTGCATTTATTCCTGTTTCAGAAGATGAAGGTATGATTGAAGCAGTTCACAAAGGTGTTCTTACTTTAGATAAGTTAGAGGCAATGACCTGTGTTTGCTCTGTTGGTCTTGATATGATTGCAGTCCCTGGTGACACAACTGCCGAAACAATTTCTGCAATTATTGCTGATGAAGCGGCAATTGGTATGATAAATCAGAAAACAACTGCAGTAAGAATTATTCCTGCTTTAAATAAAAAAGTCGGTGACGAAATTGAAATGGGCGGTCTTTTAGGTACAGCACCTGTAATGCCTGTTCATAAAGAAAGCAGTTACGATTTTATTATGCGTGGCGGAAGAATTCCTGCACCATTAAACAGTCTCAAAAACTGAGACTGTTTATAATTCGGAATTATATTTGCTACACTCAAGTGAATAGTGAATAATGAATAGTGAATAATTGTGGGACCTGCGGTCGGCGATTATAAAATTAAAACAAAAACTGCATCCTATTATTTTTAATTTACGAAAAACTTTAAATGAAATGAAAAAATTAACTCCCACTATGGTAGGGGCTAACCTGTGGTTGCCCGTAGTAGTGGGAGTAAGTTTTTTGTTTAACAAAAATCAATCGAGTGTAAAAAATTATAATTCATCGTTTCATTTTTTATTAGTTCTGATACACAACGCGTTGTTGCTCTTGACAAAAGGTCAGCCCCCACGATGAAACAATAAAACTATCCTATTATTTTTAGTTTACGAAAAACTTTTTTAGTCTTTAGGTAATGGCTTTGGGGTATCGGTATATCCCAAAATATAATCGGCAGAAATATTATAAAATTCACAAAGAGTTTTTAAATGCTCAATTGGTAAAGCTCTCTTTTTGTTTTCGTATTGTGCATAATATGATTGTGAAGTATTTAATATTTTTGCCACATCTGCCTGAGTTAAATCTTTATCTTCTCTTAAATCTCGTATTCTTTGTGCGTAATCCATAGCAAAACCCTTTATTTTTAGTATAAAGTTAGTTTACAATAGTTCAGAAGTAAACTATTGACTTTAGTTCACAATTCGACTATAATGTCGTTTATAAGAGAATTATTACAAGGAGAAATGTTAATTATGTATGAAACAAAAGCAAATGGTGTTACACAAACAAATGCGTACGGAAATGTAGCTCAGTCAGGTTTTATCACACAAGACTCTGTAAGTGGTACAGGTAAGAAAAAGAATAAAAAGATAATAATATTTGTAGTTTTGGCTGTGCTATTAGTTATAATAATTGCCTCGGCTTTTAAACCTGCAAAAAATTATGAAAATAGCAATTCATTGGTAGTTAACACTACATGGATTGCAGGAGATGGTTCAGAAGTTGTTTTTACAGACGAAAGAATAGATTGGTATCAGAATCCTGACGACCATTCAGATAACTATTATTCTGGTGAATATGAGGTGTACAGAGGAGAAGAAGCCATTGAATACATTACAGAAGAGCTAAGTGAATATGGTGTTACAAAAAGTGAATTAAAGAGTCTTTTTAACAGAAGTGACTTGTATGATGAAAGTACTTTTGTTGTATTTGATATAAGATACGATAAATTTGTTGTTTCAGGTGAACAACGGGATATCGAAAGACCGGTAGTTCCTTGGTTTGGCTTTGTTTTAGAAGATGACACCTACTTAGATGTCGCAAATATGAATACGAGTACATATTATAAATTTACAAAGCAATAAAAAGTTTTAGTAATCTTTGGGGTGTATTATACAAAGAAATACAGAGAAAGGAGGAAGTTTTATGCCTAATGAAACAAAAATGAGCTTTAAAGAGTTTAAAAAGAAAAGCAAAAATGAGAAAACCAAAACATATAAAATGAAACAACTTTCCTCAATAATAGCTATTATTGGTTTCGTTGTTGTATTGGTTGGTTTTTATCTCAACAACTCAAGTGCTCAATTTAATGTAGTACCATTTGCTATTGGTGTTCCTATAGCAGTTGTTGGCGCAGTTCTCGATGTTGTAAGCGATAAAAACTTAAAAAAAGAATACAAAGAATATTTAAAACAAGAATAATTAAAGCATCCTATCATTTTGAGTTTGAATTAACTTTAAATGATAGGATTATTTTTATATTAGCGAAGCTCTAGTTCCTAATTCCTTATTCCTATTTCCTTTTCAGAAAAACAAATTAAAATTAATTTTTTAATAACACTTGCAAAATAAAACAAACTGTGCTATAATCGACCCGTACGAATACAAACAAGGAGTGAGAGCAGGATAACCTGCTCTCACATTTATTTGTAAAAACTTTAAAAGTGTGAAAAGAGGTGTTTTATATGGCAAAAAATACTGTTTCACTTGTATGGGATTTAGTAAAGCCTTTCGCAGATGAATTAGGTCTTACACTCTGGGATGTTTGCTTTGAAAAAGAAGGTGCAAACTATTACCTCAGAATTATCATCGACAAGGAAGATGGTGTTGGTATTGATGATTGTGTCAATATGAGCCATGCTATTGATAAACCACTTGACGATGCAGATTTAATTGACCGTCAGTACAATTTACAGGTTTCTTCACCTGGTATTGAAAGAAAATTAACAAGAGATTTTCATTTCGACTACGCAATGGGCGAAAAGGTTATTTTAAGACTTATCCGTCCTTGTGATGGTAAAAGAGAATTCAACGGTGTTCTCTCAGGTTATGAAAATGGTGCAGTTACAATTTTACTCGATGATGAGATTGAAATGACTGCAGAAAAGAAAGAAATCGCTTTTGTAAAATTAGACGATTTCAATATGTAACTTAGTTTATAAAAATATTTACAATAAAACAGAATAATCGAAAGGATTGATTGGAAAAATGGCACCAAGAAAAAAATCAACACAAAACAAAGAATTTTTTGAAGCAATTCTTATGCTTGAAAAAGAAAAAGGTATTCCTGCAGACTTTTTACTCGAAAAGGTTTGCTCAGCAATTGTTACTTCAGTAAGAAAAGATTATGGCGGAGCAGATGTAGTTTTCTGCGACTGTAATCCTGAAAAATATCAACTTCGTGTTTATGTAAAGAAAACAGTTGTTGAAGAAGTACAAGATGAAACAACAGAAATCTGTCAGGAAGATGCAGTAAAATATAAGAAAAATGCACTTGTTGGCGATGTTGTAGAAGTTGTTCTTGAAACAAAAGAATTCGGCAGAATTGCCGCACAAACCGCAAAGAATGTTATCCGTCAGGGTATCCGTGATGCAGAACGCGGACTTGTTTTAAGAGAATTCCAGAGTAAACAACAAGAGTTAGTTACAGGTAAAGTTCAGAGAGTTGACCCTAAAACAGGTAATGTTACTCTTGAAATCGGTAAAGCGGAAGCAATTCTTCCAAAGGGTGAACAAGTTCCGGGTGAAGAATTCAAAGATGGTCAGCTTGTTAAAGTTTATATTGTAGATGTAAGAGAAACAGAAAAAGGTCCTAAGGCAATGATTTCAAGAACTCACCCAGGTCTTGTAAAACGCCTTTTCGAAACAGAAGTTCCTGAAATTTACGAAGGTTTAGTAGAAATTAAATCAGTTTCCCGTGAAGCAGGTTCAAGAACAAAAATTGCTGTTTACTCAAAAGATGAAAATGTTGACCCAATCGGTGCTTGTATTGGTCCTAAAGGTCAGAGAGTTGCTACTATCGTTGAGTCACTCGGTGGCGAAAAAATTGATGTTGTAGTATTTGATGAAGACCCTGCAAAATTCATTTCTGCAGCGTTAGCGCCAGCAACAGTATTAAGTGTAGAAATTGACGAAACACAAGAAAAAGCTTGTCATGTTACTGTACCTGATACTCAGCTTTCACTTGCTATCGGTAATAAAGGTCAGAATGTTCGTCTTGCTGCAAGACTTACAGGCTGGAAGATAGATATTAAACCTGAAAGTGGTTTTTATGTTCCACAAAATCAGTAATTTAAAATAAAGAAAGGCAATGCCTTGAAGTCAGTAAAAGGCGTTGTGGTGGTAAAAATGGCGGAAAAGAAAATACCATTAAGAAAATGTATAGGCTGTGGCGAAATGAAGCCTAAAAAAGAACTTATAAGAGTTGTTAAAAGTCCTGAGGGCGAAATCAGTGTCGATTTGACAGGTAAAAAATCAGGCAGAGGCGCATATATTTGCCATTGTAAAGAGTGTTTTTTAAAAGCACAGAAGTCTAAACGACTTGAAAAATCTTTCAGCACGAAGATTTCGGAAGAAATATATAACCAGATGTTATCAGAACTTTAATTTTTCAAGGAGTTTTGTAAATAATGGAAATGAAAGATATTATGAATTTCTTAGGTCTTTCGAGAAGAGCTGGTAAACTCCAGATTGGTCACGACAGTGTAATTGAAAGCATTGTAAAAGATAAATCAGAGCTTTTAATACTCTCGAGTGATGCTTCTGAAAGATTAAAAAATGAAATAAAACACGCAGCTACTTATGGTAATAGAAATATTCCTGTTATAGAGTCACCATTTTTAATGGCAGATTACTATAATGGAATAGGTAAAAAATCCGCTGTGTTTTCAGTTACCGACAAATCATTTAAAGAAAAATTAGAAACCATGTTCAGGGAGGTATAATATGGTAGTTAAATACAAATTAGGTGAAGTTGCAAAAGACTTCAATAAATCTGCAAAAGATATTTCAGACCTTCTTTTAAAATTCTTTGAAGAACCAAAGAAAAATCAATCTGCTCTCGAAGGTAAAGAGCTTGATATTATTTTTGATGTTTTAACACAGGAAAATCAGGTTGAAAGTTTCAACGAATATTTCGCAATGCAAAAACCGGTTAAAAAGGCAGAAAAGAAACCGGCTGAAAAGAAAACTGAGGCTAAAAAGGCTGATGATAAAAAGTCAGAGAAAAAACCTGTTGCAGAAGCTAAAAAAGAAGAAAACAAAAAAGCACCTGAAAAGAAAGTTGAACCACAAAAAGAAAAGGGTGCAAAGCAAAATCAGAATAAAGAAAACAAGTCAAATGATAAAAAGGCTAAACAGGAAGCTCCTAAAGCACCTGAAAAGAAACAAAATCAGGAGCCTAACCTCAATCCTTTCAAGAAAAAGGAAAAGAAAAAAGATGATGGCCCTATGCAATCAAGAACAAAGGGCGAAAGAGTAAGTATTGATACTCGTGCTAACAATGTTGAACTTGAAAAATACAATGAAAAGTATGAAAACATTGCTCCTGCACACTCTATGAATGATAACAATGCTACAAAGCAGAAGTTAAAACAAAAGAGTCAGCAATACAGAAAACAGGGTATGCGTTCAGGTAAAAAAGAGACTGAAGCAGAAAGACTCAAGAGAATTGAAGCAGAAAGAGCAAAGAAAACTCTTGTTATTACTGTTCCTGAAGAAATCAGTGTTGGTGACCTTGCTGCAATGCTTAAAAGAACTGCTGCAGAAGTTATCAAGAAACTCTTCAGTTTCGGTGTAATGGCATCAGTTAACGAAATTATTGACTACGATACAGCGGAAATTGTTGCAACAGAACTTGGTGCAAAGGTTAAAAAGGAAGTTGTTGTTACTATTGAAGACAGAATTATTGACGATAGTAAAGACGATGAAAAAGACCTTCTTCCAAGAAGCCCTGTTGTAGTTGTTATGGGTCACGTTGACCACGGTAAAACTTCACTTCTTGACGCTATCAGAAATACATCTGTTACAGAAACTGAAGCAGGTGGTATTACTCAGCATATAGGTGCTTACAGAGTAAATCTTAATGGTCAGGATATTACATTCCTTGACACACCTGGTCACGCAGCGTTTACTGCTATGCGTGCCCGTGGTGCTATGGCTACAGATATTGCAATCTTAGTTGTTGCGGCAGACGATGGTATTATGCCACAGACAATTGAAGCAATTAACCACGCAAAAGCTGCGGGTGTAAGTGTAGTTGTTGCTATCAACAAAATGGATAAACCTGATGTTTCACCAGACAGAATTATGCAACAATTAACAGAGCACGAACTCATTCCTGAAGAATGGGGCGGTGATGTTATTTGTGTTCCTGTTTCTGCAAAGGCAAGAATGAATATAGACAAACTTCTTGAATCTGTACTTCTTGTTGCAGAAATGAAAGAATTAAAAGCTAACCCTAACAGAGCAGGTAAAGGTATTGTTATTGAAGCAAGACTCGATAAAGGTCGCGGTCCGGTTGCATCATTACTTGTTCAGAACGGTACTCTTAAAACAGGTGATATTATCGTTGCAGGTACTGCAGTTGGTAGAGTTCGTGTTATGACAGACGATAAGGGCAGAAAAGTAAACGAAGCAGGTCCGTCTGTTCCTGTTGAAATCACAGGTCTTGCAGAAGTACCTATTGGCGGTGACCAATTCGACTGCGTATCTGATGAAAAATTAGCAAGAGAACTTGTTGAACAGAGAAAACAACACAATAAAGAAGAACAATTCAAGTCATTCCAGAAAGTTACACTTGATACACTCTTTGATTCAATTAATGTTGGTGAACTCAAAGACCTCAATATTATTGTTAAAGCTGATGTACAAGGTTCAGTAGAAGCAGTTCGCCAGAGCCTTGAAAAACTCTCAAATGACGAAGTTCGTGTAAGAGTTATTCATGGTGGTGTTGGTGCAGTTAACGAATCAGACGTTATGCTTGCTAACGCATCAAATGCTATTATCGTTGGTTTCAATGTTCGTCCTGATGCGGTTGCAGTTGCAAACGCAGAGCGTGATGGCGTTGAAATGAGAATGTATAGAGTTATCTACGATTGTATCGAAGAAATCGAAGCAGCTATCAAGGGTATGCTTGCACCTAAATACAGAGATGTTGAAATGGGTAAAGCAGAAGTAAGAAGTGTCTTTAAACTTTCATCATCTGGTATGATTGCAGGTTCTTATGTTATTGATGGTAAAATCACAAGAAATTCAAAAATCCGTGTTGTTCGTGACGGTATTGTTATTTCTGAAGACGAAATTGCATCTTTAAGAAGATTTAAAGATGATGTTAAAGAAGTTGCAACAGGTTACGAATGTGGTATCGGACTTGAAAGATTTAACGATATTAAAGAAGGCGACATTTTAGAAGCGTATATCGTTGAAGAATACAAAGACTAATAACAAAATATTCTCTTTCACGAAAGGAGAGAATTAACTAATGGGCACATATAAACAAGACCGTGCGGCAGAAGATATAAAAAGAGAACTTGCCGCAGTTATAAGAGAACTCAAAGACCCAAGAATCGCGGAGCATCTTATAAGTGTTTCAAGAGCAGAAGTTACAGCCGACCTTTCTTATGTAAAGGTTTATGTCAGTGCTATTGAAGGTATTGATGTTGCAAAACAGGCAGTAAAAGCACTTACAAATGCTTCAGGACTTGTTCGTAGAGAAGTCGGCAAAAGATTACGCCTGAGAAAAGCTCCAGAACTTAAATTTATTGCCGATGACTCTATTGAGTATGGTATGAGTATCGCTAAAAGATTAGAAGATTTGGTAGAAAATTCATCAGAAGACGAATGATTTTTGTCGGGTGAAAAGTTATCCGAAAGGATGTCAGATATGGTTATTGACTTAAAGCAATGTGTAGAACTTTTAAAAGAAAATGATAATTTTCTTGTTTTATCACACGAGCACCCCGATGGTGACACATTGGGCAGTGCGTTTGCGTTAATGGCTGCACTTAAAAAGATGGGCAAAAAAAGAGCATTTAAATGCTCTGATGAATTGTCAAAAGACTTTTCTTATATGTCAGATGGCTTCACTTGTGATGATGTAGGAGAAAATCCTTACATCATCGCAGTGGATGTTGCGGACACACATCTTTTAGGTGATTTGGCAGATGAATATGGTGAAAAAATTAATCTTTGCATTGACCACCATATGTCAAACGCATATTATGCTGAAAAACTTCTTTTAGAAGACAGAGCTGCTGCGTGTGAAATTGTGTTTGAAGTTGTTAAAAAACTCGGTGTAGAAATTGACGAGTATATTGCAAATTGTCTTTATACAGGTATTTCTACTGATACAGGTTGTTTCCGTTACCAGAACACAAATGCAAAAACATTCAGAGCAGTTGCTGAGCTTGTTGAAATTGGTGTTAATACAAAAATGATAAACAAGCTTATGTTTGAAACAAAAACAAAAAGTTTTCTGGAACTTGATTTGTTGGCAAGAAAAACACTCGAATATCATTTTGACGATAAGTGTGCAATAATCACAATTACTCAGAAAATGTATGAGGAAAGTGGTTCAAACGAGCACGAGTGTTACCCTATAACTGCATTACCACGCCAGATAGAAGGCGTTTTAGTTGGTGCAGTTATAAAAGAAAAACAAAATGGTGCTTTCGGTATTTCAGTCAGAACTGAGGGCGATATTGACGCTTCTGCAATTTGTGCTGAACTCGGTGGCGGTGGTCACGCAGGTGCGGCGGGTTGCGAAGTAAAGGCAGATTATGAAACTGCAAAGAAAAAGATTTTAGAGGCAATTGCTTCTAAATTAGGTTACTGATATGACAGGTATAATTCCCTTAAAAAAGAGTGAAAATATGACCTCTTTTTTAGCTGTAAAGCGTGTACGCGGTATTACAGGCGAAAAAAAGTGTGGTCATACAGGTACATTAGACCCTATGGCAACAGGTGTTTTGCCTGTTGCTTTAGGTGGTGCTACAAGATTCATAGAACTTTTACCAACTCATATAAAAGCATACAAAGCGACTTTTAGGTTAGGAATTAAAACAGATACACTTGATATATGGGGCGAAGTTACAGAAGAAAGTAAAAAAACGGCTTCTATTGAGCAAATTCTTGAAATTTTACCGCAGTTTACGGGTAAAATAAAACAAGTTCCACCTATGTATTCTGCACTTAAAAAAGATGGTGTAAGGCTCTATGAATTAGCTCGTCAGGGTATAGAGGTTGAAAGACAAGAACGAGAATGCGAAATTTTTAAATTAGAAATTTCACAACTTTCAGAAAATGAATTTTCTCTTTTTACAGAATGTTCAGCGGGTACATATATCCGTTCTTTAATAGGTGATATAGGCGAGTGCTTAAATACGGGTGCTACAATGACATCTTTAAACAGAACATATGCTTGCGGAATAAGTGAAGACGAGTGTATCACTTTAGAAGAATTAGAAAATTACAGAGATAATAACGCGCTTGATAAAATTATTGTCCCTGTTGATAAAATGCTTATGAGTTACCCCGATGTAACTGTAACAAAAGCTCAGGGTGTTCGCTTTAAAAACGGTGGTGAACTTTTAAAAGGTCGTATAAAAGGCACGGTGCCCCAAGGACTTGTAAGAGTTTACTGTGAAAATGAGTTTTTAGGGCTTGGTGAATCACTCCCTGAGAGTGAAAACCTTACAGTGAAAAGGGTATATGTAGAAAGATAAGTTGATAAATATAATATCTGTTCAGGAGATATTTATGGTAAAAAATAATGGCGGGTTAGCGGTTGCACTTGGTACATTTGATGGCTTTCATTTAGGTCACAAAATGGTAGTTGACAAAACGAAATTGTCAGGTGTAGAAAGTGCGGTGCTTTTATTTGATGAGCATCCACAAAAGGTGCTTTCTCATAAATCACCAGGTGAACTTATAACCAGAAGTGAGAGAGACAAATTACTTGAAAATTGGAATGTAACACCAATTACAATCAGTTTTTCAGAAATTATGTCGCTTTCATACGAAGACTTCTTTTATAAAATATTGTTGGAGAAAGTTGGCGCAACTGCACTTTCCTGCGGTTTCAATTACAGATTCGGTGCAAAAGCTGGTGGTAATGCCGAAAATTTAAAGGCATTGTGTCAGAAAGAAAATATAGAACTTTTTGTAAGCGAAGCGGTAGAATATAAAGGTGAACCAGTTTCTTCAACAAGAATAAGAAATTTAATAAAACAAGGTGATATTGAGTCTGCAAACGCTATGTTAGGTAGAGAATTCTCCTACGACTTTTTAGTAGTTCACGGTGATGCCCGTGGCAGAACAATAGACTCGCCTACAATAAATCAGTTCTTTACCGAAGATTTTATAGTTCCACAATATGGTGTTTATGCGTCATATTCAGTAATTGATGGCAAAAAATATCCATCAGTTACAAATGTTGGGGTAAGACCTACAATTGAAGGGTATTCAAAAGAACGAAGCGAAACAAATATTGTCGGGTTTAATGGCGACTTGTATGATAAAAATATCAGTGTTCATCTTCTTAAAAAAATCCGTGAAGAGATGAAGTTCAATAACCTCGATGAATTAAGAAATCAAATTGCAAAAGACAGAGAAACATCTAAAATTATTTCAAAAGAAAAAGGAGTAATTTTATGAGTAACAGAAAAATTATAATTTCACCTTCAATTCTTGCGGCAGATTATGGCAACTTAGAAAGTGAAATTAAAAAAGTAGTAAATGCAGGCGCAGAGTATATTCATATTGATGTAATGGATGGACATTTTGTACCTAATATTTCAATAGGTGTGCCTGTGGTACAGTCAATAAGAAAGGTGACAAATGCAGTTTTTGATTGTCACCTTATGATTAGTAATCCTATTGATTATATAGATGCATTTATTAAAGCGGGTGCAGATTTAATATCATTCCATGTTGAAAGTAACAGTGATATTTCTGCTACAATTAAAAAAATAACAAGTGTCGGCAAAAAAGCGGCACTTGTTGTAAAACCAGGTACACCTGTAAATGTTGTTTTTCCGTTTCTTAAAGATATTTCTATGGTGCTTATTATGACTGTTGAGCCGGGTTTTGGTGGTCAGAGCTTTATTATGGATATGCTTCCTAAAATCACAGAATTAAGACAGGAAATAGAAAAACAGGGTTTACAGGTTGATATTCAGGTAGATGGTGGTGTAGATAACGAAACTGCGGTACTTTGCAAAAATGCAGGTGCAAATGTTTTAGTTGCAGGCAGTTACATATTTAAATCCCCAGATGTCAAAGAAGCAGTAAATATTCTTAAAAGTTGAATTTTTCACCATATTCTAAAATTCGGTTTAAAAATTCAACCTCACCAAAATAAGTTTCTCCAAAATCACTTAATATGTAAGCGATTTTTTCAGAACCTGTTATTTTGGGGTAAATAATAAAGTAAAAATTTTTATTATAAGAGAAAATTTCAGAGTTTCTGTATGAATCAGAAGATTCTTTTAAAATTTCTATTGCATCTAAAAATGCATTCTGGTCCAGTGCTTTAAAAAGAATTGGGTCTGCTTCTTTTTTCATTATAAGTTTTTTCTTTGATTTGTAATCGGTGACGGGCATTGTGGTAAAACACATAATGCAACCTCCGTCATCACTCGGTGTAACTTCAATTAAAATTCTGCCGTCTGTGTCAATGGATTTTCCTAAAGAGCGTTTTGCTTCGTCTAAAATAGTCCATATTACACGGCGTGTTTCAATATTTGAGTAGTCCATTTCATCATAAGTTATGTCGAGTTCACTCAAATCTTTATCGGAAAGAGCAACAAGTATTTTTTCTTCTCCGATGGCTTCTATCTTCAAAAAATCGCCTCCCCTAATATAATAATACTATGTGGTGGGCAAAACAATGCAAAAAATTTGGAAAGGGAGTAATTCTCTATGCAATTTTCAGTAAGTACATACAGTTTAAGTGGTCTTGTAGGCAAAAATGGTGTAACAGAAAAAGACCTTATTAAAATAGCAAAAGAAATTGGTTTTGACGGAATAGAATTTGCAGAAATTCATACACCTGAAAACAAAGATAAGATAGAATATGCAAAAGAATTAAATGAAGAATGCAAAAAACACGGTATAATTCCTGTTCAGTATTCAATCGGTGCAGATTTTATTTATGGTAGCGATGGCGATACAGAAAAAGAAATAGACCGTTTAAAATATGAAGTTGATGTTGCAGCGGTTTTAGGTGTAACAGGTATGCGTCACGATTGCACAGGTGGTTTTCGTGATGAGGATGCTAAAACAAAAGGTTTTAACGAAGCATTACCTTTCATAGTAAAAGGTTGTAAGGCAGTTACAGAATATGCAAAAGCAAAAGGAATCCGCACTATGATGGAAAATCACGGCTATTTCTGTCAGGATAGTGACAGAGTAGAAAAAATTGTTACTGGTGTTAATGACAGTAACTTCGGTTTGCTTCTTGATATGGGTAACTTCCTTTGTGCAGATGAAAATCCGGTTGTAGCATTCGGAAAACTAAAAAATTACGCATCTTTTGTTCACGCAAAGGATTTCCACATTAAAAGTGGGGACAACATTGCACCAACAGATGGATTTTTCACAACTCGTGGAGGTACGCATTTAAGAGGTGCGGTTTTAGGTCACGGCAATGTACCTGTATTTCAGTGCCTTTCAACAGTGAAAAATGCGGGTTATGATTATTTCGTAACTTTAGAGTTTGAGGGTTGTGAAGAACCACGAATGGCGTGTGAGTGGGGACTTAATACTCTTAAAAAATACATTTCTTTGATGTAATCGCGAAAAATTCTAAAAAATATCGAAAAAATAATAAAAAGTGGGGATTGTGTGAAAATTATACTTGCGTCAGCTTCGCCAAGAAGACAAGAACTTATTAAAATGATAACAGAAGATATAATAGTCAATCCCTGCGATTGTGACGAAACTATAAAGAACGGTTTAGTCGGCAGAGAAATCGCTGAATATCTTTCAAAAATCAAAGGCGAAGCAGTTAAAGAACAGTTCAGCAATGAAATAATTGTTTCTGCAGATACAATAGTTTGCCTCAATGACAATGTTCTGGGTAAACCAAAATCAAGAGAAGATGCTTTTTTAATGCTTCGTACTTTAAGTGGAAATACACATTCAGTGTTTACTGGTGTCACAATTATAAAAGGTGACAAAGAGAAGACTTTCAGTCAAGAGACAAAAGTCACATTTTATGATTTGAGTGACAAAGAGATAAACGAATATATTGATACTAATGAGTGTTTTGACAAGGCAGGTAGTTACGGAATCCAGGGTAAAGGTGGTCTTTTAGTCAAAGGTATAGACGGTGACTACTTTAATGTTGTAGGTCTTCCTGTTGCAAGACTAAAAAGAGAACTTCAGGAATTTTTACTTTGATTTGTTTACAACAGATATAAATATATGTTAAAATAAAACTATCTTAAAGATGGCGGTGAGAAATTTGGCAGAAAACACAGTTTCAACTAATACTCAGATTACTGAAGCAGATGTTGAAAAACAGAAGCAACAGCAAGAAAAAGAGTATTTAGGCCCAAGAGAAATGGCGGCTTACATAATTTCTGGTTTTGGTGACAAAAACTGGGAAACATTCTCTGGGAACAATATGTTTTTCTATAATACTACATTCCAGGGGGTAAGCCCTGTTACACTGAGCCTTGCTGATTCAGTATGTGGTGTTTTAGATACATTTGACAACGCAATTTCAGGTCCGATTTTAGACAGAACCCGCACGAGATGGGGTAGAGTAAGACCATATTTTGTTCTTACATTGCCATTCTGGATTTTTGCTAATTTAGTTCCGTGGATTTTACCTCAGGGACTTTCTCAGGTTGCACTTTTTGTGTGGTTTTTCTTTATTAAATATGTCGGTTCAATTTCAAACTCTTTTTATAATCCGGCATACACCGCAATTCTTTATAACTTAACACCGAATGTAAACGAAAGAAACAGACTTATTGCAACCGATACTTATGCCGATTTATTGGGCGTGTGGTTACCGTCACTTTTTCCGTTCTTTGTTGACTACTTACCAAGAACAATACCGACAAGAAGCATCTATTTAGGCGGTGCTCTGGTATTCATTGCGATGGTAGTTATATTCAGAATTTACGGATTCTTTACATTAAAAGAGCGTGTTCCACTCGCTTCTCGCGAAGAAATGAATAACACCTCGGTGTTTAAATCTGTAAAACAAGTTGCGTCCTGCAGACCTATGTGGGTATTGCTTATTAAAAACTTCTTCGGTATGGGTAAAGCGGTAGGTCAGAATGTTTCAAACTACTTCTGGCTTAACTGTACAGGCAAACTTTCAAATGCCGCAATTTCTGGTATTTTTACAGGACTTCCTAGTTACTTTGTTTTACCATTTGCAACAAAATGGACTAAAAAATTAGGCCTTAAAAATCTTGCAGTTTTAAGTTATCTTTACTGCGGTATTGTTTATTTTGTAATGTATTTAATAGGGTTTTCACCAACAGAAAATTCTTTTGTAAATTTAATTATAATTGTGTTTGAACTTACTTTAGCAGGTGCTATGAACAGTGTTCAGAGATATTGTAACTCTGCTCTTACCGGTGATATGTATGACTATGTTGAGTGGAAAACGGGTATCCGTAACGAAGGTATGATGAGTGCCGCTATGGGTTACATAACATTAGTAGGAAATAATGTTTCATCAATTTTAAGCGGTCTTATTATTGCGGCTATTAAATACGAACCACTTCTTAACTCACACGGTGTAGTTATTCCGCAAACAGACCCAAAAATGTTAACAGCTATATGGACAGTATTTACTTTAGCCCCTGCAATAGGCAGAACCTGCAAAGGTCTTTCACTTATGTTCTTCAATGTAAACGGTAAAGTTCGTGAGCAGATGATGGAAGATTTAGCAGTTTCAAGAGCAGGAAAATTAAAAGAACGAACAGGTTCTAATACGGAAAATGGGGAACAGACAGAATGAGAATAGTAATAAAAGTCGGGACTTCGACTTTAGCACATAGTACAGGTAATATAAATATCCGCCATGTAGAAGAACTTTGCAAAGTTATGAGCGACCTTAAAAATGCAGGTCACGAAATAATTCTTGTTTCTTCCGGTGCTATAGGAATGGGTGTTGGTAAACTTTCTTTGAAAGAAAAACCTCAGGATATGCCAACAAAACAAGCAGCGGCGGCAGTTGGTCAGTGTGAACTTATGTACACTTATGACAAACTCTTTTCTGAATACAATCACACAGTAGCGCAAATTCTTCTTACAGGTCTTGATTTAGAAGACACAGAACGCTACCACAACATTCAGAATACAATGAACAGACTTTTAGAACTTAATGTGTTGCCGATTATAAATGAAAATGATACAGTTTCAACTCACGAAATTGCAGTTGGCGATAATGATACATTAGGAGCAATTGTTGCTGTCAGTATGAAAGCAGATTTATTGGTTCTTCTTTCAGATATTGACGGACTTTATACCGCAGACCCGCATAAAGATGAAAATGCAGAACTTATTTCAGTAGTAAAAGAAATCACCCCTGAAATAGAAGCTCTCGGTGGTGGCAAAGGTTCTTCTTTAGGTACCGGCGGAATGGTTACAAAATTAAATGCCGCAAAACTCTGTATGAGTAAAGGTACTGATATGGTAATTGCAAACGGTTCAAATCCGAGTGTGCTTTACGATATTGTTGATGGCGAAAAAATCGGTACAAAATTTATTGCAAAATAAAACTTAAATCAGGTGCGAAAAATGATAACTACAAAAGAGATTTTAATTGAAGCAAAAAAAGTTAAAACCCGCCTTGCGTCGCTTAATACAGAAGAAAAAAATAAAGCACTTCTCTTTATGGCAGATGCTTTAATTGAAAACGCAGACGAAATTTTAACTGCTAATAAAAGTGATTTAGAAAAAGCAAAAGGCACAATTTCAGATGTTATGCTTGACAGATTAGCACTTACAAAAGAGCGCATTGAAGGTATGGCAAACGGAATTAAAGAAGTTGCCGCTTTACCTGATCCTGTTGGCAAAGTTTTAAACAGAGTAGAAAGACCAAACGGAATTGTAATTGAAAAAACAACCGTTCCAATGGGTGTTACTGCTATTATATATGAAAGCAGGCCAAATGTTACTTCTGACGCGGCGGCACTTGCTTTAAAAAGCGGTAATGTTTGTGTGCTTCGTGGCGGTAAAGAGGCTTTTGCTTCTGCAAATGCAATTGTGAATGCAATGCGTAAGGGCTTGAAGAAATTAAATCTTCCTGAAACATTTATAAATCTTATTCAGGACACCACAAGAGAAAGTGCAAACGAGCTTATGAATGCAGTCGGTTTTGTAGATTTGCTTATACCTCGTGGTGGTGCAGGACTTATAAAAGCAGTTACAGAAAATGCAAAGGTTCCTTGCATTCAGACCGGTACGGGTATCTGTCACATTTATGTTGACGAAGCGGCAGATTTTAATAAAGCACTTAATATTATAGAAAACGCGAAAACAAGCAGACCATCTGTTTGTAATGCCGCAGAAGTTTTACTTGTAAACGAAAAAATAGCGAGTGAATTTTTACCACTCGTAAAAGAAAGACTTGTAGAAAACAGAAACGAAAACAAAGTTGAACTTCGTCTTTGTGAAAATGCACAGAAGATTATTGATGGTACTAAAGCAAGTGAAATAGATTTTGACACAGAATTTTTAGATTATATTCTGGCAGTAAAAATTGTGAAAGATGTAAGTGAAGCGGTAGAGCATATTTCACTTCACTCAACAATGCACAGCGAAGCAATTGTTACTGAAAATAAAGAGAATGCAGAAATCTTTGTAAAAGGCGTTGATTCTTCTTCTGTTTATGTGAATGTTTCAACCCGTTTTACTGACGGTGGCGAATTTGGTTTAGGTTGCGAAATGGGTATTTCAACACAGAAACTCCACGCAAGAGGTCCTATGGGTTTAGAAGAATTAACAACATATAAATATATAATTAAAGGTGACGGACAAATAAGATAGGAGTGATATTATGGAAAAGAAAATTGGTTTTATCGGTTGCGGTAATATGGGCGGTGCGTTAGCGTTAGCAGCAACAAAGTCTGTTGGTGCCCAATATATCTGCGTTTCAGATGCAGATTTTGAAAAGGCAACAGATTTTGCAACAAAAAACAATGTTAATATTGCTTCTGCAGAAGAAGTTGCAAAAACTTGTGATTATATATTTTTAGGTGTAAAACCACAGGTTTTAAGAAGTGTCTGTTATGAATTAGAAAGCATTTTCAAAAACAGAACTGACCGCTTTGTCATAGTTTCTATGGCGGCTGGTATCAATCTTTTAGATTTAAAAGATATGTGCGGTGGCAATTACCCTATTATAAGAATTATGCCTAATATTCCTGCATCCTGCGGTGCCGGTATGATTCTCTACACAGGTAATAAGTATGTTACAGACGAGGATTATAACGAATTTACCGAAATCCTTAAAAAAGCAGGTATGCTTGACAAAATAGATGAAGCAAAAATTGATGCCGCAAGTGCTATTTCTGGTTGTGGCCCTGCGTTTGTATTTATGTTTATAGATGCATTGGCAGACGGTGGCGTAAGATGTGGTCTTCCAAGAGATAAGGCTTTGCTTTACGCGGCAGAAACAGTTTTTGGTGCTGCAAAAATGGTAGCGGAAACAAACGAACATCCGGGCAAATTAAAAGACGCAGTTTGTAGCCCTGCGGGTAGCACAATTGAGGGTGTTTTGTCACTCGAAAACGCATCCTTCAGAGCAGACATTATAAACGCAGTAAGTCGTTCTTATGAGAGAACGGTGGAATTGGGGAAATAATTCGGAATGCGTAATTCGTAATTCGGAATTGAAGGGTCTGCGACGCTATTTAAATTAAATAACAAACAATAAGTTGTATAATTTAAAGTCCTTCGTAAACCGAAAATGAATGCAAAAATTAAATGTGACGGTGTACCTCTCTTCGAAGAGAGGGGGACCGCCATCCCTTGAAGTCACTTGCATTTATACACTATTAAGCGAGTAATTAGTTGGAAAATGAAATAATGTGCCTTGGGTGGTGGAGAGTTCTCAAAGATTTTAATGAATAATGAAGTCGCTTACGCTGATGAATATTGAATAATGAATAATTTCGGAACTGCGTTGCATTAGAAATGAAATCAAAAATTAACTCCCACAATCGTAGGGGCTGACCTGTGGTCGCCCGCGAGTAGTGGAGCAAATTAAATTCCACAACAAACTAATCGAGTGTAAAAAAGTTGATACAAGAGTGTGCCTCTCTTCGAAGAGAGGGGGACCGCCATCCCTTGAAGTCACTTGCATTTATACACTGTCAAGCGAGTATTTAGTTGGAAAATTAAATAATGTTCCTTGGGTGGTGGAGAGTTCTTCTCCACGAGGTAGTTTTTTTAATTGCAGTCAGTCGGTGGAGAAATAAACTGAAGATTTGATTCGCGATAAACAAAAAGTGAGTGTATTAAACCATATCGGATTTTAATACACTCACTTATTCTTTTACAAATTTAATAATATCCTGTACTTCGCAATCGAGGGCGTAGCAAAGAGCATCAAGTGTTTTGGTGTTTATTGCTTCGCCTTTTTTCATTCTGTGAAAAGTGTTAGCAGAAAAACCTTGCTTGAAAATAAGGTTGTATTCCGTAACACCTTTTTTAAAAAGCGTTTCATAAAATGGTTCGTAACTAATCATTTTTTATCACCATTTTAATATTATCATACTTAATATCTTGA